>JAFGHD010000053.1 GCA_016939365.1 Bacteroidales bacterium | reverse complement strand
CTGAAATATGCTGATCTGTAAGATTTTGCTTTTGCCTGTCTGCCTGTCCGACGACAGGCGGGCCGATCAGGCAGGCAAAATCAAACATCATCAGTATAGAAGCCGGACCGAGAAAGTCGACCCAATACCCGAATGATGGAACCAGGACCATCTCGCAAAGCATTGCTTCCGAACGGGGTTTCCGTATTGGTTCTACTGACCCTGCTCTTTTCCGGATGTCCGGTTGCCGATATTCAGGGTCAAAACGATCCCCCCCTCAGGCTTGAAGTGGAAACCGAGACCGATGAGGCGTCCTTCCGTGTAATGCCCTGCGGAGAGCAGGGTTTTGCCCTTTTTTACGAATCCACCCTCTCCGAAGAGAACAAAAAGATCTGGATTTTCGTGTTTTACGATACAGATATGAGGGAACTCTGGCGGATGGACATACCTCTGTTGGAAGCCATGGATTACAGGAGGGCCATTTTTGCAGACCCTTATTGTTATTTTCTCTTCCAGCCTGATGATAAAAAGAAGCACGAGTCATTCAACCTGCAGATCGCGAAACTGGATATCCGGGAAGAGCGTTTTGAGGTGTTCGGGATGGAGCTGCCGGAGGATTCCAGGATCGCTGACCTGAAACATATGGATGAATCGCTGTACCTGGGACTGAACCACGGCGAAAAGTGTTCCGTGATCCGTTTCGACACCCGAACAAGAGCCTCTGAGACCATCGGACTGGGATATAATGACATCATGGAACTGGAAGACCTTTATATCGACCCCCTCCGGAATCTCATCTGGGTAGTCACCAATCACTACGTCACAAAGGGAGAGTACTTCCTGTATGTCCGTGCCTTCAGGCATGACGGAACCGAGGACCAGCAATATCCCATCCTTCCGCCGGCAGGCCGAAAATTCAATACGGCACGCATGGCTTTGCTGGGAGACAGGACACTCCTGATCATCGGCACTTTCGACAACACCGGCGATAAAGGGATGGATAGCAAGGAATACTTTCAGGAAGAATCCACCGGTTTTTTCACAAAAAAAATCATACCCGATGCCGAAAACGATGTCCGGTTCTATAATTTCCTTGAATTTGAAAACCTGACGGGCTATCTGAGAGCCGACGAATTCCTCAATGCCCGGAAAAAGGCAACCAAAAAGGGGACGGAAAGCACTTCACTGGATTACGACCTGCTCATCCATGATATTATTGAATACAGGGACCAGTTTTATTTTCTCGCGGAGGGTTATTATGAGGAATACCATACGGTGACCAACACCTATTATGATTATTACGGCAGGCCGATGCCCCTGTCCTACTCTGTTTTTGACGGATACCGGTATTTCAATGCGTTCCTGTCATGCTTCGACCGTGAAGGGAACAAGTTATGGGACAACGGCATGGAGATATTCAATATACTCACATCGGACCTCAAGAAACGGATCAATATCCATTTCGACAACGGCGACATCATTCTCGCTTACAACCGTGAGGGCAAGATCGCATCGAAGATCATCAGCAAGGGGGATCCGGCAGCCGGTGTGGAATACTTCGCAATTGATCCCACCTATATCAACGACCGGATCATGGATGACATGAGAAGCACCATGACCCACTGGTATGGCTCCTATTTCCTCTGCTACGGGTTTCAGACCATCCGCAATGCCTCATTTGCGGGTGATGACAAACGGACGGTTTTTTACATCAACAAGGTTGTTTTCGAATAGCCGGTCGCGGTCTTTCAGATCATTTTGGCCGGGTCGACCCATTCGTCGAACTGTTCCGCGGTAACGAGCCCCAGTTCCGTTGCCGCCTCTTTGAGTGTTTTTCCTTCTGCATATGCTTTCTTGGCAATGGCGGCCGAGTTGTCATAGCCGATATGGGTATTCAGTGCTGTGACAAGCATCAGGCTGTTTTCCAGGTTCCTGCCTATCCTCTGCGGATTGGCTTCGATACCGGCAGCGCAGTGATCGTTGAACGAGACGCATGCTTCACCCAGCAACCGGGCCGACATGAGCAGGTTGTAGATCATGACCGGTTTGAAGACATTCAGCTGGAAGTGCCCGTTCATTCCCCCAACGGTGACGGCTACGTCATTCCCGATAACCTGGGCACAAACCATAGTGAGGGCTTCAGTCTGTGTAGGATTGACCTTTCCCGGCATGATGGAGGAGCCGGGTTCATTGGCCGGAAGGATGATCTCGCCGATGCTGCATCTCGGTCCGGAGGCCAGCAACCTGATGTTATTGGCAATGTGCATCAGGCTGACCGCCAGCATCTTCAATGCACCCGAAGTTTCCACAACGGCATCGTGGGCAGAGAGGGCTTCAAACTTGTTTTCCGCCGTCCGGAAAGGATGTCCGGTGAGTTCTGCAATTTTCCCGGCTACCTTTTCCGCATACCCCTTTGGCGTATTGATACCGGTTCCCACTGCGGTACCTCCCAGTGCCAGTTCAAGGATGTGGTCACGCGTGGCCTCCAGCGCCCTGAGACCATGGTCCAATTGGGATACATACCCCGAAAATTCCTGTCCCAGCGTCAGCGGCGTGGCATCCATCAGGTGTGTCCGGCCGGTTTTGACGATATCACGGAATTCATCTGCCTTTAAGGCCAGGGTCTCCCGCAGCTTGCGGATTCCCGGGAGGGTCGTACGGATGATACGGTCATACCCGGCAATATGCATTGCCGTCGGGAAGGTATCATTCGACGACTGGGATTTATTCACATCATCATTGGGATGAATAAAGCGCTGACCTTCGCCCAGTATCCCGCCCCTGATGACATGGGCCCTGTTGGCGATGACTTCGTTCATGTTCATGTTGCTCTGGGTACCTGATCCGGTCTGCCAGATCACCAGGGGAAAATGATCATCCAGCTTTCCTTCAAGTATCTCATCGCACACCCGGGCTATAAGCTCTGCCTTTTCGCGCGGCAGAACTTCCAGTTCCATGTTGGTCAGGGCGGCAGCTTTCTTCAGGAAGGCAAAAGCCCTGATGATCTCTACGGGCATCGATCCTTCGTCTCCGATCCTGAAATTCATCAGGGAACGCTGGGTCTGTGCCCCCCAGTAACGATCGGCAGGAACTTCCACCGTTCCCATTGTGTCTTTTTCAATTCTGGTCTTCATGTTGATCTCTTTGTATGTTCATTTATTTAAACAATATGTCCATTTGCTCCGGGGGGTCCGCCCAGACAGCCCGGTATTCCTTCACCACGATGGGTCTGCGGAGAAGTCTGGGATGTTCCGCCAGGATCCGGATCCACTCCTCATCGGTAAATTGTTTCCCTTTGAACTGCTTACGAAAAACATCCTCCTGGGTTCTGACCATTTCAGAGGGCTTCAGGCCAAGCCGCATGAAAAGGTCCTGAAGTTCCTTCACTGAAGGATTTTTTGTCATATATTCCACCACTTCAAATGCGTCGGTTTTGGACTTCAGGTATTCCAGTCCGGCACGGGACTTCCTGCATCTGGGATTATGATAGATCCTGATCTTGCTCATGACATGTTGTTTTGGGCAGCATCAGTTGCCCCCGAATTCCATCAGGTAAGCCTTGATGAAGCTTTCCAGGTCACCGTCCATTACAGCCTGGACATTGGAGGTTTCTTCGCCGGTACGGAGGTCTTTGACCATTTTATAGGGATGCATGACATAGCTTCTGATCTGGGAGCCCCACTCGATCTTCTTTTTATTGCCCTCAATAGCTGCCTGGGCTTCCTTTTTCTTTCTCAGCTCGATCTCATAGAGTTTGGATTTCAGCATCTGAAGGGCTTTCTCCCTGTTCTGGAGCTGGGAGCGGGTTTCCTGGCATTCGATAATGATGCCGGAGGGTGCATGCTTCAGCCTGACGGCCGTCTCTACCTTGTTGACATTCTGTCCCCCGGGGCCGCTGGAGCGGTAAGTGTCCCAGGTGATGTCGGCCGGGTTGATATCCACCAGGATATTATCATCCACCACAGGATAGACATAAACGGAGGCAAATGAAGTATGCCTTTTGTTGGCGGCATCGAAGGGGGAAAGCCTGACGAGCCGGTGTACACCGTTCTCCCCTTTGAGGTAACCGAACGCAAATTCCCCTTCAAACTCAAGGGAAACCGATTTAAGACCTGCCACATCGCCTTCCAGCAGATCGAGCTCATTGACCTTATAATCGTTGCGTTCACCCCAGCGGATATACATCCGCATCAGCATGGCGGCCCAATCCTGGCTCTCTGTGCCGCCGGCACCGGAGTTGATCTCGAGGATGGCTCCCATCTGATCCTCCTCACTGCCGAGCATCTTCATGTATTCCAGTTCCCCGATCAGTGACAGTGCGGCCTGGTACTGCCGGCTCACCTCATCCTCTCCCGCTTCTCCTTCCTCAAAGAACTCAAACAAGACCCTGAGGTCATCATACGAGGATTGAACCTTATCGAACCTGACGGTCCACCGTTTCTTTTCGTTGATGGAGCGAAGCACCTCCCGTGCCTTCCGGGGATCATTCCAGAAATTCTCGGCCAGAGTGATCTTTTCCTCCTCGCCGATCAAACGGATCTTACCGTCAATGTCAAAGAAACCTCCTCAGGGCGTCCACCCTTCTGCCGACATCCCTGATGTCCTCTTTATTCACCATATATTTTCAAAATAATGATTTACAAATGGGGTACTCAACCGGCCCCTGCCTGTACAGTCTCCTAATCCCTGAAATTCAGGACATCCCAAACCAGTTCCGGCTCAAAACCCCTTGAGATGGCAAAATTAGCAAGTTTTCTGTTTCGGATCAGGATGCTGGTTTCTTTCATATCCTTGTTCCTGGCCGATATCAGTTTTTTGAGTGTCGATATGTATTCCTGGTCTCCGATCTCCCGGAGGCCCAGTTCGATCAGTATCTCTGGTACACCTTTCCTTGCAAGGGCCCTGATGATCTTAAGCCTCCCCCACTGCTTCATCCTGAACTTACCCCCTGCAAAAGCACGCACAAAACGCTCCTCGTTCAGAAAGTCCTCCCCGATCAACCGGGAGATGATCCGGGATTCCACCCGGGGCTGAAGCCGGAATTCCTGCAACTTTTCCTTTACCTCGCTGATGCATCGCTCCTGCAGGGCACAATAGCTCTTCATCCGGCTCATGACCCATTCGGGACGGCTGCCTGGTTCATCAGGTTTCATCAATAGAAAATTTTACAAACACTTCAAAATTAACAACTTTTTGAGACCTGTTCAAGCAATCTTTCACCTTTCCTCATTGAAATTTTAATTTCTGATTAGTTTTTCGTCATTATTTTGATGTATTTCTAATCAGTCACAAATTCACAGAACATTCAGCAGGAGTATATATTTTTGTATTTAAAACACGAATCATGCACTTTCGCGGCATTTTATCTTTTTCATGGTATCTGATGATCATGATCAGTGGGGTCCACGCTACATCGGCCCCGCCTGATACGTTGGACGCAACCATTCGGGGTTTTTCCGGGGATAAAGTAATATTGGCCGGAATGTACGGCGAGAAGCCCAGCCTGGTTGACACGGCAACTCCGGACACCGCAGGGCATTTCATCTTTCTGTTCAGCACAGAAAGGCTTCCGGGTATTTACCGTTTGATCCTGGGCAAGGAACTCTTCCTGGACCTGATATACAATCAGGAGAATATCCGGTTGGAAACCCATATCTCCGGGCTTTATGACAGTCTTGTGATCAGGGAATCCGTTGAGAACAGGCTATATATTGATTTCCTTCGCGAGCGCAACATGTGGCACCGCAAAATGGAGCTTATGATCCCCATGGTAGACTATTACCCCAGGGACGATCCTTTTTACAAGGAAATACTCATTCAGTTCGAGCGGGTGCAACAATCGTTCGCCGGCTACATCAGCCGGCAAACAGAAGACCATCCCGAAGCCTATGTCACAAGGATCATCAGGTTATACCGGCCGCTGTACATTGATCCTGAGATGCCCCCCTCCGGGAGGAACCCGTATATCCGGGAACATTTTTTCGACAACGTGGGTTTCACAGATGTGGAGCTGATCCGCAGCAATGCGTATACCACCCTGGTGATCGATTACCTATCGCTTTACAGCAACCCCTCACTGGGCCGGGAGGAACTCGAGGCCTCCTTTCAGGATGCGGTTCAGGTCATCATGGATCATGCATCGGTCAATCCGGTGATCTACGACTTTGTGGTGGAATACCTGGTTGGGGGGTTCAGGAAATTCCAGTTTGACAAAGTGCTGGATTACATTTCGGAGCATTATGCCCCGGAGCATTGTGATGACGGACAGCAGGCGACCGATCTGGAGACACGACTCAGGAAATACGCGGACCTGGCAATCGGCAGAACGGCGCCCGACATTTCCGTGCCGGACACCAGCGGTGCAGTGGTCAGGCTGTCGGAGACCGGGTCGAAATACACTCTGGTGGTTTTCTGGGCCAGCTGGTGTCCCCATTGTATGGAGTCCGTCCCGGAAATCGGGAACATCTACCTCGGGCAGAAGGAGAAGCAATGGGAAGTAATGGCGGTTTCGCTGGACAGTGACGAGAATGAATGGCGTCAGGCAGCGAGACTTCAGGATTACGGATGGCTGAGCTGCTGTGATCTCAAGGGATGGAACAGTCCGGCAGCACAGAATTATAACGTATATGCCACCCCCACCATGTTCCTTGTCGACAGTGACCTGACCATTCTGGCGAAGCCGATCACCATACCGGAACTCCGGTCTGCCTTGCTGACTTACGGATTGGCGGACTGACCCAATATTTCGCGGATCACCCAAGAAGCAGCTGTCAGACCGAAGAGGGCGGGCATGTATGAAATGGTTCCCACCATGGCTTTCTTATTTCTTTCTTTCGATTCGGGGATGATGACCTCTCCCGTTACCCTTTCCGGAGAAAAAACCACCCTGAATCCGTCGTAGACACCCAGAGAATGAAGTCTTTTCCGCAGCATACGGGCGAAGGGGCAGTTGTAGGTCTCAGAAAAACCGGCGATACGGACCTGTAACGGATCAAATTTGGCACCTGCGCCGAGCGAGCTGATCAACGGTATTCCGTGCCGCAGTGCTTCCCGGATGAGGAAGACCTTGGGGGTCATGGTGTCGATGGCGTCGATGAGATAACCGGGATGTTTCTCCAACAGGCCGGTGATATGCCGGTCGAACAGGTATTCGGTGCAAACGTCCAACTGTATCTCCGGATTGATGTCCCTGATCCTTCCGGCCATGAGTTCTGCCTTCATGCAGTTTTCCGTGCTGGTGAGGGCCAGGAGCTGTCTGTTCCGGTTTGTGGCAGAGATACGGTCGCTGTCGGCGATGGTCATTCTTCCGACACCTGCGCGTGCCAGGGCTTCGGCGGCATAGCTGCCCACCCCGCCCAGTCCCGCCACCATCACATGGGACTGTCTCAAACGCCGAACACCCTCCTCACCGACCAGCAGGGCCGTCCTTTGATACCAGGGTTCCATGGAACACCTCCTTGAAATTTGAATATACCTGCTTTTTGAGATCGTTCATCTCCTTTTCCAAGATGCTGCAAGCAGCACTGTAAATCCCGGCAATCCGGTGGCCGGAGTCATCGGTTTCGAGAAACAGGCGTCCGGGAGGTACCTGGGGCAATAGATGCTGCGGTGCTGCGGACTGCCTGAGCAATACCGGACCGAAGGAGAGGCAGAATCCGTGGCGTATGAGTTGTTCGGCGACCTGTCTCCGGGCAATGAAACCGTGAATGATCCAGGGAGGTGCTGTGCTGAATTCTTTCCGCAGCGAGATCAGTTCCTGCCAGCACCTGACGCAATGCACCACAACGGGCAGGTTATTGACTGCTGCTATGGCAGCCTGCTTCCTGAAGAGGTCAGTCTGAACGCTGAGATCGGCGCCTTTCAACCGGTCGAGCCCACACTCGCCCACCGCCGCCAGCCTGCCTGCTGACGTCATTTCCTCCAGCATTCTCAAGGCATCGTCCGCTCCCTGCCTGTCTGTGCTCCAGGGATGGATGCCCATGGAGCAGGTGATGTTACCCGGTACCGGCGTACCTGCAAGGAGATCGACCGACACGATCTTCACGACG
>JAFGHD010000052.1 GCA_016939365.1 Bacteroidales bacterium | reverse complement strand
GGATGACTGATCCGCACTATCCATTCAAAACACCTGTTACAGACACCCAGACAGCTTTTCCACCAAAGTGAATACATAAACGCGACGAATGAACCTCATGAAATCCCTCATCCGTTGGATGGCGACCGTTGCGCTGGCATTCCTGCTTCCCGTCCTTTCCACAGGCCAGGACAGCTATCGTTTTGTGGCGGAGTGGGAACCGGCGGCAGGCACCCTGATCCGTTGGCCGCTGGGGATACCGGGCGATCTCGTGGCGGAGCTGGCCTCGGACGATACGCTCTTTGTACTGGTGGAATCCTGGTATGAACGTGATCAGGCCATCGCGACATTCAACTCGTATGGGGTCAACCCCGATCACTGCCGGTTCATCTTTGCCCAGACCTATTCACACTGGACACGCGACTGGGGCCCGCACTTCGTATTCGGACCTGACGGCATCTGCGGTATCGCCGATCCCATATTCAACGGATACCCCTGGGTACCCGGCTGTTTCACCGATCCCGGCAGCACTACGCGCGTCCAACACCTCAGTCCACACGAATACTCCCCCGGAAAAGGATGGGAGGAGGATGATGCGGTGAACGACATCCTTGCCGATTCACTCGGATGCCCCCTTCATACCCTGCCCGTCTATCTTACCGGCGGCAACGTGATGACGGACGGCCATTTCATTGCCGTTTCCACACAACAAATGCTCGACGAGAACTTCCCCATCTGCAACGAGGAATGTTTCAGTGCCGTAATGAAGGATTCAATGGGCATCAGCGATCATGTGATCGTCGACAACCCTGAAATATACGGCATCCAGCACATCGACTGCTATGCCAAAATGCTGGATGAGGAGACCATACTGGTTAAACAGGTACCCGAAGGGCATCCGGAATACGACTGTGTGGAGGATCTGGCCTCACACCTGGCAGGCCTGAACGGTTGCTACGGAAGGCCCTACCGGATCGTGCGGATATTCTGTGACAATTATGAGGGTGACAAATCGGCGGCCTACACCAACTCGCTGATACTGAACAGAAAGGTGCTGGTCCCGTTGTTCGGAATACCGGCAGACCAGGCGGCCCTGGAAACCTACGAGGAGGCGATGCCGGGGTACGAAGTCCTGGGATTCGCCGGGAGCTGGTATTATTACGATGCGCTGCACTGCCGCACCATGGGAATATTTGACCGGAAGATGCTGCGGATATGGCACAAACCCCTGCGTGGCGAGGTGCAATGCACGGGAGATCTGGAGATCACAGCCCTGATCGATGACCGGAGCGAAGCCGGGCTGATACCCGACGAACTGCTTCTGCACTGGCGGCCGGAGGGTCAGGCCGTCTGGAACCTCTCCACCATGGCACCTGTCCTGGGAGTGGATTCACTTGCTGCAACCTTGCCCTGCCAGCTGCCGGGAACCATCATCGAATACTGGCTCTCCGCATCCGACTCCTCCGGCAGGCATGAACGGCTGCCCAGAACCGCCCCGGAGGGCTTCTTCCGTTTCACCATGACCGACACGATTTCATCCCGCCATTCATCGAATGATTTTCCATTCACAGCTTCAGCCGCCCCCTCCCCTTTCAGGAACCATACCGTGATCACCGTCGGCCTGCCTCGGAAACAATGGATATGCGCAGAGATATTCGGCATGTCAGGTATCAGACAAAGGAAATTGTGCGACACAAAACTCAATACAGGCATACACAAAATTCGCTGGGATGGATCGGATGACTGTGGGAACCCTTTACCGGCAGGAATCTATGTGATCAGGATTACAGGGGATCGCACGGGTGCCACCCTGAAATGTGCCATTCAGAGATGACAGATGGAATGGTGCTGCCTTCTGCATGTGATGCCCTTGGAAGCGTTATTATTGATCAATATTAGTCATTTATTGGTTCAATCATTCGATCAGTATCTCATCGGCAAACAACCAGGCTGGTTGTCCCTGACCGGGATGGCCTGCAGGGCAGACTCCGGTATTCTCCGCCTGCAGCTTCACATACCGGGCCTTGAAGGGAGTCACAGAAAGGGTGAGCAGGCAGGGGCCCGGGTTTCCGCAGACCTGTTGCATCTTATCCATGCCAAGCCTGCCGACCTCGTGGTACTGCTGTCCGTTAACCGATGCCCAGGCAGTCACCCTACTGGGCGGAAATATCCATGAAGCAGGCAGATTCAGGGATCCCAGACGAATGCCGGACACTTCCCTGAGTTCACCCAGGTCGGCGACCAGTTCGAGGTCACTGCCCCGGAAGCCGATCCATGCCGGGTCCCTGAAATCGTCCGATGCCCTTTGCCTGTCGATGAGTGTGGCGGCTCCCGCCCCCGGGTATTCAGGACTTGGGAGACTGTCCATGGTGATCTCCTCGACCGGCAATACCCTGAAGACCCTGACCGTCTCCATCTCGCTCCGGCTGTCATTGCGAAAGGCCACGGCACTGATGAACATGGACTTCAGTGCCAGGATGGGATGGTTGAATACGGAGGATCGTTCGTCAGGCACGGAGCCGTCGGTGGTAAAACGGACGGTACATCCGGTATCGCTGACGGTGAATTCTACGGCAGGGCTTCCTGCATAGATGCCGTCGTCCACGGTGCTGAAGGGCTTGGGCACATAGGACGTTTTGTTGACGGCTGAGTAGTCTTTTTCGCACTCAAAGGCCCCCAGAACGGGTCTGCCGGTCCATTCGAACGGGGTCTCCAGACCGAGCAGGTAAGCGATGGTGGGAGCCGTGTTCACCACATCGCTGGCCTGACCGATCAGGCGGTCCCGGATCACCCCGGGCCCGGAGATGATCCAGGGTACGGTGAACTCATCCAGGCTCAGACCGCCGTGGCCATGACCCACCCCACCGTGATCCGAAACCACGATAAAATGAACCTGATCGTGCCATCCGGCTTCGGCAAGTGCGCTAAAAAGCCCACCCAACGCCTGATCCACCTCCTCCACCGCACTAATGTATGCCTGAGATCGCCAGCCATGCTCATGGCCCACCTCATCGGGATGCCCGATATAGATAAAGGTGAACATGGGTTTCTCTTCCAGTATCCAGGGAATGGCTTTATCCAGTGTTTTACGGTAATCCGCCGAGTACTCCGATTTGACGATATCATCGGGGTTCAGGAGTCCGGCCAGACCTTTCCAGTCATGGAAAAAGCCGGTGGCCGCACCGGGTATCTGATCCCTGATGAGGGTAAAGATGGAGGGGAAGTAGCCTTGCTCATCCATCACAGTGGGAGGAAGGGTATGATGATCCACAGTCCATCCGTTGGCTGTCACCCCGTGCTGCTCAGGCCCTGCGCCCATGAGGTGGGAAGCCCAGTTGGGGGCGCTCTCCGTGGGCATGACCGAACGGGTCTTCAGTGAAATCGCCCCTTTCCTGACCAGCCGGTCGAGATGGGGTGTCCGGGCATGCTGATAATCATCCGCCCCTACACCATCAATACCGATCAGGATGATATGTCTGGCTTCCGGCCTGACGGAAGAGGTGCAGCGGAATAATAATGCAAGGATCACCAAACTGAAGCCCGCGGTGATATAAAGCAGCTTTTTCATGATCTGTGAAACAATGAATAAATGTAATAAACTTCCATTTCCTCTTTTCATCCACCGGGTAAGCCGGAGATTTTCCTCACATCTGTTTTTGATGTGAAGATTGCTCATTGGGAGCTGACCCGGACAATAAGGATGTACAGGCTTTCGGGCAGTACATCAATTGTCGGGCGTAAAAATCAGTACTTCAGCAATTCAGAAGCCGCCTGATATATCCTGTCTGTATTTGGCAATACGGCTCTTTCGAGTATCCGGTTGAATCCGACGGGTGTGAATGTGGATCCGACGCGCCGTACCGGGGCATCCAGGTATTCAAATCCCTGTTCCGTGATCAGGGCGGCGATCTCTGCGCCAAAACCGCTGAAAACCTTGTCCTCATGAACGATCAGTGCACGGCCTGTCTTTTTTACTGACCGGAGGATGGAGTCCCTGTCCAGGGGTATGAGTGAGCGGATGTCGACCACCTCTGCCGACTTGCCCATTTCCTTTTCCAGCTTTTCCGAGGCGTCCAGGCACATGTGGGTAGCGTTTCCATAGGTGATCATGGTGAGGTCTGTCCCTTCGCGTCTCAGGCGTGCTTTCCCGAACGGCACCTCGAAGTCGTCAGGGACGACGGCTTCAGCCCGCGGATCATTATAGAGGGCTTTGGGTTCGAAGAACAGCGTCGGCCCCTTTGAACGGATGCTGACCCGCAGCAGCCCGGCGGCATCATCGGCAAAGGAGGGGTAAACCACCCGTATCCCCGGGAAGGTGGTCAGGGCACCCTCAATGGTTTGCGAATGGTAGAGCCCACCTCCGATATACCCTCCCGAGGCCAGCCGGATCGTAACGTTGGGGGAAAACTGGCCTTTGGTCCGCCAGTATTCATGCGTCATCTCCACGAACTGCTCCATGGCCGGCCAGAAATAGTCGGCGAATTCAGCGCCCTCGATGACGATCCGGATCTTCCCGTCAAAGCGGCTCATTCCGTTGGCGGTGCCCACAATGAAATCCTCAGCAATAGGGGCATTGAACACCCGTTCCGGGCCGAACTCCTGCTGCATTCCCTTGGTCACATTGAACACCCCGCCTTTTTCACGGTAGGCGACGTCCTGACCCCAGATATATGTGTCGGGATTATGCCTGAACTCAGCCTTCAGTGTTTGGTTCAGGGCATCGATGAGCCGGATCTTCTCCCCTTCGTACCGGTGGGTCCCGTCAGGATATTTTTCCGGCACATAGGGATCGGGGATAACGAATTCATGGATGCAAGCAGGATCGGGATCAGCGGCTTTCAATACTTTTTTATGTGCCTGGGACACCTCTTTCTTCACCTCCTCATCGATCTGTTCCAGCTCCTGTGCAGTGAACCTGCCGGCTTTCAGCAACACCGTCCGGAACCGGAGCAGCGGGTCAGCTGCACGGGTGCAATGCAGCTCGGTTTCATAACGGTAGAGCTCCTGCCTGTCCGAATTGGAATGCGAGCCGATGCGGACCACCGAGGCATGAACAATGGCCGGGGTCTTATGCTCCAACACCCACTCCCGGGCCGCGGTCATGGTGTTCATGGAGTCAAAGACATTTTTGCCGTCACAGTAGAATATCCTGAGGTTTTTAAATCCACTGAAGTTATCGGCGGCCCTGCGGTTGGCGGTCTGGTCCTTCTTGGGGACGGAAATGCCGTACCGGTTGTCCTGGAAGACAAAGATCACGGGGAGTTTCTCGCGGCTGGCGCCGTTGATGGCTTCATAAACATAACCTTCGGAGGTGGATGATTCGCCCTGTGAACTGATCGCGATCCCTTTCCCTCCGTACTTCCTGATGGCACGGGCCACCCCGGCAGCATGAAGGGTATGGTTACCCGTGGCAGAAGAGACGTTATGGATATTCCATTCCGGCTTCGCAAAATGGTTGGACATGTGACGGCCCCCGCCGGCTACATCGCCATCCTTGGAGAGGCCGTTCAGAATGATCTCCTCAGCAGTCAGCCCGGCGGAGATCACCGTCAGCATATCCCTGTAATAGGGAAAAAGATGATCCGTCTCCCTGTTGAAGACCTGCCCGATGGCCAGTTGTATCCCGTCATGGCCGGCACAGGGTGCGTGATACGACCAGCCCAGCGCCTGTCTCAGGTAGTTGGGAGCTTTGTCGTCCAGTGTCCTTCCCAAAACCATCAACCGGTACCATTCCCGGAGTATTTGCTTGTCTGTCCCTTCGATTGTGAATTTTTTTCTGCCGGCCATGATCTGTATGTTTCCTGAAAATATAACTGTTAATGGTGCCAAATTTATGAAATCCTCAAAATTGACCGGTTCTTCATAAGGCACCCAATCATCTATATTTCAACCTGTTGATATAACAAAGCAGAAAGGGGAATGTTGAATTGCCTGAGCGGAAAGGTCAGGAGGGTTTATCAACGGCATCCGAGACAAGCAGGGTATACTGATCCGGTCGCCGGTCTTTGAATGCATGATTTCTGGGTGTGATCATTTTGTAGCGGGCCCGGTCGGTATCAAGACCGGTGAAGTAAACCTCGTCTTCCTCACGGGACGCTGTGTGCAGGGTTCTGCCGAGGGGGTCAGAGATGAAGGAGCATCCGCTGAATTTAAGACCCCGTTCTGTCCCGGTACGGTTGGCGGTGATGATGAATACGCGGTTCACCAGGCCGTGAACCGGAACGGCTTGCTGTGCAAAGGGCAACACCAGGTTGGAGGGATGACAAATGATATCGGCTCCCTTCAGGGCCAGGATCCGCCAGACTTCAGGGAACATCCAGTCGAAACATATCAGCATTCCCAGGCGGGCGAAAGGCAGATTGAAGACTGTAAGGGCAATGTCCCCGGGATCAAACAGGTCGACTTCATCCCAGAACAGGTGCATCTTGCGGTATTTGCCGACCATTCCATCTGGTCCTACCAGGATGGCGGTGTTGAACAGCCTGCTGTCCGATCTTTCATTGATCCCGGCTACGATGTATTGCCGATGCCCCCTGGCCCATTGGATCAGGAAGCTGGAGAAGGGGCCGCCCGGGATCTCTTCGGAAAAGGCTTCGGCCTCCTCGCGCGATACAAACTGATATCCCGAATTGCTCAGTTCCGGCAATACAAGTAACTGCGCACCGTCTGCATGGTGCAGCAAGGATTCGATCCGGGCCATGTTCTTGTCCGTTTCGCCCAGCTCCGGCCGGAATTGGATATAACCACACTGAACAGTCATTGCCTGATGATTTCGAACTCACCCTGATCGGTGATCCGTATGATCGTGGACGCTTTCACCTTAATGAACTGATCGCGCTGCACACCGACTGCATAATCCACGTTACTCCTGATTTCTTCCGGAACATCCTTGAATAATATCGGTGATGGCTGCCCTGAAAAATTTGCGGAAGTGGAAAGCACGGGCTTGCCGAAAGCGGCAAGCATCTGGCTGCAGAAACCTTTTTTGACCACACGGATCGCGATGCTTCCGTCCGGAGCCAGGATCCCTTTTGCCACATTTTTTCCACCGGGATAGATGATAGTAGTGGGCGAATCGATATTTTTTAAAAGATCCCATAGGATCGCCGGCAGTTGTTCTACATAATCCCCGATCTTCTGCTCATCCTCCAGAAGAATGATATATCCGTCCTTCTTTTTTCTCCTTTTGATGGTGTTGATTTTCTGCAGAGCCTTTTGGTTGGTGGCATCGCAACCAATACCCCAGAGGGTATCCGTAGGATAAAGGATCGTCCCTCCTGCTTTCAGCACCCTGACGGCTTTTTCGATATCTTCCTTCATTGCGGCAACCGTTGTAAAAGCTCTTCCACCCGTATGGACCAGGCGCAATGGAAATGCTCTTCCGGGCACTTCCTGTAGCCATGAATTCCACAAGGCCTGCACATCAACTCTTCATGAGTTTCCACCACTGCCGAATCGGTTGACCTGGGGCCGAAGCCGAAAGCCGGAACGGTAGAACAATAAACCACAGTTACCGGGGCATCCATTGCCGAGGCCAGGTGCATGGCAGCGGAGTCATTGACAAAATTCATTGCCGCATGCTTCATGAGCGCTGCAGTCTGGAGCAACGACAGCCTGCCCGCCAGGTTCAGGATATTTCCATGACCGGATTCCCGGATGATCCGCTCACACAACCGGCTTTCACCTTTGGAACCGGTCAGATAAATCCGCCAGTGACGATCCACATTCATGATAAAACGAATCCACATCTCCTCCGGGAACTGCTTGGTATACCATACAGAACCCGGAGCAATGCAAATGTAACGCGATGTTTTGAATTGGGAGACAAAGGCTTCATCGCTGTTCCGGGGATAGAGCCTTATGGGGAAAGATGTGGTATCGGAAAGAGCCTCTGCAAGCATAAGGTTTCTGTCTGCCTCGTGGAGGTTCCCGTTACTGAACGAGTGGCTTATACGCCTGTCAAAGAAAAATGAAAGTGGATTTTTTTCAAATCCTATGGTCATGCGGGCGCCTGAAAGAACGGTCATCAATCCGGTCATAAAAAACCGCTGGGCGTTAATGACGCAGTCGTACCTGTTTTCCCTTATCTTACTGATCAGACGATTGAAATTTTGGTATTTGCGGCGGCTTTTATCCCAGACAAGTACCGATCCCAGGAAGGGGTGACCGGTAAAGAGGGTTTCGTTTCCTTTTCTCACAAGGATATGGAGGATGGCATCAGGGAAATGGTACCGGAGTTTTTCGAGCACGGGTGTGACGAGGATGACGTCTCCGATGGAAGCGGTCTGGATGACGAGAATCCTTTCGGGATGGGGGTTCATACCATAATCTGGTAATCCCTGAGTGCCTCATTCAGGGAGGTTTTCAGGTCTGTTGACTCCCGGCGTTGTCCGATGATCAGGGCACAGGCCACCTGGAATGTGCCGGCCGGGAATTTCCTGGCATAGCTTCCCGGGATGACTACGGAGCGTGCGGGGATCACCCCTTTCATTTCCCTGGGTGAGGTTCCGGTCACGTCGATGATGCGTGAGGAGCGGGTGAGTACCACATTGGCGCCGAGCACCGCCTCGCGTTCCACCCTGACGCCCTCCACGATGATAGACCTGGAACCGATAAAACAGCCGTCCTCAACGATCACCGGTTCTGCCTGCACAGGTTCCAAAACCCCTCCGATACCCACACCTCCGCTCAGGTGTACATTCCTGCCGATCTGGGCGCATGATCCCACCGTGGCCCAGGTGTCGACCATGGTTCCGCTCCCGACCCAGGCGCCGATGTTGACATATGAAGGCATCATCACCACCCCCGGAGCAATATATGAACCATAACGTGCAATGGCATGCGGAACCACCCGGACCCCCCTGACGGCATACCCGTGCTTCAGCCCGATCTTGTCATGAAACTCAAAGGGACCTGCTTCGATGGTCTCGGACTTCTGCAAAGGAAAATAGAGCAAAACGGCCTTTTTTACCCACTCGTTCAATCGCCAGCCCCTGTCGACCGGCTCTGCCACACGCAGCTGCCCTTCATCCAGCAGACGAATGGTCTCATGAATGGCTTTCGCTGTCGCGGAATCCTCCAGGAGGCTGCGGTCTTCCCACGCCCGGTCAATGTATTCCTTTAAAAGGTTCATGAATCCACAATCATCAAGCCGGCAGATCAAAATTAGTCATTTTTCCTCCAATCCAAACTTCTTGCTAATTTTGAAACCGGTTTCATTAATGGCTGAATCTGATTTTGGGAAGAATCATCG
The DNA here is from genome assembly GCA_016939365.1 of Bacteroidales bacterium. Taxonomy (GTDB): domain Bacteria; phylum Bacteroidota; class Bacteroidia; order Bacteroidales; family JAFGHD01; genus JAFGHD01. The sequence continues at coordinate 13,464 of JAFGHD010000052.1, read as the reverse complement.
CCCTGGATTACGGAAACAAGCGTACGGGTATTGCAGTCACCGATGAATTGCAGATGATCGCACAGCCCCTCATCACTGTACCTACACACGAGCTGTTGGATTTCATTATCGGGTACATCCGGAAGGAGCCGGTAGATTGTATCGTGGTGGGTGAACCACGCACGATGAACAATATGGAATCGAACACTGTTAAATATATCGAACCCTTTATCCGGAAGCTGACAAAGGTATTGCCGGGTATAAAGGTGTTAAGAATGGATGAGCGATTCACCTCCAGGATGGCCTTACGTGCGATCCTGGAATCCGGCAAAGGCAAAAAGGCAAGGCAGGACAAGTCCCTGGTGGACAAGGTGAGTGCAGCACTCATCCTTCAATCATTCCTGGATCAGAAGTCAAACTTCATATCAAAAAAATAATGGTTTACCCAGTAACTGCATACGGTCATCCGGTTCTCAGGCGAAAAGCCGGGGAGATCGGAAATGACTTCCCTGGACTTTCGGATCTGATCAGCAATATGTTCGAGACCATGTACATCTCTTCGGGTATAGGTCTCGCAGCTCCGCAGATCAACCAGTCCATCCGCCTGTTCGTGGTGGACGCCACACCCTACGCAGACGAAATCCCCGGCCGAGCGGATCTCAAAAAGGTTGTTATCAATCCGGTAATGATCGAGGAATATGGGGATGAATGGTCTTTCAACGAAGGATGCCTGAGTATTCCGGGTATCAGAGAAGATGTGATGCGAAAACCGGAGATCAGGATCACCTGGTACGATGAACATTTTCAGCTCCATGACGAGAGGATCGATGGCATCCTGGCAAGGATCATCCAACACGAATACGACCACCTGGAAGGCATTCTTTTTGTGGACCGCATCCCCGCCATCAGGAGACTACTTCTGAAAAAAAAGCTGGCCAATATCACCACCGGTAATATCGACGTGGATTATAAAATGATCTTTCCGAAGCAGAAAAAAAGCAAAACATGACTACTCCCATGAAAAGTTTTTCATTTGTCCCCATGATGTCTTATATGTTCTCCCTCTTTCTCATCATGGGGTGTTCCGCAGAGAAAAGGGACCACCAGCGTCAGATCGATGATCTGGAGGGAACATTATATGACGAATCGACCGGCCGCTTCAACATGTCCAGTGCCCAGGAGCTTATTGCTTCCTATCTGAACTATGCAGAGATGTACCCCGATGATTCCCTGGCACCGGAATATCTTTTCAAGGCGGGGGATATGTGCATGAACCTCGGCAAACCCCAGAAAGCGATCGAGACTTTTGACCGGATCCTTGCCAGTTATCCCGGTTACGAAAAGACCCCCCAAAGCCTATTCCTGAAAGGTTACGTTCTTGAGAACCACCTCAACGATCTGGAAAATGCCCGGAGGATCTACGAGGAATTCCTGGAGCGTTTCCCGGATGATGATTTTGCCGATGATGCCGAAGCATGTATACGGAACCTGGGCAAATCACCGGAGGAGCTGATCAGGGAATTTGAAACCCAGCATACGGACAGCCTCGTCCCCTGACTTTCATCATCAGATACAGGGAAACACACCCGAATCCGCCTTTCAGGAAATGAATCACCTGAAGTAGGCCAGACTTCATTACATTTCGTTTTCAAGTCACAATATCCTGAAAACTATTCCGTTTGACTATCACATCTGATAATTTTTCATTAAATGGGTGCTGTCCTTGACGGGCAGCATCCTTGCTTATTCACCGGAAGGTTTTGTGCCCCCGGGGAAATATTCCAGCAGTTTACCCGTATGCAAACATTCCAACACTTTCTTTTTCAACTTCCAGCAGGTCATCCGACGAATCTGAAGTTTTTCCGAAAGCTCTGCAGTGGTTATTCCCGGATTGCGGATCACCAGGCAAACCAGCCGGAAGGCACGGGGAAGGTCCAGATGACAATGGTGAAAAAAGGTATGTGCAAGGGGTGATTCCTCGGTTTTACAGCGGGTACATCGACGGGAGTAAGGCTTCCTTCCTGCACAGTAATGCGTATTTCCGCATTTCCTGCACCGAAATCCATCCTTCCATTTCACATCAGCCAGAAATTTCAGGCACTCCTCCTCACACTGCAGCGAATCAAATGAAGGATCGGCCATGCTTTCGGAATGTTTTTCCATCTTATTCTGCCATATTGTCAGGTGAGATATTCCGGCACAAAATTAGCAAAGTGATATTAAAGCGCTAAATTAAAAAAATAGATTACTTTTGCAGCCACATTTTAAAATCAATCCGATGAACCGCATACTCATCTTGCTGGCTTTTCTTCCGTTTATTGGAAATGCACCGCTTCAGGCGCAGGGAAATCCGGAAATAGAGTATCTCACTCTGGAAACATTCAAGGAGAAGGTATTCAACTTCGAGAAGAATCCTGAAGAATGGGTTTACGAGGGCAAATTACCCTGTATCATTGATTTTTATGCCGACTGGTGCAAGCCCTGCAAACTGATAGCGCCCATTATGGAAGAGCTGGCACAGGAGTACAAGGGCAAAATCAAGATTTACAAGGTCGATACGGAACAGCAAAGGGAGCTTTCTTCTCTTTTCGGTATCCGCAGCATCCCATCGGTGCTATTCTGTCCGATGGAGGGTAAGCCGCAGATGGCCACCGGAGCTCATCTGAAAGAGACCTACAAGGATGCCATTGAGAATTTTCTATTAAAACAGTAACCGAAAAAAGCTGACCGATGACCCGACTGATCCTGTTCATTTTTGCCGGATTGCTCATGATGACATCATGCCAGCAGTCCGGTAATGTCGAAGAAACCACTGATCACGCAGCCAGGCCTGCGGTGAATGAGCAAACCGCAGATATCAAACCCGAATTCCTCACTGCAAAAACCTTCAGGGAAAAGGTCTGGGACTATCAGGCGGAACCCGCGCAGTGGGTATATAAGGGAGAAATCCCCTGTATCATCGACTTTTACGCAGATTGGTGCAAACCGTGCCGCATGGTGGCCCCGATCATGGATGATCTGGCTGACATCTATTCAGGCAGGGTAAAGGTATATAAGATTGATACCGACAAGGAACGTGAACTGGCAACCGTATTCCAGATCACCAGTATACCCGCGATACTTTTCTCGCCCATGGAAGGCAAGCCGGCCCTGCAGCCGGGAGCACTTTCCAAAGAGAACTACATCAGCATCATTGATGAGTTCGTCCTAGGGATTTCAAATGACACACTGCATACATCGAAAAAAGGAAGTTAAAATGGAACATTTAACCAAACAGACATTTCTTGAGAAGGTATTCAATTACGAAAAAAATACCGAATGGAAATATGAGGGCAATCTTCCATGCCTGATTGATTTTTATGCGGACTGGTGTGCGCCCTGCAAGATGGTCGCACCTGTTCTGGAAGAATTGGCCAAGGAATACGAGGGCAAGGTCAATATCTTCAAGATCAATACCGAACATGAGGCAGAACTGTCAGCTGTTTTCGGTATCAGGAGCATACCCTCATTGTTGTTCTGTCCGGTTGACGGTCAGCCTCAGATGGCTATGGGAGCCCTTCCCAAGGATATCCTGCAGAAAGCCATCAACGATATCCTGCTCGTAAAAAGCCCGGTGAACTGACGGTTATTGATCCGGGCAATACACATTCCGGGGGGACTCCCCGTAAGGATTGGCATCCTCCGGAAAGATCCGAATTTTTCCCCTTTTCCCTGTTCCCGGGTGCGTTGTGCCTGTGACAATTTCTGTTTCCGGGAGTTATGGCACAGGATGATGAAAAAGCCGGCAGTGAGGCCGAATCCTTAATTTTGCATGAAAGAACCTGCTCATGGACCGGACGCAGGAACGTATCCTCCTGTCAACTGCCAGCTTCCCGCCTGTCGGGTATATTGTCCGGATAGTGACTGCTGACGAAGTCTGGATGGAGTGTCATGAGAATTACGCCAAACAGACATACCGCAACCGTTACTGTCTGTACGGGCCGGGAGGAGCGGTCAGTCTGGTCATCCCCGTTCACAGGCCGGCGGGACACCACACCCTGATCACAGAGGTGCTGACCGGCCGGGATTCTCCGTGGAGGAGAATTCACTGGCGGGCACTGGAATCCTGGTATAACAGGTCTCCATTCTTTTCATTTTACGCAGGAGAGTTGTTTCCGGTGATCATGGAGGGTCCGGGGAACCTTTTCGGATTCAATCAGGCGGCCCTGCAACTTGTTCTCGGGTGGCTGGGCGTGGAGAAACCCATATTGCTGACATCATCATATGACAGAACCCCGGAGAAGGTCACCGATCTGCGTTACCGGATCCATCCCAAAAGATCCGGAGGAAGCATCGGTCTTGCATTGTTCCCGAGGTACATACAGGTTTTCGAGCATATGGCCGGGTTCATACCCAACCTGAGCATCCTCGACCTGCTTTTCAATGAGGGGCCTTCCGGTGCAGAGTATATCCTTCGGTTGGCGGATCAGCTCAAAGGGAGCGGATAGGTGTCTCAAAAATCAGTAGCTTTGCGGGCTTGAAGGATCAATGCCGCGTCAGATGGAGATACCCAGCAAATACAGTCCCGCAGCCACGGAGTCCCGGTGGTACCAGTACTGGATGGACCAGGGCTTTTTCAGGAGTGTGCCCGATGACAGGGAGCCTTACTGTATCGTCATTCCTCCGCCCAATGTGACGGGGGTGCTGCACATGGGTCATATGCTGAACAACACCCTTCAGGACGTACTTGTAAGACGGGCCAGGATGCAGGGAAAGAACACGCTCTGGCTGCCCGGCACCGACCATGCCTCCATCGCCACCGAAGCCAAGGTGGTGGCCAGGCTCCGGGAGCAGGGAATCGGGAAATCATCCATCACCCGTGAGGAATTCCTGCAGCATGCATGGGAATGGAAGGAAAAACACGGAGGCATCATCCTGGAGCAGCTGAAGAAGCTGGGTGCTTCGTGCGACTGGGAACGTACCCGGTTCACTATGGATGAAGCACTTTATGAATCCGTGATCCGGGCCTTTGTGCATCTTTACGACAAGGGACTGATCTACCGGGGTGTCAGAATGGTCAACTGGGACCCCCGTGCGCTGACAGCCCTTTCCGATGAGGAGGTCATCTACAGGGAGATACAGTCAAAACTTTATTATATCCGTTATCCATTGGCGGATCAGTCCGGCGAGGGACTGGTGATCGCCACCACCCGGCCTGAGACCATCCTGGGTGACACCGCCGTATGTGTCAATCCGGCGGACGAACGGTTCAGGCATCTCGTAGGAAAGAAGGTACTTGTTCCGCTGATCGATCGCCCTGTACCGGTGATCGAAGACGATTATGTGGATATGGAGTTCGGCACGGGGTGCCTCAAAATCACCCCTGCCCATGATATCAACGACTATGAGATCGGGCTCCGGCACCGCCTGGAGACCATCGATATCTTCAACGACAACGGAACGCTGAATGAGGCTGCCATACTCTATGTCGGCGAGGAGCGTTTCGCCGTGCGTGAAAAAATCATCGCCGAGCTTCAGGAAAAGAGATATTTGGTTAAAACGGAGGACTACGTGAACAAGGTGGGCTTCTCCGAGCGGACCGACGAAGTCATTGAACCGAAACTTTCCCTCCAGTGGTTCCTGAAGATGAAGGAGCTGGCCACCCCTGCCCTGGAAGTGGTGATCAACGACACCATCCGCTTCCATCCATCCAAGTTCAAAAATACCTACCGTTACTGGATGGAGAATGTCCGTGACTGGTGCATATCCAGGCAGCTCTGGTGGGGGCACAGGATACCGGCCTATTACCTGCCCGGCAATGAAGTGGTCGTCGCAGTTAACCGTGAAGAGGCATATGAGAAAGCTCGAAAACAATACGGCCTCCCGGATCTCAGGCCGGAGGATCTGAGGCAGGATGAGGATGTACTGGATACCTGGTTTTCTTCATGGCTCTGGCCCATCTCGGTCTTTGACGGCATTCGCTGCCCTGACAATCCCGATATCAGGTACTATTACCCGACGAACGACCTGGTCACCGCTCCCGAGATCCTGTTCTTCTGGGTCGCACGGATGATCATGGCCGGTCTGGAATTTGCAGGGGATATCCCTTTCAGGAACGTTTACCTCACCGGGATCGTCCGTGACAAGCTGGGAAGGAAGATGTCGAAATCCCTCGGCAATTCCCCTGAGCCGCTGGAGCTGATCAGGAAATATGGTGCTGACGGTGTAAGGGTGGGGATGCTGCTTACCTCCCCTGCCGGCAATGATCTGCCTTTTGATGAAGTCCTGTGTGAACAGGGAAGGAACTTCAGCAACAAGATATGGAATGCACTGAGGCTGGTCAGGGGATGGAAGGAGGACGAAGGTACGGTACAACCTGATCACTGCAGGGTATCCGTCCGGTGGTTCGACGCACGTCTGAATTCCGCCATCAGGTTTATTGACGAGCAGTTCTTCAAATACCGGATCTCGGATGCGCTGATGGCGGTCTACAAGCTTATCTGGGACGACTTCTGCTCATGGTACCTTGAGATGATCAAGCCTCCCTTCGGATCACCGGTCGACCCGGTCACTCTGAAGCAAACGACCGGATTCTTCGAAACATTGATGAAGCTCCTGCATCCCTTCATGCCGTTCATCACCGAGGAGATATGGCATCATCTGGGTATGAGGGATGACGGGGAGTGTATCATTGCAGCCCCCTGGCCCGGGGCTTCAGCTTTCGACCCGGAACTCATCGACCTTTTTGAAAAGGAGACCCGCGTGATCATTGCCCTGAGGAACCTGCGCTCCGACAGAAACATCCCTCCCAGGGAACCCATCGCACTACTGGTCAGGAAAAACATGGATGAGATACCGGATCACACCTTCGACAGCGTGATCATCAAGCTGTGCAACCTTTCCGGGATAAGCTACGTGGACCGTAAACCTGACAATGCGGCTCCCTTCGTGGTGGGAAAAACCGAATTCTTCGTTCCGCTGGAACAATCGCTGGATCCGGAAGCAGAAAGGGCCCGGCTCATGGAAGAGCTGAAATACATGAGTGGATTCCTGAACTCGGTGATGAAGAAACTGGGTAATGACCGCTTTGTATCCAACGCTCCGGCAGAGGTGGTGGAACGGGAGCAAAAGAAGAAAGCGGATGCCGAAGCCCGGATCGGGGTTCTGGAGAAGCAGATAGAAATGCTTGGTGGTTCATTCACTGGGTGAAAGCGAACTGGATGAGGTTGACACCCATTTTCAGCGCCATCAGACGTATCTCCTCTGAATCCCTGTGGACTTCAGGGTCTTCCCATCCGTCACCCAGATCACATTCATAGTCGTAGAAGCAGATCACCCGCCCCTCCCATATCAGGCCATATCCTTCCGGCGGTTTGTTGTCGTGTTCATGTATCTTGGGCAGACCTGCCGGGAAGTCGAATGTCTGGTGATACACGGGGTGGTCGAATGGCAGCCTGATAAAATCCAGTTCAGGGAAGACCCGTTTCATCTCCCTTCGGATATAGGGATCGAGTCCGTAATTGTCCGACACATGGAGAAAGCCTCCCCCTGTGAGATAATCCCTCAGGTTCCGGATATCCTGATCGGAAAAAACGATATTGCCGTGTCCTGTCATATGGACAAAAGGCAGGTTGAATATTTCGGGGCTTCCCACCTCTATCGTAACAGGTTCGGGATCGATATTCGACCCGGTCTGCTCATTGCAGAAGCGGATCAGGTTGGGCAGTGAGGTGGGATTGGCGTACCAGTCACCGCCACCGCTGTATTTCAGAAGGCCGATCCTCACGGAGGTCTGGGCCGCTGAAGCCATGGCCATCAAAAGAGCCAGAGCAAGAATGCCGGTTTTCTTTTTCATGATCCGTTCAAAAGGTGTGCAGCAAAGCAGGCGGCCAATGCCGCTGTTTCCGTTCTTAAACGGTTTGGACCGAGAGATATTGGCAGATAACCCTTCTCCATTGCCAGGACTGCCTCCTCCTCGCTGAAATCCCCTTCGGGCCCGATGAGGAATGTGGTGTGGGTCTCTCTGGCGAAGACGGATCCCACCCACCGGGTGATTCCCGGTCTCATCCACCCCATGAGCCGTTGTCCCCTCTGTTCACGGTCGAGGAAATCCTCCAGCGGTACAAGCGGGTGGATCAGTGGCAGCCGGGTGCCGAGGGATTGCTTCATGGAGGAGATCAGTATCTTCTGCTGACGGTCCAGATTCAGGCGGACCCGTTCGGAGTGCATGCAGACCAACGGGGTGATTTCGTCAACGCCCATTTCGGTGGCTTTTTCAAGGAACCATTCAAAGCGTGAGGAGTTCTTCGTCGGGGCCACCGCAAGATGAAGCTTCCAATCCCGCAGGTCATCGACCGGAATTTCCTCCATTGTCTCTACCACGCAACCCCTGGTGTCAGCTGTCCGCATGACCGCACGGAACTTGTGCCCCTGTCCGTCAGTTACATGAATTTCAGCCCCCTTACCCAGGCGAAGCACCCTGATACAGTGCTGTGACTCTGTTGCATCCAGCTGCTGCATCCCCGGTGCGGCTGATGGAAGATAAAACAGGTGCATTCCAGGGATATCTAAAATTTTGTCAAAGCTAATATTTCCTTTAATTCAAAAACAGATGATCCGGAAGCCTGAATGCAAGCTACCGGACCACGGATATAATCGACGAATTTCCTTTACAGGCTTTGATTATCGCTCTACCGGATTATGAGGCAGTGATTTGAGACACATGAACCAGACAGGGCAATTCATATTTTCCCATGCCTCTGCATACTCCCTGGAGGCTTCCTTGCTGACGTATGGTGGTGGTGTAAACACATCCTCTCCGGGTTGCCAGTCGGAGGGGGTGGCCACATCATATTCATCGGTCACCTGGATGGCCTTCAGAAGGCGGATTAATTCATGGGTGTTGCGACCATTGGAAATGGGATAATAAAGCATCGCCCTGATCATACCCTGCGGATCGATAAAGAATACGGCCCTCACTGTCTTTTCAGTGCTTATCTGAGGATGCACCATGCCGTACCTCTTCGCGACCTTCATATCATTGTCGGCAATGATGGGAAAAGTGATCTCAACATCCTTCATTCCCATGAACTCTACATCATCGTGAATGGTCCTGATCCATTCGTACTGAGCATCCAGACCATCGGTGGACAGGCCGATCAGTTCGCATTTGAGCTCCTTGAATTCGCTGATCATCTTCTGCATCTCCATAAATTCCGATGTACACACAGGTGTAAAGGCGCTTGGATGGCTGAACAGGATCACCCATTTCCCCAGGAACTGGTTTGGAAACTCAATATCTCCATGAGTGGTGGTGGCTGTGAAATAAGGCGCGTACTCACCGATCATGGGCATCCGGGACTCACTCTGTGCCATTGTTGCGGGTCCAGGGGTTATTACCATAAGCAATGCAGCTGCAAAAGCGGCCAGCATGAATGGATAATTTTTTCTTTTCATGAGTTGTTAGGTTGAATTTATAAATCACTTACAATTCCTTAACAATCAAATGAAAAAAAAGTTTTGCCATCTGATAAAAACGGAGGATTATCTGTCGAGTTCAAGGACACGGGTTAGTACCACATCATCGTCCATGATCAGTTTGATCCAGTATCTGGGGTCAGTATAAACCGTGGCATCAAATTCGAATCTGAACTCATATTCTCCCTTGTCAACCAATGGTTCCTTGAGCAACTCCCTTACCACACATCCATTTTCATCGAACATGGCCAGATGCACACTGGAACGGCGGGGAACGTAGAACTCGACATAGCCCCGTACCCGAATCTGATACTGTGGTGTATAATAATCTGTCATGTAATCTCCCTGGTTCCGGGGAGGAACGGGTTGCCCGGTAAGCCGGGAGACGAGTTGCTGAAGGTCGTTCATGGCCGTTGTATCAAAGCCGGCGATTCTGCTGATGCTGGCACCGTCGGTGATGGCCCATACAGCCATCTGACCCTCCACGCTATGGTATCCCTTTTCTTCAATGAGCCTGACCACGGCAAGAAGATTCTCACCTGCCATACCGCTGAAATGATATTCCACACCTTCAGAGGGAGAGGCGTCGCTCATTTCGGTACACATGGCGTACAGCTCCAGTTCATGAGACTTGTCCGGGAGTAAAGTGATCCACTCACTGCGGGTCACCACCAGGTTCTGTTTCGCCTCATCGCTGCTGTCGAACAGTGTTCCGCTGCTCAGGGCAACCGTAAGGGGCTGTATGGTCTGGTTGGTCACCTGGAAACGCAAGGGTTTGAGATAATGCGTACTGTTACCGTTTCCGCTGGCCTGGCAACGGATCAGTTGTCCGGAAAGCGAAGCTTCAAGAGTACAGGTATCCGGATGGCTTTTGATTTGTCCAACACAGACACAAAACAGAACTGTAATCATCAGGGATGTGATCTTCATGGGGATGATGTTGGGGAATGAATTATTAACTCAGACCAGATTTCTTTTATTGTTTGATACATTCACATTCACCGAATACAATAGAGGTAACCGGTCCGATAAAACCCTTCATTGTACCCGGGACAACATATGTCATGAACTATTTTTAATTTTGCTGCGTTATTTTTCATAAAAAAACCATTTACAATGAGTCGTACTATTGTTTTGATCATGCTGCTATCATGGGGAATCCTGTTGAACGGACAGGAAAAAAGTGCCAATGATTACAAAAAGGAGGCTGCTGAGGCTTACCAGGTCAAGGACTTTCAGAAGGGACTGGAGGCATTTGAGAATGCGATCCGGATCACTGAATCAGAAGGCAACCTGGATACCACTCTCTATTACAATGCAGGTATCTGCGCCTATAAAACCGAAGACTTCAGCAAAGCTTCGGCATATTTCGCCCGTTCTGTCGAACTGGGATATAAGACCTGCAACGCATTGCTTTTCAGGGCGAACAGCCTGAAAAAAACAGAGCAATATGAAGAAATGGAGTCGGTCTGCAATGAAGGGATCAGCAGCTGCAGCAACAACAAGGAAAAATTCAATGATATCCTCTTCGGATATTACATGAAAGCCGGGCTTGACATTTTCAACAACGGTGCCCGGATACAGTCCGCTGCTACCGGCTTTCAGCAATCGGATGCCGCAAAATACGACAGCGAGATGGAGCGGGCCAAAAAGGAGTTCTCCGCATCACTTCCCTATCTCCAAAAAGCTCAAAACATCGATCCGTCAGATGCCAACGTTTTGAAAGCCCTCAAATCAGCCTATGAGATCCTGGGCATGACGGATAAAGCCGGGAGTCGGTAGTTCACACTTTTCCGCACTGGCGGATCAGACCAGATTTTTCTGCCGCAGGACGGAGCACCGCCTTTATAGGAGATATCGGGTAGAACAACATCCTGCTCAACAGGTGCACGTTGGGTATGATGGGTAAAATCTTCCGTTTTCCATACGTCATGCCCGCCAGCAGTCCTGAAGAAAGTTTTCGTTCTCCATATTACATATCATTTTGGACCTGGCCTACCCTGGAAAAAAAAAATGAAGCCGTCTCAAATGTATATTTCACACGGAGACACTGAGGATGAAGAAGAATTGAACTCAGACGCGAAACCCAAAGTTCAAAAACAAAAAGAATTAAGTTATAAGGTTTATTGCAGTATCACCTTTCCAACCTTAACTTCCCTGGTGTCATACAATCTGACGAAGTAAATACCCTTTGCACATTCCGACAAATCCAGTTCAAGGAGCTGTATATCCGGGTCAGATATTACCCGTGTGCACACCACATGCCCATCCGCAGCTACAATTTCGAGTGTTGTCATATCCCTGTCCGGATCGTCCAGTTTAAGGTAAAACGTTCCATGGGTAGGATTTGGGAAAAGCCTCAGGTTTGCAGTATTAGCCTTACCGATATCGATTCCTTCAATGGAAATAAAGTCGCTGTACTCTTCCTTCCATTGATTGTCATACTGGGAAAAGACCCACATCTGGTAAATGCGCTGAATCAGGTTGTTCCCGTCATAGGTTAACAGAAATTTAGTGCCATTGTCGGTCGACCACGTGTTATTGACCCAAAGATCAAACTGATAACCTGTATAATTCCCGTGCTCATCATACGATTGGGTCTCCTTTTTGGAATTCACCCAATTATTGTTGAAATAATTCTCGGCAATTCTGACCCAGCCTCCATTGGCATCATACGTTGTTGAAACCCGTGTCCAGTTTTCCCAGATCCCGCTGTTCCATAATAAAGCAGTATAACTTTCATGATCAGATGTATTGAAATCACCCGTCCACTCATGATAGATAATATTGATCAGTTTTGAATAGTTGATCCAGTTACTGATTCCATTATCCCAATTCATTGTAATAACCTCTTCAGCCATCCCTGAGGCATTGACGGTAAATATCTGCTTGGTAACGCTGTACCAGGAAAGCAGACAACTGTCCCATCCCTGATAAACCCTTTCGATCAAATAACCATTCACATCGTAAGAATAGATATACTTATTGATGTTGATCCAGCTTGAGGTATTGCTGTCCCACCATTGCTGAATCATTTCGGTAATATGGTTGCTGGCATCGTAAACATAATTATTCCTTGAACCGCTGTTAGAGAACCAATTGCCTCCCTGCCAGGTTTGAAAAAGAGTAATAGTCAGGTTATCATGCTCATCATAAACATAAAGTTCCCTCTGGTAGTTTTCCCAGCTTCCGTTGATCCAATTTTGATTCAGGCGTTCGGTGAGCCTCCCTGCCGCATCATATGTATTTACAATCCTGGATGTGGTATCGCCGGTGTTTGCATCAATCCTGATCTCCGATAAAATGTTGGCCTGGTTGTCATAAGAGACCATCATATTGTAATCAGCCATCCATATCGTGGTAATATCCCAGTAGAAGTGATGTATCTCCTGTGGGTAGGTACCCTGGGCCGATTTGTAAACCGATCGGGGATTGATGAAACTGACTGAATTTGTGCATGTCAATTTTTCCAGGGGAGAATTTGGATCAGAAGAATTGATATCACTTTTCAAAGGAGGAAATACCATTTGTCCATTGGCAGAGTGTAAGCATAGGACACTCAAAATCATTACAAATGCAAGGCTTTGGAAAGGTAAATTTGTTTTCATGGCGTTGCGGTTTTTATAATTTAAAACAATCCTGAACATTTTTCCCAAATTTAAGCATTTATCTGAGAAAAAAACAATATCAATCATTTTTTTGGGTAGGTCAAAACCGGACCTGACTGACGGTATACACGCCGGCAGGAGAGAAGGAAGGAATGATAAATGCTTTATCCGCCCCGGCTCTCCCGGTCAGGATTCCGGTGCTGAATGGCTTCAGCAAGGTGTCCGGTTTTGATTTCAGTGCTGTTTTGCAGACCTTGGATTACCTGACTGCCTTAAGTATACGGCCGTAAACTGTATCCGTTATACTGACGGAAATCAGGTTTGCAAATTTAACCTGTCTGATTTCGTCAGTTTTAAAATTCAGACATTTATCGTCTGAAATATGCTGATCTGTAAGATTTTGCTTCGCCTGCCTGTCATG
>JAFGHD010000051.1 GCA_016939365.1 Bacteroidales bacterium | reverse complement strand
TGGAGCTGGTAGAAACCGATCCGGCGGAAGGCATTTTTCATTTCCGTAAGTTCATCCTGGCTGATTGAAAAACTGAACCTGCCGGTTTTTGCCACATTTTCCACCCCTTCAAACAAACCATTCCCATTTTTGTCGATCTGCAGGGTATAAACGGGACAGGAACCAAAACAGGGCGTGCGCTGCAATTCAATGAGCAGATCCTCTCCGGTGATTGTTCTCGGCCCGGAGCAGGCATGTGTGAGGCAGGATAACAATATCATGAAAATGACGTTAAAACATTTACCAGCCGATAATTTATCAAACATATTCGTAATTTTGTTGTTTAGTAATCATAACATTTTCTCTAAAAATAGAAATTTCATGGGAATCAGGAGAGGCTTGGCATCATGGATTATTTTTTCCCTGGCTGGATTCACGGCTTACCCTGCCGGACAGGGCAAAGCGGTTAAACTCTGCCGGCTCAATGACACCATCGTATGTTATGCCGCACCGGGGCACAGTGACCTGCGCATTGGTCCGCCGGAAGCCTATTTATCCCGGCTTAAATCATCCTCAGCGGTAACTGCTGAAATCAATATAACACTGATCAGTCCACCCAATTTTTTTGCCAAACAAACGGCGGAGACGGCGGCTGAGATATGGGGCTCTCTGATCCATTCGGATGTGCCCATCAACATTGAGGTCAAATTCAGGGAAATGACTGGGGAGGAATCAGGGGTCCTTGCCTCGACCCTGTCGGACGGGCCATATGTAGTTCGCACCAACGGTGCTTTGCCGGCGCGCCTCTATAAGGCTGCCCTCGCGGAAAAATTGCTGGGCAGGAACCTGAACGGGGATGAACCGGATATGACCATCGAGTTTAACACCGGATTCAGCTGGTATTACAAGAATGACGGGAACCCGGCAGCAAACCAGCATGATTTTCTCACGGTCCTGCTGCACGAGATGACGCATGGATTTGGATTTTCCGGCCATTTTCTGGTATATGAAAACGAGGGCTGGCAGACATATACCATCCCGGGTGTTTTCGATCATTTCCTGTGGGCCAAGGACCCCAGGGAAGGGAAAGGGGACTGGCTGCTGGATACCGTCCTGTTCCCGGTCCCCTCTGCAGCACTGGCAGAACAGCTGCAATCCCCGCCGATTTATTTCAAGGGACCGGTCACCAAACAGGAAGGAGGGGAATTTCCCAGGATGTTTGTACCAACCGAATACAACCGTGGTTCCAGCATTTATCACCTGGATGAGATTTATAATGCCGGCAGTGGTGTAAATGCCATGATGACCTTTTCTTCCCCCCCGGGTGAAGTGATCCATGACCCGGGTCCACTGGCGACCAATATGATGTATGACATCGGCTGGATACATACCTATATTGAACACGATACCCTGTCGGACAGGGAATCACTCGGTCAGCCTTTCACCGTGACCGCAGGGATGAGCGGTGATATGGGCATACAGGCAGAAAGCCAGTACCTTTTCTGGTCGTTCGATGGTTTCCAGAGCAGGGATTCTGTGGCCATGACGGGGACGGTCAATCCGGATGAATTCACCGGGGATATTCAGGTGACATCACTGGAGACCAGGGTTAATTATTACATCCAGACACTGGACCAATATGGCCGGCGCTATACCTCGCCCTCCCAGGCACCTGGGTCGTCCCATGCTTTCTTCGTTGGCGCGGACACCCTGCTGCCGGTCATTGATCATATCCCGATCCGGTTCATGCTGATAACGGAAGATTCGATGTATGTCGAGGCGCAGATCACCGATAACCTGGGACTGGCCCTTACGCAGGTGGAGTACCGGATCAATGAGGTGGACCAGACCCCCATCGAGCTGACCAGGGATACCCTGAATAAATTTCATGCCTATTTCGACTTCTCAGGTGGACTGGTGAACATCGGGGATCAGATCAAATACCGCATCAAGGCCGTGGATGGTGCTGTGGCTCAGAATACCAGCTATGACCCGGAGGCCGGTTACCATGCATTTGAGATCGAGGAAATCCCTCCTTCCAGGGATTTTTATGAAAATGA
The DNA here is from genome assembly GCA_016939365.1 of Bacteroidales bacterium. Taxonomy (GTDB): domain Bacteria; phylum Bacteroidota; class Bacteroidia; order Bacteroidales; family JAFGHD01; genus JAFGHD01. Next base: position 828 of record JAFGHD010000051.1, on the reverse strand, counting down.
TTTCGAAGAAGGCATTTCAGATTTCCTGACCACTGAGTTTTTTCTTGATAAGCCTGTGGGTTTCAGTTCATTCGGACTGCACAGCGAGCATCCGTACAGGGCGCCCAACAAAGACGATACCTACTATGATTTCTTTGCCCAGCTGCGCATACCCATACGCCTGAGCAGTGATAATTCCTATCTGTCATTTGATGAGATTGCCTATGTTGAGCCGGGGGAAGAGGGCACCGTATTCGGTGATGATGAATTCTGGGATTATGTGATCGTCGAGGGCTCCAAGGATGATGGAAAAACCTGGCATCCCTTTGCCGATGGCTGGGATTGCAGGGCCTATAGCATCTGGGATGAGAATTACCGCAACGGCTACCTTGCCGGAAGCAATGATTCACAGGCCATCCCCAAGGAGGATGAACAACGTAACCGCTTGATCAACATGCTGCAGGATCCGTACTTCCAGGCCGGGGATATCGTGCTGATCCGGTTCCGCCTGGTCTCTGATCCATATGCCAGGGGCTGGGGCTGGATGATAGACAATCTCCGCATCCAGGGGACCACCTCGGTGAAGGATTATCCGATACTTCCGGAGGGCATCAGCATCTATCCGCTTCCTTCCAGGGGACTGCTGAATGTCAGCATACAGATGAGGGAAAACACAGCCGGACTGCAGGTGGATCTGGTAGATCTTACCGGCCGGCGGCTGCTCGCCGAGAGGTATGATGACCCGGGTGATTCCTTTACCGGGCAGTTCGACATCGGCCACCTGCCGGACGGGATATACCTCATGAGGTTCACCGCCGGCGGGCAGACCATTGTCAGGAAAGTGGTCCT
>JAFGHD010000006.1 GCA_016939365.1 Bacteroidales bacterium | reverse complement strand
ATATCTCGGAGAGATCATCCTTCCAGATGGAGCTGGACTTTATCCAGAAGGGCAGCAGAAAAAACCCCGACAGCCTGAGTTTTGAGACATATCTTCTCAGAATCAATTACATAGAATTACCTGTTCATTACAGATACGACATCAACCGATGGACTTTTGAGACCGGGCTATCACTGGGCGTACTGATCAGTAAATACGAAGAGGTGAACGGGCTTGAGCAGGTAGATGTATACCCGGCGTTCAAGGGCAGGGACCTGAGCTTCAGCTTCGGTCTGTTCTATCACATCGTCGAAAGGTTGCGGTTCAACATACGGTATTCGAACTCGATTCTCGCAGTAAGGCCTCATTCCGGGGGTCAGACATACCGGTGGAACAAGGGGCAGTATAACGAGGTACTCAGCTTCACCGTCTTTTATGGCCTGTAGACGGACTATTCACGGATCGTCACACGGATCAGCCCTCTGAAATCGCCGGCCTGATATCCGGTGGCCTGATCGCCGGGATAAAGCCGCCGGATGATTCGGATCACGGATGTGTCCATTTTGGCCGGATCACCGTGGCACACCAGGCAAATTCCGTCAGTGAGTACCGGCCGGTAGTAATGAAAAAGGGTTCCCTCATCCGAATGCTCTTTCTGAACATAATGTTCAGGGAATTCACCGCCCGACCGCTCAACCGACATGTAATAATTCAGGGCCAGGCTGTCGGCATGACCGGGGGCATTGGCCGGGTTGCGGTAAAGGAATGTCGTGCGTTTGATTTCCATTACTTCCGGAAATTTCTCCCTGACCTGATCCGTGAGGGGAATGGCTTTCATATGACACACATCAAGAGCCCCAGCAGATCCCCCCATCTGCATGGCCTTCTGCAACTCCCCTTTGAGGGTCTGAAACACCATCTGGGCCACCTCGCTCCCGGCCGGATGAATCCTTTCAATCTCGACCAGGGTGGGCTCGGTAATGACCGATCCCGGCGGCCGGCAGGCAAACAAAACCCACATGATCAGCAAAGAGATCAGGAACAACCTGTATTTTCCCATCCGAAATGATATTATTTTTATGAGCTGATAGAAATCATCTTACATGACAGACATTGTAAAAATAACAACAATTTATCGTATCCGGCCGGTCGTGGTACCGATAATCATTATCCTGGCATTTTTGTTCAATTCATGCCGTGACCGGTTACCTGCCGGTGCAGGTATCATCCCTTTGCCGGTACAATCAAAGGTGAAAAGCGGAACATTCGAGATCGGACCGAGGACCAGAATTGTAGTTGCTGATACCTTAGAGGGCAGCCGCCAGGCTGCTGCTTACCTTTCGGATGAGATCGCTGAGCTGACGGGGCTCAGGCTGCACAAAGCGATTCAGGCGGCGCCCGTTCAGGGAAAAAGAATGATTGTGCTTGGAGTGACGGACGATGCCGCCAAAGAAAAGGAAGAGGCATACCGGCTGGACATCGGAACCGATAACATACAACTGTCGGCGGGATCGTCCGAAGGCCTTCACCGGGGAATACAGACCCTTATCCAGCTGGTCTATGATTATTACCCGGGAGCCGATACCACGGGAGCGGCCGTCAATGTGTCCCTTCCCTCGCTCCGGATCAGCGACGGGCCGGAAGTGCCATGGCGCGGTATGCACCTTGATGTGGCGAGTCATTTCATGCCTGTACGGCATATTATCCGTTTCCTCGATCTGTTGGCCTTGCATAAATTCAACAGGTTCCATTGGCAGATATCCGCCAGCCAGGGTTGGCGGCTGGAAGTGCCGGGCATGCCGGAGCTCATCCAGACAGGAGCATGGCGCCCCGACCGGAGCGGAGAGCCCTGGAACAGGGCAACCCCCGCCAGGGACAATGAACCTCCGGTATACGGAGGATTTTATACGGAAGAAGATGTCAGACAGGTGGTCACTTATGCCTCACAACTCGGTATTGAGGTTATACCCGTCATACCGCTACCCACGGATGTGAATGCCATCCTTGCATCACACCCGGAGACGGCATGCTACCCGGATGAGTTCCGGGTGGCCACGGGTGAAATACCCCCTGAATCCCAGATCCCACTCTGCGTGACCAGGACAGAGACCTACCAACTCCTGGATGCAGTGTTCCAATACCTGGCACAGGTCTTCCCTTCAGGATATGTCGAGATATCGGGCTGCTTCCCTCCGGAACAGTCATGGAATCCCTGCGAAAACTGCAGGCAACTCCTTCAGGGATCAGGCAGGAGTGATCGCGAAGCCCTGAAGCAGCATTTTGTAAAAAAAATCAATGAAACAGCATCCAAACATGGATTGACACTGATCGCAGGGCAACACCTGCTGGGCGGTGAACTTTCACCCGAGAATCCCATCATGATCACCGACCCGGAAAGTTTCCATGCAGACAGACCCTGGGAGCGGCTCCTTCTCTCACCGGAATCCCTCTGCAGGTTTGACATGTACCAGGAGGGAGCCCCCTCTGAACCGCTTTCGTCTCCCGGCTTGCTGACATACAGGGACATTCTGGCATGTGCACCCGAAGAAGTAAGCCCTCCGGAGATCCGCCCGCTGGGTTGGGTGGGAAGGATACCCACAGGTTACATGGATGGTCTGGCCGATGTGGAATACATGGTGTTGCCGAGGATGTCGGCCCTGTCGGAAATACTTTGGACCGGAAAATCAAAAGGATTCGAAACACGCTGGAACAACCTGAAGAAACGGCTCGATCTGATGGATGTCCGGTACTGGAAGGAGACCGATTCCCAGCCCGTTCCACAACCGTCTGCCGACAGCCTTTCCCTCTGAAGGGAGATTCATCAAGACAACAGATATCAGAAATTCATACTGAGGTTGATGTAATCAAGATACTCCGCTGAATCATCACCGAAAATCTCCACGGTTTCGCCAATGATCTTGTAGGTACTCTGCTCCCCAGCCACCTGAGAAAAAAGAATGTCATATCTTTTCCCCGTCTCATCAATCATGATGATCCGTGCCAGCCTTTCGTGAACACCCGAAGAAAGCGGCGCATGACATATAGGGCAGAAAAACTTCAGGCTTTCACCCTCACTGTAGTTAAATGAAGGGTGCTTTCTGACCGTATAATTCCCAATTTCCGGATGGAGGTAAATCAGCCCCGACAGACCGGATTGTGCAGTAGCAGAGAATACAAGGCAATCCTCAGTATTCAGATATCCATTGCAATGCGGGCATTGATAATCGAGATCCATGGTATTCCGAGATTACCCGATACATATTTTATACGTAAATAACAGACGAAAGGTTAGCCTGAAAAGTGGAATCTGTTATAAGAAGTATGACTGCCTGAGACTATCTGTTCAAAACATTGACCGGTTCCACTATTTCGAAACCTCTCCGGATGGCTTTTTCATTATCCGGGATCAGGTGGTGGTAACGGTCCGGCAGGGATTTCTTAAGCCCGAGAATGACATTTTCGAACTTGACAAGAGGTTTGATGCTCAGGAATCCACCCAGAACGATCATATTGAATATCTTGGTGAGCCCGATGCGTACCGCTTCCTGATTGGCGTTGATACGGTAAATGTTGATGTCTTTCCGTTCGGGGTGCCGTAAGATGCCATTGGGGTCATAGAGCAGCAGCCCTCCCGGTTTGACTGTCGGCTCGAATTTATCCATAGACTGCTGGTTCAGGATAATGGCTGTATCGTAAGAGGTGAGTATTGGCGAGCTAATCCTTTCATCGCTGAGGATCACGGTCACATTGGCGGTACCTCCCCGCATCTCGGGCCCGTAAGAGGGCATCCAGCTCACCTCCTGATCCTGCATGATTCCCGAATAGGCCAGTATCTTGCCCATTGACAACACACCCTGGCCGCCAAATCCTGCTATAATAATCTCTTCAGTCATAATCTTAAAATCTTGAATTACTTGCTGACCAGTTCCCCGTTCACCTTGATATCGCCCAGGGGAAAGAAGGGGAACATATTTTCCACCATCCATTTGTTGGCCTGTACCGGGGTCATTTTCCAGCCTGAATTGCAGTTGGAGAGCACCTCTACGAAGGTCATTCCTTTCTTTTCCCTCTGGAGTTCAAAGGCGGTCCGGATGGCTTTTTTTGTTTTTCTCACATTGGCCGGAGTGTGGACGGCCTGACGTGTAACAAAATATGAGCCGGGCAGTCGGGCTACCAGATCGGTGATCTTCAGAGGGTGGCCCATCAGGGACACCTCCCTGCCATAAGGGCTTGTGGAGGATTTCATGCCTTCAAGTGTAGTGGGTGCCATCTGTCCGCCGGTCATGCCGTAGATGCCGTTGTTGATGAACACAATGGTGATATTCTCTCCGCGGTTGGCTGAATGAATGGTTTCGGATGTTCCAATGGCTGCAAGATCGCCATCCCCCTGGTATGTAAAAACATATTTCGACGGCATGAGCCGCTTGATGGCAGTGGCCAACGCGGGAGCCCGTCCATGTGCGGCTTCCTGCATATCGATGTCCAGGTAATTATAAGCCAGTACTGAACAACCCACAGGGGCAATCCCGATGACTTCCTCCTGGATATCCAACTCTTCGATCACCTCGGCGATGATCCTGTGGGTGGTACCGTGGCCGCATCCGGGACAGTAATGCATGATGTTGTCCGTCAGCACACGGGATTTCCGGTAAACCAGGTTCTCTTCCCTGATGATGTCGCTATTGACAGTTCCGGTTTCCATATCCTATCCTCCGATGATTATTTGCTCTAACGCCAATTCCACCTCTTCAGGCGAGGGAATGATACCGCCAAAACGTCCGTAATGCTCGACTTTCACCTTCCCTTCGACGATCATCCTGACATCCTCGATCATCTGGCCTGCATTCATCTCCACCACCAGGATGCCACGCACCTTGCCGGCCATTTCCTTCACGGCATCCACCGGAAAAGGATAGAGGGTGATGGGTCTCAGCATCCCGACACGGATGCCCTTGGCCCTGGCCAGCTGAATGGCCTTCAGGCAGATCCTTGAACTGGTACCGAATGCCATGAATGCATATTCGGCATCATCGCAGAAGAACTTCTCAAACCGCTGCTCTTCCTTTTCCAGTTTCCGGTACTTCTCCTGGAGCTTCAGGTTTAACTTTTCCTGTTTGGCGGGGTCGAGCTCAAGTGAAGTGATGATGTTCCGTTCCCGCCCGGCCGGTTTTCCGGTGGTTGCCCATGGACTTATCCTGACTATTTCCTCATCGGTCCAACGTGGCCTGGGATCATCCAGTTCCACTTTTTCCATCATCTGGCCGATGGCGCCGTCGGAGAGGATCATTGCAGGATTCCGGTATTTGAAGGCCAGTTCGAATGCCAGGCCGACAAAATCGTACATCTCCTGAACGGAAGAGGGGGCTAGTACGATCAGTTTGTAGTCTCCATGACCGCCTCCTTTCACCGCCTGAAAATAATCGGACTGGGAAGGCTGTATGGTTCCCAGTCCGGGACCGCCCCGCACCACATTCACGACCAGGCAGGGCAGCTCGGCACCTGCTATGTATGACAGGCCTTCCTGCATCAGGCTGATCCCCGGGCTCGAGGAGCTGGTCATCACCTTTTTACCGCAGGCGGCACCGCCATAAACCATGTTGATGGAGGCGACTTCGCTCTCAGCCTGCAATACGACCATTCCCGTCCGTTCATGAGGCTTTTCAGCCATCAGGTATTCCAACACCTCAGACTGAGGTGTGATGGGATAACCGAAATATCCATCACATCCGGCCCTGATCGCGGCTTCGGCAATCGCCTCGTTCCCTTTCATCAGTCTCAGCTCTTTCTTCATTCTCGGATTATTTGATTATCAACCGATTTTCACCTTGTAAACGGTAATGACTCCATCCGGACAGACTATCGCACAATTGGCGCATCCGATACAATCATCCTTTATCTTATGCATGTAATGATAGCCCTTGCTGTTTACATCCGGTGACATGGCGATCATTTTTGTCGGACAGGCATCCAGGCAGACTTCACAACCCTTGCACCGTTCGATTTCGACCACGATATCTCCTTTTACCTTTGCCATAGATCAATGGGATTTACCAATTATCAACCGACTAAATTAGTATTATTTGAAACAAAAAAAATTTTCAGTTCTTTAAAATGGCTCCCGGTTTATCATTTTCAATTGCCTCAAACCATCCCGGGGACCCTCCATACAACTGACAATCAACAATCTATCCTCCTATATCATTTCGCTCTGACCGGTTTCCTGTTCTTCTCATACGGGGTGGTCTTCATGGAATTTCTTCAAACGTGCCTCCAAGTCGGGGAACTGTTCCCTGTAAACCAGTGAGACACAGGCACGTATCCCTTCCAGCCGCTCGCTTCCGGTAATGGCAAGGGATATCGCGCTGATTCCGTAATACACGAGCTCATTGAGCAGCTCCTCACCCGAAAAGCCGGGGTAAGAAAATGTGAAGTAGAAGCCGTCGGCAATCGGCTCCGCGCCATCCGTGTCATAGACGATCCTGAAACCGTTGTTCGTGAAGAGATGCTTCATGATCTTCGCTTTGCGTCCGTATTCAGTAACGGCCTCATTGATAATCACCTTCCCGTCGTTCACGGCTTTCAGCATGGCGGTGAGCGCATATTGTGCGGAATGACATGTTCCGGAACTGAGGGAGTAAACGGTGCCGAAGATCATCGCATACCCCAGCCTGTCGGACACATAGAACCGTTTCAGGTCCGGAGCCTGGCGGTTGAACAATGCATCCGATATCACCATCATTCCGATCCTTTGCCCTGCATAACTGAACACTTTCGAACTGGATATCATCAGGATATAATTATCCGTATATTTTGCCACCGTAGGCTGGAAAGGAGGCTGACCCGGCACTGAGTAATCTTTTCTGAAATCCATGGTGATATAGGCAAGGTCTTCCAGGACCACCACATCATAACGGGTGGCCAGCTCGCCGATGATCTGCAACTCCTCCTCGGTAAAACAGATCCATGACGGATTATTGGGATTGGAATAAAGAATGGAGGAGATCCTTCCTGTTTTCAGGTAGGATTCCAGTTTATCCCGGAGTTTTTGGCCGCGGTATTCATACACATCGAAAGACTCAAACGGTTGTCCCAGCACCCGGCATTGCTGCTTGTGCACCGGAAAACCCGGATCGATGAACAGGGTCCTGTCCCTGCCCTCCACCATCCTGTTAATGGTAATGAAAACTGCAAAACTTCCCTGCATGGAACCCACAGTGGGAATGCAGCCGGTGGGTTCAACCCCGATATCAAGAAACAGTTTTACGAAACGGCTGATCTCCTGCTTCAGTTGCGGGATCCCATGAATGTCAGGGTAAATGGCAGCCACTCCCTGCCTGAGCGCCTCAATTTCGGCCTCCACACCTACCTGCAACGGCGGCAGTCCCGGAACTCCCATCTCCATCCGGATAAAACGCTTGCCGGTCTCCGCCTCAATACCATCCACAAGCTTCTTGATCTCCCGTATCGAGGCCTTTCCTACACTCGCCAGCCCGCTCTCCCTGATCTTGCGGCTTACCACTTCATAATCAATCGGAGTAGCTTTCATATGGTTCCTTTTTCGTTTGTTTATACAGGAAGCAGGACAACCATCCTCCCGGACGGATCAATTCCCTGTTTCTGGATCGTGCCTCTCTCCTGTGCGCTAAAATAAATTTTTTTCTGATGTATTTTTGTCATTTTTCAAATTCCCTGATGAAAAAGACCGTCATCCTACCCATAATCCTGATCTGTTCATGGGTTTACGGACAGGAGCCTCCGGTAGAGTCAAATGATCAGAAGGTTTTCGCCCAGATATTCACCGGATTCCGTTACTCATTGAAGGACATCTATACTCCCCGTCAGGCTTTTGAATTCAGCCAGGGTATCATCGGATACCAGCATAAAATCGGAGGGCGGGTCACAGGAAAGATCATGTATGATGTCACCCGTACCACCCATATCTATGAGGTGACTGATACGGCCGGCAACCTGTTGGGCGTGGATTACTTCGAAGGAAGCAAATACACTGCCTATCTGAAGATGGCTGAGATCCTCTGGGAGATCAATGAGTATGCCGATCTGAGGGTAGGTCAGTTGCTGAATACACAGTACCTGACTTTCCTCGATCCTTTCTGGGGATACCGCTATATCGACGTCACCTTTCAGGAGAAGTACCGGCTGGGGATGCCGGCGGATTTCGGAGTGCAACTGGATCTGAAATACAAGAATCTGATCCTGAACCAGTTCTCGGTTGTGAACGGCGAGGGACCCTTCAGATACCAGGACGACGGAGGAGAATTCATCTGGTCGGACAACATTCAGATCTCACCGGTCGAGGGGCTGACACTGAAAATCTACGGCGATTATGGACCTACATCCGACACCTCCCGGGCAGCGGCACCCAAATACACCCTGTCGGGATTCGCCGGATACCGGACGGCAAAGTACCGGGCAGGCGTTGAATACAACCGGGTAAGCAACTGGGGCTACATGAGGGATCACAATTACAGCGGCATATCTCTCTATGGGGGTATCAGGATATATAAACTTCTGGAGATGCTGGCACGGTATGATTATCTGGTCATGGAGCGCCCGGAAAGCACTGAGAGGCTCAATTATTACATCATCGGGGTTCACTATGAACCCGTTCCGAGGTTCACCACATCCCTCAATTTCCGTTATTATTCAGACGGACACATTCCGATGGTCTATGCCAGTTTCGGGCTGAAATTCTGACCTGCACTTTGATCCTGCCTCAGGTGCATACCGGCAACCCAGGTATATGCCGGATCGCAAGATACCGATGCCCAGCCTTTTATCCCAAATCCGTCATGAGGAAGAACGACATCCCGTCTGCCTGTCCGTTGGAATGCGGGTCGGCGGGCAGGAATGGCTGATGCGTTGGCCTGAGCGGGGAATTCCTGCTGCCTGTCTGCCGAAGGCATGGTCTGCCTGATCCAGGGCCGGCGCGAAGGCAGGCAGGTGGAATAATCCGGGTTTATTTGATGAACAGGAGCTCCCGGTATTTGGGCAACGGCCACAGCTCATCGTCCACCATGAGCTCGAGCTTGTCGATGTGATACCTGATCCTGTCCAGGTAGGGGAACACCTTCTGGTTATAGGCCATTGCCTTCTTCACCGAGTCATCAAGGCGGTTTGCGGCTTTACGCTCATCGAGCATCAGGGCAACCATGTTCTTGATCTCCTCGAGATGCCCTGAGATATCCTTGATGGATTGCATCTGATTCCTGGAGAGCTTGACGAAAGTCTTCGAGTCGAGCACCTCTTTCAGGCCGCGGACATTCTCGATCAGCATGTTCTGGTAACGGATGGCCACAGGGATGATATGGTTGGTAGCCAGGTCGCCCAAAACGCGGGATTCGATCTGGATCTTCTTCGTGTAGTTCTCCAGTTGTATCTCATATCTGGCCTTGATTTCCCTTTCCGTCATGATCTGGTTTTCCACGAAGAGCCGCACCGATTCAGGATTCAGAAGCGCCGAAAGGGCCTGGGGGGTGGAACGTATATTGGAAAGACCTCTTCCGGAGGCCTCCTCTTCCCACTCCTTGCTGTAATTGTTCCCCTCATACCTGATCCTGTGCGATTCCCGGATGTATTTCTTCATCACCTGGAAGATCGCCTCGTTCTTTTTGACATTCTTCGCAACGAGCTGGTCCACCTCGTTCCTGAAGTGCCGCAGTTGATCGGCCACGATGGTATTCAGCGCGATCATCGGGCCGGCACAGTTGGCCGATGATCCTACGGCCCTGAATTCGAACTTGTTGCCGGTGAAGGCAAAAGGAGAGGTCCGGTTCCGGTCGGTGTTGTCGGGCAGTATCTCGGGAATTTTCGGTATGGTGATGTTGAGCTCCATGCCCTCCGGAGACATCCGTCCTTTCTTTCTCCTCTTCTCGATCTCATCGAGCGTGCGTGTCAGCTGCGAACCGATGAAGACGGAAATGATGGCCGGAGGTGCTTCATGGGCACCCAGGCGGTGGTCGTTTCCCGCCGAGGCGATATGGGCACGAAGGAGGTCCGCATGCCGGTTCACTGCCTGGATCACATTGACCAGAAAAACAAGAAAACGGAAGTTCGATTTGGGTGTCTTCCCGGGTGTCAGGAGGTTCTCCCTTTTTCCGCTCATCAGCGACCAGTTGTTGTGCTTACCCGAGCCGTTCACCCCCTTGTAGGGCTTTTCATGCAGCAGCACCTGGAAATGATGCTTCCGTGCGATACGCTCCAGCAGGTGCATCAAAAGCTGGTTCTGATCGACCGAAAGGTTGGCCTCCTGGAAAACCGGGGCACATTCAAACTGGTTGGGTGCCACCTCATTGTGCCGGGTCTTGACGGGTATCCCCAGCCGGTGTGCTTCCCGCTCGAAGTGTCTCATGAAATGATACACCCGCTCCGGAATGGTGCCGAAATAATGATCGGACAATTGCTGGTCCTTGGCGGAGGCGTGTCCGAAAACCGTCCGGCCGGTGAGCATCAGGTCAGGCCTGACCTTGAATAGGGCATTGTCCACCAGGAAATATTCCTGCTCCCATCCGAGGGTGGCCGTCACCTTGTTCACATCCCGGTCAAAAAGGCGGCAGACCTGCGTGGCGGCCTTGTCCAGGGCTGCCAGCGACCTGAGCAACGGGGCCTTGAAGTCAAGAGCTTCCCCGGTATATGATACAAAGATGGTAGGGATACACAATGTTTGGTCAATGATGAAAGCGTATGATGTGGGGTCCCAGGCAGTGTATCCCCGGGCTTCGAAGGTGTTGCGTATCCCGCCGCTGGGGAAGCTGGAGGCGTCGGGCTCCTGCTGCACAAGTTCATCCCCCTTGAAGTTCTCAATCGCTTTGCCTCCTTCCTCCGGTATGATGAAGGCATCATGCTTCTCAGCGGTAGCGCCCGTCAGCGGGTGGAACCAATGGGTGAAATGGGTCGCACCCTTGCTCATCGCCCATGATTTCATCCCGGCAGCGATCTGATCGGCCATCTTCCGGTCGATCGTCTCTCCCTTCTCGATCACGTTGATCAGGCCGGCAAAGGCATCCGCCGTGAGAAACTCCTGCATGGCCGACCGGTTAAAGGTCATTTCACCAAAAATCGCTGAAACCCTTTCATTCTTCAGATCAAATTCCAGCTCCGGCCGTTTCAGGATCACCTCCAGTGCCGTGAATCTTATGTTTTCCATGTGGTAATAAAAACTTCCAGTGAAATTTTAAGGTGCAAAGGTAGGATAGAATTCAAATGTAGGAATTCAGAAGCTTACCCGCCGAATCACGATTCTTCGGGAGAAGGCGGATCAGAATACAGGCGTCAGGGATTAGGAAAGGTGAACTTGCTTTAATCTCAGATCAAACAGATTTCCGCTGTTTTGAGGAAAAATGAAGGTATAACCTGGCCAGCTCTATATAAAGCTGCGAAAATCAGGAAGCCCGTTCCCTCCAAAACCCTTATCCGGTAATAGACTTTCTACTTTATGAACTTTCCACTTTCGGCTCAATCTTTCAGGCAACGGGCGCTAAAGCCGTATGGCTTATCATGGATGTTCATGTTGCAGCTATTGCTTAAGAAGTATAGTGCCCACCCGACGGGGGCGCTGAATTGCGTACTGCTCCAGTAATCGCCGTACACACCCCTGTTGAACAGCGTACCACTGCTGACGTATAGGTACCCGGCCGCATGAAGTTTCAATACACTGTTATAAGCATCATCAAGATTGTTCCAGCCTCCGTTCTGGTCGGCATTGTTCCATTCGGTGTATGCAGGCAGCCGCCATCCCGAGCCAAGCAATATCGCGCAGGGATCATGGGCAGTCTGCCAATCGCTGTTTTCATTGATGTTTGTAATCCATGGTGTATTGGGAGTACGGGTGGTTCCGTCGTGCTTGTAGCCCTGCTTTTTGTTGAACTGCCAGTACCAGCCGGCCGAGGCTTCGGTAGCACCGGTCGCTGAACTTGCCTGTTGGTCGGAACCCAGGTTCTGTGTGATCCAGCATAGGTTGATTCCGGTAAGGTCGGTCCCTACTGTTCCATAACTGACTGTTTTATTCACAGGGGCCACATCGCCTACTGTATGATTGACCGCGAAGGGCTGGTTACACGACCAACTTCCGGGCACCTGTTGGCTTCTGCCACTGTTGACTGACCAGTGATCAATCTTATCTGTGTTGTCCACCTGGCCGTTCATACTGAAATCACCTGCAAGGTAGCCAGAGCTTCCGGCCTGTATTGTCCATACATCGTTTTTGTCCAGGTTATTCACCTGGCCGTCAGCATTGCCATCGCCGGAACACATACCCCATACTCCTGCCACCAATTCTTTATGCGCCGTTATGCCTCCATAAGCCTGGGATGATCCTGAGGTAAAATCATAACTGTATATTCCTCCTGATAAAACCAGTTCATCGCCCGACAACACCGCCAGGTGGTTACGGTGATAAAGGACCACATACAGCTTTTCTGTGACCGTGCAATTGAACTGCAACGGACTGATACCGTCAATGGAAACAATGTGGCCATCTTTAAGCAAAAATCCAGCAGAAGAGGCAATAGAATCCTCTTCGTATGCAGTTGAGGCGCTGCCTGGAGTCTCGCGTAATTCCACCAGCACCCAGTCCACCACATCGACACTGGGGATGGCAGGCACCGATTCGTTGCCCTGGTAGTTCCACGGGGCACTGTTGTATGGTTGTGCCAGTGGCAGAAAGCTCTGGCTGTTAAGGGATGTCGCCATGGATGAACCGTCGAAAGGCCCTTCGAGGTACGCCTTCACGTCAATGAAGATCTGCGTCCTGGCCGGGATCAGGTACAGGAGAAAAAGAAATCCGTAAAGCAATCCTTTTAATAATGCTGTTTTCATGGGTCAGTGGTTTGGTTTTGTTTTGGTAATCAAATATACTCAATATTTATTTTAATCCCAAATCCGCCATTAGGTCGTTACTCCTAATGGCGGATTTGGGCTTATCTCTTCGCAAAGAATTGATTGTCACATGGTGCCGTTGAGCCTTTCGGTGGATCTTGATTTTCCATCACGCAAAAGATACAACAGCAGAAAAGTGATCGCACCGTTGACGATGAGCAATTCAAACCCGAACCGGTATCCGTTGAACAACACCTCTGAAAACCGGTCGAGAATGAGGCACATCACCGGCGCTGCGACGGCCGCCAAGGGTACAAAGCGGTCCCTGACCCTGTAGCGGGTGAAGATGCCGAAGGTGAAAAGACCGAGAAGCGGTCCGTAAGTATACCCGGCTATGGTGAACAGCCCAGCGATGACCGCCTGGTCATTCACCATCCTGAAAAGGATCATGATCAGCAGCAGCAGGAGTGCCATGCCCACATGAACCAGATAACGGTACCGGATGCTGGTCCGTTCCGGAAGGTTCCTCCGGTCCAGGCCCAGGATGTCGATCGAAAAAGAGGTGGTGAGCGCCGTGAGGGCACTGTCGGCGCTTGAGTAGGCGGCAGCGATCAGTCCGATGATGAACACCACTCCGGGAAACGCTCCCAGGTATTTCAGCGAGATCATCGGAAACAGGTCATCGGTCATGGCCGGGAGATCAATGCCTGATGACCGCGCATACAGGTATAATACCGCTCCGAGCGAAAGGAACAGCAGGTTGACCGGGACCAGTATCCAGCTCAGTGTGATCACATTTTTCCGGGCATCTTTCAGACTCCTGCAGCTCAGGTTCTTCTGCATCATGTCCTGATCCAGGCCGGTCATGACAATGGCAATGAAGGCGCCGCTGAGGAACTGTTTCAGAAAATACCTCTCATCGCGCCATTCCGTGAGGAAAAGGATTTTCGAATACCCGCTTTCCATCACATCAGTGATGGTCCGGCCCAGGCTGCTGTCCATTTCCCGGATCATCAGGAATACCGTGATTACCACGGCAGCCAGCATGAAGGTCGTTTGCAGGGTATCCGTCCAGACAATGGTCCTGATCCCTCCCCTGAAAGTATACAGCATGATCAGCACGATAAACAGCATAGCCGTCAGCCAGAAAGATATCCCCCACCCATCAAAAACAAATATCTGCAACACATTCACAACGAGATACATCCTGAATGCCGCACCGATACTCCTGGACAGAAGAAAATAAAAGGAACCGGTATGATATGACCATCTTCCCAGACGTTGTCCAAGGTATGTGTAGATCGAAGTCAGTTGCAACCGGTAATAGAGAGGGAGCAAAACCGTGGCGATCAAGAAGTACCCGATGAGGTACCCTGCCACGACCATCATATATGAGAACTGGGTATCCCCGACCCAACCGGGGATCGAAATGAAGGTTACTCCCGACAAGGAAGCGCCGATCATGC
The DNA here is from genome assembly GCA_016939365.1 of Bacteroidales bacterium. Taxonomy (GTDB): domain Bacteria; phylum Bacteroidota; class Bacteroidia; order Bacteroidales; family JAFGHD01; genus JAFGHD01. The sequence goes on along the minus strand of JAFGHD010000006.1, from coordinate 34,318 downwards.
CGTAGGCCACCACAAACCACGGGGATTGGCGGTTTCCCAGGAAAAAGGCGAGATTACCCGCTTTCCGTGAGGTAATGGCAGCCACCACGAAAAGAAGGGCGGTGTAGCACAGAAAGGTCAACAGGATGAGCAGGGGTGTCACGGGTCTGGATGAGGTGGATGATCACTCTGTGGATTCTGTCCGGCGTCGACAATCAGATGTTTCTGAAACTCAAGAAGGCTGCCGAATGCCATGTCGGGAAGCTGCTCACCTTTATATCCCTTCACCTGGTCAGCGATCAGGACGGTGAACATCCCGAGCTGTTTGCCGAAAAGAATGTCAATCGCGGTATCGCCCACCATCACCGATTTTGAGAAGTCAATATCAGGGAAATCTTCCCTTGCTTTCAGCGCCATTCCGGGTCCCGGCTTTCTGAAAGGGCTTCCTTCCGAATCCAGTTGAGGTGCAAAATAAACGCGGTCAATCCGTCCGCCGCGGGACTCTATCTCATGGCACATCAGATAATGGATCCGCTCCATTTCCGCATGCGTCATCACCCCTTTGCCTACCCCCTGCTGGTTGGTCACCACCACGATATGGCGGAAAAGACCCGCCAGGCCTGCGATCGCATCCAAAACTCCCGGAAGGAACTCAAAGGACTCCCATCGGGTCACATAACCCCCCGGGAAGCGGCGGTTGATGACACCATCCCGGTCGAGGAACAATGTCCATGAATGGTCAAAATGTAAGACTGGCAAACTCATCCTGCGCTTTCCGGTAATCTTCGGGTACACCGATATCGAGAAAAAAAGAATAGCACCTCATTGCGTAAAACCGGTACCGGTTACAAAAGGGGGTAAAGAAATCACATTCAAGTGAGAATTTATCGGGTAGCTGTGCCCTGGTAATCAGGTTCGGTTTCATCAGGTACATACCGCCGTTGATATATCCCTCTTCAGGAACGGTCTGCTTCTCGGAGAATCCCGTGATACGGTATTCGTCATCAAACCTCACGAGGCCATACCTGGAAGCATCCTCCACATAGCGAAGGACAACGGAGGCATCCGCTTCACACTTCCGGTGGAAATCAAGGAGGCGACTGAGGTTCACATTGAAAAAGGTATCGCCGTTCAGAATGATCACGAGGGGTTCATTCACCTGCTGGAAAGCATTCCTGAGCCCTCCGCCTGTACCCAGGGGTTCATGCTCTTCGGCATAGGCCAGCTCCATGGAGAGAAAGCTGCTGCCGAAATGATGCCGGATCATCTCCCTTTTATACCCCACCGAGAGCACCACGCGACGGATGCCCCAGCCGGCCAGATACTTCATCTGGTATTCCAGAAAGGGTTTACCGCGCACAGGTGCCATTGGTTTGGGGATATCCCCGATGGCATCCCTGAGTCGTGTACCGAGCCCTCCGGCGAGAATGACTGCTTCCCGGATCATGATCAGCCGAATAATTCCTTTTCCACCAGCTCGCAGATGATATGGCCGACCAGGATATGAGCCTCCTGGATCCGGGGTGTGTCATCTGACGGTACGTTGATAAGCCAGGAGCATAAGGGTGCGAGCCTGCCTCCTGAACTCCCCGTGATACCGACTGTGATCATTCCCAGTTTTCCGGCTGTTTCAGCCGCCTTCAGGATATTCGGGGAATTGCCTGAGGTGGAGAGGGCGACCAACACATCTCCCTTCCTTCCCTTTGCGCTGACAAGCCTTGCAAACACTTCATCATAACCATAATCGTTTCCCACGGCGGTCAGGTATGAGGTGTTTACATGCAGTGCTTCGGCAAACAGGGGAGGCCTGTCGAAATAGAACCTGCCGGAAAACTCAGCCGCCAGATGCTGGGCATCAGCGGCACTGCCCCCGTTACCGCAGAAGAGTACCTTACCACCATTGCGGAAGCACTCTGTTATGGATTCCGCTACCTTTTCCACTGTCCGAAGCAGAGAAGGATGTTCCAGGATTTGTTTTTTGAGAGAGATTGACTCTTCTATGGCTTCCCTGATCCTATTTTCCATAAATCAACTGAATTGGAACGATGTATTGAAATCATCCCTGCGGAGAATTTCCGCCGCAGGTTTGCGCTTCGTGTCATGGCGGGATGGATCCCCTTCCCCGTCAGGTGCTCCGAGTGAGAGGATGATCACGGGTTCGATGCTTTCCGGCAGCCGGAGGATATGGGATACCATCTCCCTGTTGAAATTGCATATCCAGCATGTTCCCAGGCCGATGTCCGCTGCCGCCAGGGTCATATGATCGGCGGCGATCGCCGCATCCATATCTCCGTGGTCTTTCCCGTCACCCCGTTTCCAGGTGCAATCATGATCGATGCATATCACCAGCATAACCGGGGCAACAGCGAACCAATCCCGGGGATATGCCTCTGCAAGACGGGCACGTTGATGGCCGTTCTCAACCACAACAAAAAACCAGGGCTGGTAATTGGCTGCAGAGGGAGCTACCCTCCCCGCCTCAAGGATGTAATCCAGATCCTCCTTCCGTAACGGGTCGGGTCTGTAACTGCGAACGGAAAACCTTCGCTTCGCCAGATCAAGAAATGCACTCATCACAGGTATCAATGAAACGGATATTTCTGAAATATGATCAAATCTGCAAAATTAACCGATTCCGGCAAAAGGGTTCCGGAACCGGTCATCCTCATTCATGAGACACATCAATCAGGGTTTGGCGGTAGGCATTGAATATATTGGCCCGCGAGACAAAACCGGCATATTTCCCGTTTTCAATCACGATCAGGTTGTAATTGCCCGTGAGCCGGAACCGCTCCATGATGGTCTCCATGCTGTCGTTGGGCGAGACCACCTCCTCCCCGGAAGGCTGGAACATATAACGGATGATGGGGAGGCCGTATTTCTCCGTCTGGAACATGTCCTCCCTCACGTCGTCAAGTATGATCAGCCCGAAAAAGTTGCTGTTCTCATCAACCACTGGAAAGAGGTTCCGTTTCGAGCGGGCGATGACATGGGTCAGATCGCCGAGACTGGCATCCGGCGGAACGGTCAGGATGTTGGTTTCTATCAGCTCACGGACATTGAGCAGGGTAAGTACTGCCTGATCCTTATGGTGTGTGATCAGCTCCCCCCTCTCTGCCAGGCGTTTGGTGAAGATGGAATGTGGGTCGAAAGTCTTTATGGTCACGAATGAAATGGTGGATGTGATCATCAGCGGCACCATCAGCTCATAGCCGTTGGTCATTTCAGCGATGAGGAATATGGCGGTCAGCGGGGCATGCAGTACCGCACCCAGCACCCCTGCCATCCCCACAAGGGTGAAATTGGCTTCCGAAAGCACCCTTGTGAACCCTGACTGGTTGATGGAATGGGCAAATACAAAGCCTGTCAATCCTCCGGTCACGGCACTGGGTGCAAAGATTCCCCCGATTCCTCCGGATTCGGTGGTCAGTGTGGTAGCGATCACCTTGAACAGGATCAGGAAGAGGATAAAAGCCACAAAAATCCAGGTATGGTCCCTGAAGGAATAGAAGAGGCTGCTGTTCAGCAGGTCTGCATACCTTCCGGCAATGATGAGGCGGATGGCATCATACCCCTCGCCATAGAGCGGTGGGAAGAGGAAGATGATCAGCCCGAGGAGTATGGCACCGGTCAGCACCCTCATCCTGATGCTTCTCAGCGATTCCAGGCGGTCGGTGACAAAATGTGTCATCCTGTTGAAATAAAGTGAAACCAGTCCCGTGAGAACACCCAGGATGATGAAGAAGGGTATGTCCGCGATGGCCAGGGGTTCCGTCACCCTGAAATGCACAAGTATCTCATCGGCAAGGAGTATTTTTGTGGTGATGGCCCCCATGGCAGAAGCCATCAGGAGGGGAATGATCGAGGAGGTGGTCAGATCGAGCATGAGCACCTCGAGACTGAATATCACTGCAGCGATGGGCGTTGTGAATATGGAGGCCATGGCACCGGCAGCCCCGCAACCGATCAGCAGGGTCGTCGATTTATAGTTGAGACGGAGAAACTGCGCGAGGTTGGATCCGAAGGACGATCCGGTGGAGATGATCGGGGCCTCCAGCCCGATGGATCCTCCGAAACCTGCGGTCAGTGAGCTGCCCACCAGGGAGGAGAACATCTTGTGTTGCTTCATCCGGCCGCCCAGCCTGGATATCACATAAAGAATCCTCGGGATTCCGTGCTTGGTTTCATCTTGTACCACATATTTCAGGAAGAGTACCGTGAGAAGAATGCCGATACCGGGATAGAGGACATACCAGTAATTCTGTGTCTGGATCCGGAATTCGGCGGTCATGACCCGTTCGATCCAGAACACGGAAGACTTGAGGAGCCAGGCGGCCAGCCCGGCCAGGACACCCAGAAAGGCACTCAAAAGGATCAGGAAGTAACGGTCGGCGATGTTTTTGGCCCGCCAGACCAGAAATTTCCCGACCAGGGTTTCTTTGTCCATGAATAGAGTTCAGACCGTCCAGGCGCTCAGACCGGTGTTGGTGAACTCATATCTTTTGGCCTCCCCCCCGAATCTTTCAAGCGCCTGGATCACCCGGTTCCGGGTATTTCCCGGGCAGTAAAAGATCATGAATCCACCTCCCCCGGCACCTGATATCTTACCCCCCGTCGCACCGTGTTCCTTCGCGGTCGCATAGATCTCGTCGATCAGGCTGTTGGTGATCCCTTCAGCCATCATCTTCTTGTGCTTCCATCCGAAGTCGAGTATCTCCCCGATGGCATCCAGCTCACCCTTCAGCAGGGCCTCCTTCATCATAACGGCCTGCTGCTTCAACCGGTGGGTGGCATCCATGGTGACCGGATTGTTCCTGTGTATGTTTTCCGATTGGCTTTCAATGATCGCAGAGGAAAGCCGGCTGGTTTCCGTATTGTACAGCACGAGGTTGTGGGCGAGTTCGTTCAGGTAGATCGTTTTGATCCTGAGCGGATTGACAATGACCTTATCCTCCTTGTAAAACTCCATGAAGTTCACCCCGCCGAAAGTGGCGGCATACTGATCCTGTTTTCCTCCGGCCATTTTCAGGTCGATCCGCTCGATCTCATAAGCCAGATGGGCCAGGTCATATTCACCCAGAGGCAGACGGAGCCATTCGGCGAAAGCTCCCACAATGGCTACTACCAGTGTGGATGATGATCCCAGCCCCGAACCGGGAGGGGCGTCCACAAAGGTGGTCAGCCCAAAAGACAAAGGCTTCGGGGCGAATGCCGCGTGGATATGGTTGACAATGCCCTTGATGAGATCCAGCCGGCCGTCCAGCCTGAGGGGTTCGTCATTTGGAAAACGGAGCACTTCTCCCTTGTCTGCAGCATGCAGTGTGATGGTGCCATCGCTGGTCGGCACGATGGTGGCATACGCAAACATGCTGATGGTTGCATTGAGAATGGCTCCCCCGAACAGGTCGGAATAAGGTGCCACATCGGTCCCTCCACCGGCCAGGCCGATCCGCAGGGGGGCTTTGCTTCTGACAATCATGACTTAAGGGTTTTGTACCGGGTAAAAAAACCGCTTCTTCTTCCAATGGTTCTTTCCGGACCGCACCGGAAGCAAAGTTAAACCAACCGGATGAAAAGCACAATCCGGAAGAGGCGGCGATGGAGATTAAATGCTTGCCAGCAGCTCGTCTATGGCCCCGGTGAGCCGTTCCCAGGAGTATTTCTTCTTTTCATCGGCCATATTGCTGATAAACTCCTGTTCATGACCTTCAAGATAGAACCGTACAATGGCCTCCGCCACTTCACCGGGCTCCGGTGCCACCACCCATCCCACCCTGCCGTCGGGCACGAGCTCGGGAAGGCCTCCGACACGTGTCACCACCATGGGCTTGTCAAAATGATATGCGATCTGCGTCACTCCACTCTGGGTAGCACTTTTGTAAGGTTGCACCACCAGGTCACATGCACTGAAATATTCAGCCACCCTGCTGTCCGGGATGAAGTCATTGGCCATGATCACACGGTCTTCCAGCCCCAGCTCCCGGATCATGTGCCGGTATGGCTCCGGGTCGGTGTAAAACTCGCCGGCCACCAGAAGCCTGACATCCATATTCCTGAGTCTTTCACTGGCCATGGCCGCCAGCAGGATATCAAGGCCCTTGTAGTCCCTGATAAAGCCAAAAAAAAGGATGTAGCGGCCTTCAGGACTCAGGCCCAGCATCCGGCGGGCCTGCTCCTTCGGAAGGAGCTCTCCGTAATGGTCATAAAGCGGATGCGGGCAGAAAAGCCTGGGTTTCTTCCGGTCAAACAATTCAAGATCATGCATGACGGAATCTGACATGGCAATGAAACCATCCACACTGTTGATCCAGTATCTGACCAGCATCCGGTCGCCGGGCCCCGGCTCATGGGGTATTACATTGTCGAGAATGGATATCACCCTGGAATGCCGGTTTTTCCGAAGATTGCGGGCTATGGTTCCCAGGCAGGGCGCCATAAAGGGCATCCAGAACTTGATGATCACCAGGTCCGGAGCGGTCCGCTTCAACTCGCGGCCTACTGAAAACCAGTTGAAAGGGTTGATGGAATTGATCCTGACACGGATATCCAGGTCTGCCGGGGCCGGTTCGGCGGAATACTGGGTCTTGCCGGGAAACAAAAAGGATGGATACTGAAGGCTGAAGGTATAAATGGAGGTTTGAACTCCCTGCGCGCCGTATTCCCTGGCCAGGCGTTCATTGTAGGCCGCCAGTCCGCCCCTCAGAGGGTGTGCGGTACCTATGACCACCAGGCTCCTGATATCTGCCATTGCTTGTCACATGCTTTGACCACCCCGGACTTCCCTTTTGAAGCCTGCGGTGGATTCGACCTGATATTGATTCCGGTCGGCCGTACTCCGGGATATCATCTCCGCCAGAAAACCAGTAAGGAACAACTGAGTGCCGATGATCATCGCCAGAATGCCCAGGTAAAACAACGGCCGCTCGGTCATCTTGTAACCCATATAAAAGATCTTCTCGACGGTCAGATAGACGCCGATGATCAGGCCAATGATAAAAATGAGGGTGCCCAGGGAGCCGAAAAGGTGCATGGGCCGTTTGCCGAAACGGGTGATAAATGAGATCGAGAGCAGGTCGAGAAATCCCTTCATGAACCGCTCCACACCAAACTTGGTCGTACCGTACCTGCGGGGACTGTGCCTGACCACCTTTTCTCCGATCTTCCTGAATCCCGCCCACCTGGCGATCACAGGAATGTAACGGTGCATCTCACCGTACACCTCGATGTTTTTCACCACCTCGGCCCTGTAGGCCTTCAGACCGCAATTGAAATCGTGCAGCCGGATACCGGAAATCCAACGGGTGGTACGGTTGAAAAATTTCGAAGGAATGGTCTTCCCGAATGGGTCGTGCCGCTGCTTTTTCCAGCCTGAAACCAGGTCATATCCATCCTTCCGGATCATGGCGACCAGTTCGGGTATTTCATCCGGGCTGTCCTGCAGATCGGCATCCATGGTGATGACCACCTCCCCGGAGGACAACCTGAATCCCTCGTTCAATGCGGCGGACTTGCCGTAATTCCTCCGGAACCTGACCCCTTTAACTTCCGGGATCCGGTCCGCCAGCGATGTGATCACATCCCATGATCCGTCATGGCTGCCGTCATCCACGAAAATGATCTCATAGGAAAATGAATGTGCAACCATCACCTTCCGGATCCACTCAGTCAGCTCCGGGAGGGATTCCCGCTCGTTGTAAAGCGGTATGACTACCGATACATCCATCAGGCAGGTTCTGAATTCAGGAGGTTGTAATCTGTGGCTCCTTTTTGATAAAAATAGAGACGATCAGGGCGAAAACCAGGGAAAAAAATGCATAGGCAAGGAAGCCCATTACAGACATCCATAAAGGGTTCATGAACCGCCCGGTGATGTTCATCGCAATGTCCAGCTCTTCATCGGTCAGATCAGGGCTCCTGGCGAGCAGGTTTTCCTCTGCAGCGCGCATCATCTCCTCAATGACTCCCTGACCGAGGTAGGTGAAGAAAAAGTAGGTATAGATACCTGCAATAATGGAGGCAAAAAGACCGGCCATAAAACCGGTGCTTAAACTCCTTCCGTAACTGATGAATCCGCCTGCCCATTTATTCCTGTACTGAAGGGATGATAGTGTGATGCCGGCGAAAAGGATCAGATAACCGACATATGCCACAATCTTGTTTGTCGATAAATCGAGTACGAACAGCAGCAATGAGAAGAACACAAGGCCCAGACCGGTAATGATTCCGATGTTCAGGGCATGTTTCCAGATGGGATATTCCCTGGTTTCCATTTGTTGAGGGGGATTGGGTTTGGTTCACAAAAGTATTAAAAATCAGCTCATGCAAAAAAGTGGGAAATGGGTGGAGAACTGTGATTGAATTTCGTATCTTTGCAGCGGGTAAGTCTTATACGACCAGCTCCTGCCGAACTCCCCCAGGACCGGAAGGTAGCAAGGGTAGGCAGTCGAAGCGGTGCGATATAAGTAACTTACCCTTCTTTTATTATACAATACCTTGCATTACAATGAAAAAAACAATTTCAGTAAATATCGGAGGCTCGGTGTTCCAAATGGATGAGGACGCTCACCGGGAACTGGATGCATACATCAGGAACCTGAAGAATCATTTTTCGGGCGTTCCGGATGCCGGGGAGATACTGGACGACATGGAACGCAGGATCGCGGAGATGTTCTCCGGGCGCCTCAACGCCAATAAACAGGTGATCAACATGGAGGATGTCAGGGAGGTCATCGGCATCCTGGGCCGGCCGGGCGAATTTAATGCAGGAACCAATCGTGAAACGGCAGGGGGAGCGCGCACACAGCAGAAGCACCGGATTTTCCGGGACGGAGAACACAAGGTGATCGGAGGTGTTTGTGCCGGCCTGGGAGCCCACTTCAACACCGACCCCGTCTGGTTCCGGCTCGGCTTTGTCGTGCTCACCATCATCCTGATCGGAACAGGCCTGCTGGTCTATCTGATCCTCTGGGCCGTCCTGCCGGAAGCGGTCACATCTGCGGAAAAAGAGGAAATGCAGGGCAAAGCACCGGAACTCAAGGACATCGAAGATTCTATCCGCGAAGAGCTTATGCAGCTCAAGGAAAAACTGATTTCCCTCGGGGAGGAAGCCCGTAAAACCTACAGGCGGATGAGCGGTAATCCTTAAGGAAACAGAGGGCTGCTCCCTTTTTACTATTTTTGCCACCATACCTACCGGATGATTTGGCTGTCACAGGGCATATCGTACTGATCGGGGCCGGCAACGTGGCCACCCGGATGGGTATTGCCCTATGTCAGGCCGGGCACCACATCATTCATGTGCACAGCCGTTCACATGAATCATCTTCCCTGCTGGCGAAACGGCTGGATTGCGGCCACGGAACAAATATCTCCGAAATCCCGGAGAATGCAGACCTCTATCTGGTAGCCGTTGCAGATCAGGCACTGAATAAGGGCTTCCCCGGGCTGAAACTTAACCAACGGCTGGTAGTGCATACGTCAGGTTCACAACCCATGGATATCCTGGAGCATTATTCATCCGTCCATGGTGTGATATATCCCCTGCAAACGCTGTCACGTGAACGGGATATCGATTTCCGCCGGGTACCGCTGTGCATCGAAGCCAATACCCCCGAAAACCTTGAAAGAATTAAAGAGTGGGCCCGCACTGTTTCAGGGATCATTTACCATGTGGATTCCCGGCAACGTGCCATTCTGCACCTGGCTGCCGTTTTTGCATGCAATTTCCCCAACCAGCTTTTTCATGTTGCGGAAAGGATCCTGGAACGATACCAACTCCCCTTCGAAATGCTCAGACCGCTCATTGGTGAAACGGCCGCCAAGGTACAGGCCATGACCCCTTTCCAGGCCCAGACCGGACCGGCATTGCGTCAGGATTTGCAGGTCATGGAAAAACATATCGAGCTGCTCCGGGGAGATGCCATGCTTCAGGAGATATACAGGATCCTCTCGGAAATGATCACACAAACACACTCCACTCCATGATCGATATCAGAAAAAAGATGCACGACATCACCGCCATGGTCTTTGATTACGATGGCGTGCTGACCGACGGCACGATCCTTCTGACCCCTGACGGTGACGGGCTCAGGACCGCCTATGTCCGGGACGGTTATGCACTGCAGCTGGCGGCAAAAAAGGGGCTTCATGTCGCCATCATATCAGGAGGCCGCTCCCCATCGATCACCCGGAGGATTGAAGCATTGAAGATCAGGGATCTATTCCTGGGTGTGGAGGATAAGTTGTCCGTATTCCAGGAATATATCACCCGCATTCAGGCCGATCCTGCACATGTGCTCTACATGGGGGATGACATTCCTGACTACAGGCCCATGAAGGCAGCCGGCTTCCCATGCTGCCCCGCGGACGCCGCTGAGGAGATCAGGGCGGTCTCGATGTACATCTCTCCCTTCCCGGGAGGCCGGGGTTGTGCCCGGGATGTGATCGAACAGGTGCTGAAGCTCCAGGGGAAATGGATGCATGATGACGGTTTTCTCTGGTAATATGTCCGGTATCAGGAAATCATCGGGGGTCTTCTTCAGACTGGTCAGATGGCCCAACCTGCTGATCATCATCCTGACCCAATACCTGGTCAGGCATTGCCTCTTCATGCCCTTTTACAGTAACTCGGGGCTGCAACCCGCCTTCCCGGAGAGCTGGTTTGCACTGCTTGTGCTGAGTACGGTGCTCATCGCCGCCGGGGGATATGTCATCAATGACCTTTACGACCAGACGTCTGACCGGATGAACCGTTCCGGCCGGATGACCATAGGCATTCACATCACCCCTGAGGCCGCCCGGTGGTTGTACCTGGCGCTTTCACTGGGCGGGATCATCGCCGGGGGAGCCCTTGCCGTCCGGGTCAGAGACCTGGCCATAGGTTTGATCTTCCCCGGGATCGTCATCCTTCTGTGGTTTTATTCATCGCACTATAAGAGAGTGTACCTGCTGGGCAATGTGGTGATATCGCTGCTATCCGCCATGGTGATCATGATCTGCTGGGTTCTCGAATTCTACGCCCTGCGGTCGGATCCCATGCTCTTCGCCTCGGTGGCTCCCCGGTTCAGGAACCTGACCATGCTCTCCTCCGGGTATGCCATGTTCGCTTTCATAATCTCAATGGTTCGCGAGGTGATAAAGGATATCGAGGATGTCAGGGGGGATGCTGCAGCGGGTTATCAGACCCTGCCGGTGGTCTCGGGGATCACGCCGGCCCGCTGTCTGGCCGTGGTGATGACCCTACTGATCATGCTCATGGCAACCGGTGCACTGATGTACTTTTTTGGCCATGACCTGATGGTGCTTTTCTGGTATTTCACCCTGGTGATCCTGCCATTCCTCATTTTTCTGTTGATCCGCATCATCAGGGCAAAAAGCCGGGATGATTTTCATTATGCCGGCAACATTGCCAAGGTGATCATGGTGGCGGGCGTTCTGTCGATGCAACTGTTCAGTATCATTTAGATGACCTGTGATGATAATGGATTTGTTCCAACCGTATCGTTTCGTTTTGGCATCCGGATCACCGCGGAGGATCGGCCTGCTTGAGAAGCTGGGCATCCCATTCGAAGTGAAGCCTGTCGGAGTGGATGAAAACTACCCCGGTCATCTGGAAAGGGAAGCGATTCCCCTCTACCTCAGCGATATCAAGGCAGAAGCTTTTCCCCTGGAGGATCAGCCCGCTCACACCATCGTCATCGCCGCCGACACCATTGTCTGGCTGGATGGCCGTGTGATCGGCAAGCCCGTTGATGAGGAGGACGCCCGCCATATCCTCCGGACCCTCTCGGGCAGGACACACGAGGTGATCACGGGTGTCTGCATCCGGAGCAAGACACGGAAACGACTGTTCCATGTGATCAGTGAAGTGACCTTCGGCACACTGACCGATCCTGAGATCGATCATTACATCCGGACTTGCAAACCCTTTGACAAGGCCGGAGCCTACGGCATCCAGGAATGGATCGGACTGATCGGGATCGAATCGATCCGCGGCTCCTACCTCAACGTCGTCGGCCTGCCGGTGCAGAGGCTGTATCATGAGCTTGAGTATTTTCTTGAGGCCAAGTAAGAATCATTATTGAACTCCCTTCAGTTCCTTTCCGTAAAGAGGCCGGCCATGGATCGCCGGACTCATTACAAGACATTCATTCTCAGTATAAATTCGATTTTGGTTGACAAACAAGAATAATTCGTATATATTTGTAAATTTGTTATCTATTTTGAATCTATACGACCTTCCAAAGATGATCCCCGTCCTTTACCTGGTTAATTTTTTCAGAGAGAGAGAATCAGGCAGTTGCGGAATATTGCAATGCCTGGCATTCCCGATCTGCGGGAGGAGAACAGGTTCATTGCAGAGGCCCCCGGTCAATGCAATTTACAGCCGGGGGCAATGATCGTGGATTTCAAGTCTTCTAATGAAAATTTCTTTTAACTTTACTTTATCCATTGACAACCATGAAAACGAATGTTTTTTTTACAGCATATTTTTTCATGATGGCCCTGATGATCAGCACAGCACTCGGTCAGAATGGAAATTATTCGGTAACGATCGACCCTTACTGCGAAGGAAAATCCATTGCCAGAGTAACCGACACCATCAACGGAACACAGCAGGCGTTCATTATCAAGGGTTCGCCTGATGTATCAGATTTTATCCTTCACATGGACGGTGAATACCAGGAGCCAGGTTTTCAATCAGATGTGTTTGATATGACCCTATGGTTGCCGGAACCGAACGGCGGTGCGCTGCCGAAGGATGTGATCTTTGTGCCTGCAAACAATAAACTCTATGCCTTCGGGAACAGAAGGATTTCGGTGATCGATCCTTTCGATTTCGCGGTCATTGATGGATTCACTGTTTCTGATTTCGGTCAACTGAACCAAATACTCGGCACATTTTTATATCCTTATGAACGCAGACTTGCCTTCAGCTCCTGGCAGGGTTTTATCTATTGTGCCACCGATGGAAAAGAGCTCGTTGTGATCAATCCTGTCAATAACGAAATGTTGATAACTCACAACGATAATGAGGTCTTTACGTTAATGTCCACATCGGTGCTATATGAACCGGTCCACCATAACATTATCTGGATACTTAATTATTGGGAGGGTGTCAGCAAAATAAAGGTATATCCGTCGTGGGATGGTACAGCGGCATACGAAGAGTCATTGAGTGGCGTCATCTATGACGCACTGCTAAAATCAGACGGCAATGTGCTGTATGTGAGCACTTCCGGCGGGTTTAAGCTGATAAACATTTCAGACCTCAGTGTATTACATACGGAACCATATGTGCTCGATAAACTGGTATCTGACGGTAACAATGTATACGGTCATTCCATGGATCACACGATTGTACGCAAATTCAACGGGCAGACGGGAAACTATACCGGCTCTTTTGAACTCGGGATGCTATATGTTGCCGATGCGCTCTACAATAACGATGGCAGGCTGTACTTTGCAGGCGGATCATGGTTAAAGGAATACGATGTTCTCTCTGGGGAGGTGTATCAGGTTCTGAACATCGAGGATCCAAGAAGCCTGCATCTGGACCAGGAGATGAACCAGATCCTTTGCGGCGCCGACAACCGTTTTGTAACCATCAACAATGACAATACCATATTCTGCGAAAGTGACCTTATGGGTTGCCAAAGCACAGACGTGTCGATGTTCACCTATCAAGGCACTGACTTTATCATCTCATCGAATCTGGCGGAAGGAACCATAATGACTTTCATACGGGGATGTATCCTGTATAGGGTTAACCAGACCGGGGCAGGATGTTTCGCAGGCTGCCATGCTTATGATGAAACGAAAAACATCAATAAGGCATTCCTCATGCAAACGAGGTCGGAATACAATACAGGAAGCATTACGGTCATTGATGGCGAAACCAATGATTACATCACCCACCTGCAGGTTGGAAAAAACATGAAGTCGTGCGTATTCAACGAAGCTGCAGATAAGGTTTTTGTCGCATGTTTCGGAGATCATGCCATCAAGGTAATTGATGCGGAAACTAACGCGCTGACTGATGTGATACCTATGGGGGACGGTCCCCTTGTACTATTGAGTTGGGATGATTATATTTACTGCGGAGCAACTCAATATGTATTCAGGATCAATGCACATACTTACGCCAAAACGCAATTTCCTTTGCCATATGTTTGGGAATTTGCCAAAGATGAAATAAACGAAAGAGTCTATACAATATCAGGTTCCGGAGGATTCCCGGAATTATTGGCGATAGACCATATTACAGGCGCATTTGAGATTCCTGTGACTATGCCCACAATAGGATATACGGATATTGTGTTTGCTGAAAAAGCTCAAAAAATCTATCTTCTAAATTACTGGTCGACCTACCCAGTTATCCATGTAGTGGATGTTTCTAACAATTACCAGTTACTTGATCCAATATTCCCTCCTGGTGGATATCGACCTAAGTTCGCTCAATACAGCGCTTATGAAGATAAGCTCTATATTGTGAACAATTTGGGTCAAAGCACGAATTCACAAGTATCTATAGTAGATTGCAAAACTGACCAGTACATTATCCATTTGCAAACCCAACGGAGCGAAGTAATTGATCATAACCAAGTGAATGATAAGGTTTATTATTACAACGTTTACCCGGAATCAGGCGAACATAACGAAATCTATATTAAAACCGTTGATGGCCTGTATGATGAGCAGGCAGACCTGGTACCAAGCGGCAATAGAATGAATGTTATTCCCTGGTTCTATTTTCCTTCAAGCTATAAAAACCCGAGGCTCATATTCAATACACATGACAATAAAGTGATCTCCGGCAATTACAGCTTCAGCAATGCAACTGTCGTGAAATGTTTTACCGACAAACTGCACATCGGGAACGGCTGGAACTGGCTCTCCTTCCCCAGGCTGGAACGCTTCGGCAACGAAGCAGCGGGTTCCATCGCTTCAGTGGATCAACGGATCCTGCCCTGGCCCCCGGATTATGCAAGAATGCATTTTCTTGAACCACCAACCGCAAGTTATATTTTATATGATCCTCCTAATCCATGGATTGAAAATGGTTTACCATACCTGTACAGTACATACGGATACAAGCTCGAGGTCACCTGGGGCGAACCCACTTCGCCGTATTTCATGAAGATGCAGGGCGCGCAGCTCCATCCCTCCACCGTCCTCACCCTCGATCCGGGCGTGGAGAACTGGACGGGCTACTTCCTGGAGCAGGCGCAGTATCCCCAGGAGGCCTTCCCGGGAGGACAGGCATGGATGGATGAGCACCTGAAGATGATCAAGACCCAGTACTGGACCATGATCAAGGAAGACAACCCGGGCGGCGAGGGCTATATCTGGCGCACCGACGGCCGGATCACCCCATTCTGTTACGGTGACCTGGTGATCCTGAAGACGGATAATGAGGATATCCTCACCTTCCAGTGGAACTGGGGCGAGGAAGCGGGCTCATGGGATGAGTTGCCGCAGCCGGAATACTATTCCTACGATGAATATGCCGACTACATCCCTTTTTATGTGGAGTTCGATTCCGTTGCCACGGTACAGGAGATCGCACTGCTGGCCGGCGGTGAAGTCAGGGGCGCTGCCGTCAGGCTGCCGGGCGACACCGTGGTGGAGGTGAACGCATACCTGCAGGGCGTGCCTCCCGGATCGGCCGTCACCTTCGAAACATGGAACGGATACAAGGCCTCGGTGATACTGAAGACAGGATACCGGGTGTATGATCCTGCCACGGGCAGGATGGAACAGCGCTGCATATATGCCGGCGAGGGTAGAGGCCATTACGTGGTGTCGCTCAGGGAAGAGGCCGGTGACCGGAGCGCCGGCGATGCCGGCGGGCTCGTCTGCTATCCCAGCCCTTCCGGCGGAACGGTCACCGTCAGCTTCACCCTCAGCCGGGCATCGGAGGTGATGCTGGAGGCGTTCAGCCCCGACGGACGCAGGGTGGCTGTGCTGATGGAAGGGATGATCCCCGAAGGCCTCTGCCGGACAGAGTGGCAGCCGGAACAGGCGGGGGTTTACACCATCAGGCTCGGTACCGGCCAGGGAACAGCGCTGACCGCAAAGACCGTGGTCATCAAATAAGGCGGAATGATGTATGAAATGATATTCACGGGATGCTTCATGCAGGGGATGCCGGGGTGCGATACACCGCGGGATCCCCCGCATGAAATCCCCCGGAAAATGAAGATCAAACAACTCCTCTGACATGAAAAGGAACCTTTCAGCAGGCATCCTGCTCCTGGTCATGACGATGACTGTTGCTGAATTGCAGGCGACCGTCATTACCGTCAGGCAGGACGGCACAGGGGATTTCACCACCATACAGGACGCACTGAACGCCTCCTCGGCCGGCGATACGGTGCTGGTGTGGCCCGGTGTCTATTACGAGAACATAGTACTGCCCGGACACCCGGTCACCCTGGCAAGCCTGCTGCTGACCACCGGCAATCAATCATACGTCGCCGCCACGGTCATCGACGGTGGTCACAACAATCCCTGCGTCAGAATAAACAACGGCCCCCAGGTATTTACCACCATCCGCGGGTTCACCTGCACGAACGGAAAAGGTTACGGCGCAACTTTCAAGGGAGGTGGGATATATATTAAAAAGTCCAGTGTGAATGTGTCAGACTGCATCGTCATGGATAACTGGGCCGCTTCTGCCGGTGGAGGCATTTACCTGGACCAATCCGAAGTCATTCTTTCAGGATGTATTATTAAGTACAACCATTGTATTCGTCTGGCCGGCGGGTTATGTATTGCTGATTCGGAGGTGGAGTTTGACACCATCCGCAAGAATTCGATATACCTGAATTATGCAGGTATGGGCAGCGATATCTATAAGTCATATATGGACGGACCGATGAGTTTTCAACTGGATACTTTTACAGTCATTGATCCGGATGTCCATTATATCTTTTCGTGTGACAGCTACGGATATCCGCTCAACGACATCCAGGTGACCATCGGTCATGGGAAGATCGAAGCGGTGAATGCCGACCTTTACGTGGCCCCGTGGGGTGACGACGGCAACGGCGGCCTGGAACCCGGCAACCCGCTGAGGTCGGTCTCCTTCGCCTTCAAGAAGACCGTATCCGACAGCCTCCATCCCAACACCATCCGCCTGGCGCCGGGGGTGTACAGCCCGTCGCTCACCGGTGAGAAGTTTCCCCTGAGCTTCCGCAGCTATGTGTCCCTCACCGGACAGGATACCAGCAATACCATCCTCGATGCGGAACACCTGAGCAAATTCGGCTACGGCGCCAACAACACCCGAAACTATGCCGTACGCAACCTCACCCTGCGAAACGGATTCGGTAATGTTTACCAGGTCTTGTCAGGTGATAACTCAGGCATACAGGTATGGGTTAATTTCGACATTGAATTTGAAAACCTCCATTTCATGAATGGCACCGGATGGGGTAACGGCATTCAGGCACAGCTTGATTCATATGGTTTATTTAAGGGAATATGGGTTGAAAATGGTATTGGAGGTGGGGGATTGAATATTGGGAATGGCCAACCCGGATCCAATATTGTGGATACCCGTTACTTTGTGATCAACTGTCTCTTTGATAATCTGACTCCTGACCCTGCATATATTCATGGTGGTGGTGGAAATCATTTCGGAGGGGTATACCAGAATCCTGACAAAGAAATAGGATACATATTCAACACCCAGGTAACGAGCACCATACTGGGTGGCGACCCTTTTTTCGGTGACGGGGGTGGCTGTGCGATAGACGCAAGTAACAATGCCAGACTCTTTATTATTAACAGCACCATCGGCGATTGTAAGGTGCTTTTTGTCAACGGGGGCGCGCTGGGCACTTTCGATGGGCCGGTGATCGACCTGTACAACACGGTCATGTACCACGATGAGCCGCACGAGATCATGCTGGGAACCAGCTCACCATACCAGCAGCCCACCACCCTGGGCGCATGGTACAACAACATTCAGGGCGGATTCGACGGCATCGTCAATTCCTGGAACATGCATTTCCTCCACTGGGGGGCGGGCAACACCAACCAGGAGCCTCAGTGGCTGGGCAGCGGCGATTACCCGTACGCCCTCTCGGGTAGCTCGCCCTGCATCGACAAAGGCGTCCCCATGTACAGCCCGGGAATGATCCCGCCATACATCATCCAGCAAGACACGGTCTATAGCCTGGTCACCAACCAGTGGGACACCATCCCCCTTCCCTCCCGTGACCTGGCGGGTAACCCCAGAATCATCAACGGAAGGATCGACATCGGAGCCTATGAGTATTGTATGACGGGAGAAGAAGATTCGGAATCCGGCGCTCCCGAACCACCGCAGATCAGCCTCTATCCCAACCCGTTCACCGAAAACATCTTCATCGTATTTGTGCTCAAAGAACCGGCCAGCGTCAGGATTACCATCAGCGACATGGCCGGCAGGCAGGTGAAGACCCTTGCGGATGCCCGCATGTCCGCAGGCCGCTGCAGGCTGGTATGGGACGGCACCGGCAGCAATGGAAGCCCCCTCCCTCCGGGAGGATATATCATCACACTGACTAAGGATGACCGCCTCGCCGGAACGGTGAAAGCGGTAAGGAAAAAGTAGGAATGCATGTTCCCTGATGACTTTGATTCATCCCGGAGGAACGGAAATATATCCGGCTACCTGTTTACCAGCAGGCGGCAGGTCTGAACGACCCCGCTTCCGGCAACCGTAACGAAATAGAGGCCGGAGACCCACTCCCGGACTGGCAGGCTCAGTGAGGTTTTTCCATCGAAGTATTGCAGATGGGTCTGGTAAACCACCGTGCCAAGGATATCGAGCACCTCCACCTCAGCGATCCCAGGCTGCCGGGCCGTCACCTCCAGAAAGGCCTGATCGTTGGCCGGATTCGGGAAGATGCTCATCTCAGCCTCCTTCAGGCCCGGATTCCGGCTTACCGAAGTCACCGGGTTCATCAGGGGAGCCTTCCAGATACCTCGGCCGTAAGTCGCAGCATAGATCATGTTCTCCGGGTAGCTGATCTCCAGCTCGTTGATCACGATATTGGGAAGATTGTCGCTGTAAAGCTCCCAGTCGTTATAGTTATCGTTCCGGTAATAAACCCCGATATCCGTACCCAGGTAAAGGTCGTTGAGGGTACTGCCTTCCTGTAGCACAATGGATGAAACCGGTATGTTGGGCAGGTTGCCCGTGATGTTCTCCCAGGCCTGCCCTCCGTTTGCAGAGCGGTACACCTTCATGCCGTTGACCCATCCCGAACAGACCACATAGACCTGTTCCGGGTTTTCCCCTACGGTGATGTCATTAATGAAAGTGTTCTGCACGGGCAGGTTGCCTGTAATGTTCACCCAGTCCTGCCCTCCGTTCACCGTCTTCCACATCTGTCCCGGGTATCCTATTCCGGCGGCAGGATAAGGCTGCTTGCTGAGATAGATCACATCGGGATTTCCGGGTGCCAGGGCGATGTCCCATACGGGCAGGGGCAGGTTCGATCCCGGCATATTGGGGAACTGCGATATCTTGTTCCAGACGGCTCCCTGGTTATCCGACCGCCACAGGTTCCGGAAGCCTGCATAGATGGTCTCCGGCTGCTCCTGATCCATCACGAAGGGGGTGACCCATGCCCCCTGCCCCTCCTGGTTGAGCAGGTAGCCCGTCACCAGGCCCATGTTCAACCCGCCGTTGAGGGAGCGCCACAGGTATCCGAACTGATTGGAAGCATAAATGATATCAGGGTTGTCCGGATGGATCATGCACTCCATGCCATCCCCGGAGGTCAGGTTCACCCATTCCTCCTGTGGGTTCCTGAAATAGATGCAGTTGTCCTGGCTGCCTGCCAATACATAGCCCGGAGTGTTCCGGCTCAATGCAAGCCTGTAGAACTCGGTGATGACCAGACCGTCGCTCAGGTTCTCCCATTGGGTGGGAAACTCGTAACACTGGGTGGTGAGGTTCTGGATGGACCAGCAGCTGTCAAACTGCTGAAGGTTACCCATCACGATCTCATCGGTACGGTAGAGTCCGCCGTCGCATGTGAGATAGATCTTATTATCCAGCGGATTGCGACGGATGTAGTGGTGGTCGAAATGGATGCTCTGGCCATAACAGTGGATCCCGAATGAGCAGATATTCCAGGACAGGCCGCCGTTTTCAGAGCCCCAGATATTCATCGCCCCGGAGTAAACCTTGTCAGGATCGGAAGGATCGACCCACAGCCAAAGGTCATAGCTTGCCTGTGCCAGCTTGTTGGACGGATCGCCGTTGGTCTGGCCGAACAGGTTCAGCTGACTGCTGTCGGCCTGTTTTGACCAGGTGGCGCCACCGTCAACGGAACGGTAAAAGGCATAGAAAGCCTCATCGTAAGCGGAGCATGTGGCATATACCACATCCGGGTCGGAGGGCGCCAAGGCCACTTCGATCCGTACCACCGTGTCATTCTTCGGGATGCCCGTCTCCAGCGGCAGCCAGGTGCCACCGAAATCGGTCGATTTCATTACGCCGCATATGCCTCCGTACCAGTCGCATGTGGTGGCATACAGGGTTTGGAAATCGGAAGGATCCTGCTCGATATCCCATACAAAAACGCCGCTCTTCTCCGTCCATGTCACTCCCCCGTCATCCGACCCGTATATGCCGTCCACTCCTGCAGCCAGCAGGGACTGGTGATTGACGGGGTGAATGAACACCCTTCTGAACATCGAGAACAGCTTGTCATTCAATGTGTATGTCAGGCCGGTGGGCGCCCATGTCTGCCCGCCGTCAGTGGTCTTGTATATACCCAGGCCATATGCCGTCGGTCGTCCGAAATAATAAATGAAAAAAGCCATATAGCCATAATCACAGATGCTGATATACATCACATCCGGATCGGCCGGATCCACCGCGATATCGCTGATCTTCATCACAGGAAGTTGATCCCCAAGGGGCATCCAGTTCTGCCCGCCGTCCGTTGTTTTCCAGATCCCGCCCTGTGGGGCACCCACCCAGAAAATATCCGGATCCGTCGGATGGAAGGCGATACAGTTGATCCTTCCGATATCATGGATCGGATAGGGAGATAATGAGGGTGGCACTTCAAACGGTCCCACAGGTACCCATGAATTCAGGGAGAAATCCTTATTCCCGATCCTCATCCGGTTATTCCGCTCTGCAGCTTCAGCAAGCATGGCCAGTCCGGGCAGGCTTCCGTCAGACAACAGCCTTGGCATGACTTGCCACTCCCAGCGCTTGTATGGCTTATATCCCTTCTCGTATAACATATCTCTTCCTGAGGCCCACTTGTTAAAAGCCTCATGGGTCTCCCATAAGCCCTTCCTGACATGTCCGTCAGGTTTCCACCCTCTTTCCTGGCATTCCAGAGAGGATGGTGATGAAAGGATCACAAAAACTAATAATGTGACAAGGGTAAATGTCTTTCTCATAGGGTGATTTTTGATGATTTTTCAGACGGCCATTTTTCTTTTCTTCCTTAAATATAGTGCCATTTTCCATAACATATTTGCTGTAAGGCTTTTACGCTGCAACAATACCGGTTCCGGCCACGGTCAACCTGTCACGGGATGGGACATAGCCTGTCCGCCGGTGAACATAGGCGACGGGACCAATACCGGGTAATCATCAGTCTGACAATTTGGAACCACTGCTTACCTGCTCGGAAAATAAGTCAGAATATGTACCCTCCGTCGACGGATTTCCGGATTCTGATGACAATTTTAAGTGCTGTCTATCAACCAAATATAAAAAAAACAAGAAAAAATGTATTTTTTTAAAGGTAAAAAAAAGATTCCGTTTACATGTTAGTAGTATATTTGCCCTCCCTTTTCAGGGAATAGTGTTTAACCAAAATCTATTTTATGCTTTAGGTGAGATGAAAATACACAACACGAGCAACTTGTCACTTTCAGACATCAATGAGCGGACGTTCCTTCAGAGCGGGCTCATTGTGGGTAACCGGATCCCAAAAGATTACTTTGTTACCCGGGGTACAGGTGAGAGCGAGATCACCATCCATGCAGGTTCCTACCACCTCGCACTGAAAGCAGCCGGTATCGAAATGGCCAACATCATGACCTATTCCTCCATCCTGCCGGCCATAGCCAACAAGATAGACAAACCCAATGACCTGGTCCATGGCGCCGTCATGGAGACCATCATGTCGGTTTGCAACGGGGGCGAGGGTGAGCGATGCACCGCCGGCATCATATATGGCTGGCTGCATGACAAAAATACGGGGAGCAAATACGGAGGCCTGGTGTGCGAGCACTACGGCAACTACTCCGAAGAAGAGCTGGATTACCGGTTACGGGCAAGTCTGAATGAACTGTACATCAACGGGTTTGAAGAGAAGTACTCTATGGGCCGGATCGAGCTCATCAGCGAGTCGTTCGTTCCCCGGAAGAAGTATGGTACGGCGCTGGTGGCATTGTGTTTCACCAATTACCTGTACCCTGTTCTGGCTTGATTGTCAATAATATAAAACGTATTTTCCATGCTTATGAATTTTGGCGGCCTGCCGAAAGAGCATACGGAATTGTCCGGATCAAAGATCGTGATCCTGCCGGTGCCATATGATGCCACCAGCACCTGGATAAAGGGATCCGGCAACGGGCCTGAGGCACTGATGGAGGCTTCCGCCAATATGGAGTTGTATGACATCGAAACGGACACCGAAATCTACACCCTGGGCATCCATACCTCCGATCCGGTGGACCCGGCAGGTACACCGGAAGAGGTGGTTGACAGGATATATAAGCATGCTGCTGAGTTCCTGAGAATGAACAAATTCCTGGTCACCGTGGGCGGCAACCACACCGTCAGTATCGGAGCCATCAGGGCGCACAGGGATCATTACGGCGATATCACGGTGCTGCAACTCGACGCACACACCGACCTGAGGCAGGAGTATGAGGGCTCACCCTTCAGCCATGCCTCTGTCATGGCCAGGACAAAGGAAATCTGTCCGGTGATCCAGGTGGGCATCCGAAGCATGGACAGTTCCGAATTGCCCTTTGCCGACCGGGAACGGATCATATTTGCCCACGAGATCCGTAACGGGGCCGACTGGATCGGCAGAGTCACAGGCATGCTCAGGGGCGATGTATACATCACCATCGATCTGGATGTTTTCGACCCGGCTGTGGTACCGGCCACCGGGACACCTGAGCCGGGCGGACTCTACTATCATGAGGTGATGAACCTGATCCGGGCTGTGGACAGCGTTGCCCGGATCGTGGGATTCGATGTGGTGGAACTGTGCCCCATACCCGGACATAAAACCTCCGAATTCCTGGCAGCCAAACTGATATACCAGACACTGAGCCAGATATTTTCCAAAAACCGGCAATCATGAAAAAGAGAGATTTGCTGCGCAATCCCATTGAACATATCGACATCACCTCTTTCGATGCCACACCGGTCATCAAGGCCATGGGCAGGATGTCATTCTCATCGCGTGACACGGCCCGTGCGGCTGATATCTTCATGAAGATGCTCGGCGACAGGGAATGCACCATCATGCTGACCCTGGCGGGAAGTTCCAGCGCAGGCGGGTGTATGCAGGTCTATGCGGATATGATCCGTTACCGTATGGTGGATGTGGTCGTGGCCACCGGCGCCTCCATCATCGATATGGACTTCTTCGAAGCGCTTGGTTTCAGGCACTATGAAGGCGGACAGCATGTTCCGGACCGGACGCTGAGAGAGCTGTATATCGACCGTATATACGATACCTTCATTGATGAGGAGGAGCTCCAGGTCTGTGACATGACCATCAAAAAGGTGGCCGACAGCATGGATCCGAGGCCTTTTTCATCCCGGGAATTCATCCGGGAGCTGGGCAGTTTCCTCATCCGGAATGCTGTGAAAAAGGAATCCCTTATCCAGGCGGCATTCGAGAATGACGTGCCCGTATTTTGCCCTGCCTTTTCCGATTCCAGCGCCGGCTTCGGACTGGTAAAGCACCAATGGGAGCGGCCCGAGAAGCATGTGTCCATCGATTCGGTGAAGGATTTCAGGGAGCTGACCATGATCAAGATGGAGGCTCCTACCAGCGGCCTCCTCATGATCGGCGGCGGCGTTCCGAAAAACTTCGCACAGGACACGGTCGTCTGTGCCGAGATTCTGGGCAGGGAAGTGCCCATGCACCGGTATGCCGTGCAAATCACCGTGGCCGATGTCAGGGACGGGGCCTGCTCTTCTTCTACCCTACAGGAAGCCTCCTCATGGGGCAAAGTGGATACCGCGTTCGAACAGATGGTGTTCGCAGAGGCCACCACCGTACTTCCCCTGATCGTCAGCTATGCCTGGCACAGCGGCATCTGGAAGGAAAGGCCGCAACGCAGATGGAGCCGGTTGTTCGGACAATAAACCGGAAGATGAACCGCACCCGGAGCATCATGACCCCTCGGGAACGGATTCATCCTTCACCTGCATTGTATTAATTTTACCACTCCCGATCGGATACCCATGTTCAGCGATCCCTATATCATTGTCATTCTCACCTGTCTGCTGGTGATCATCTCATATGTGTACAACGCCATCAGCGTCAGAACCCGTATCCCATCGGTACTGATGCTGCTCGCTACCGGCATCATTGCCCGGACCATCATGGACCGGTGGACAGACGGCCCCCCCGGGACACAGACCCTGCTCGAGATGCTGGGTATTGTCGGACTGATCCTGATCGTTCTGGAAGGTGTGATGGAACTGAAACTGAGACGTGACAAAGCAGGCATGATCACCCGCTCCTTCTTTTCAGCACTCATCATCCTGATCGTCTCCTCTGCCCTGATCGCCCTGGGAATCCATATGATCTTCCCACAGCTGACCTATCATACCTGCCTGGTGAATGCCATCCCGGTCGCCGTGATCAGCAGCGCCATCGCCATCCCGAGCGTCGGACACTTCAGGGAACATAAAAAGGAATTCATTATTTACGAATCCATCTTCTCCGATATCCTGGGTATCCTCATCTTCAACCTCATCAGCGACAACGAGACCATTTCCTCCTTTACGGTTTCATGGCTTCTGGCAGATTTTCTTATGGTCACGGCAGTCTCAATCGTGCTTTCACTATTGATTCTGCTATTTATTGACCGGACCACTACACAAGTCAAATTTTTCCTTCTGATGGCTGTCATGGTGATGATCTATGCCATCGGGAAAATGCTTCACCTATCATCACTGCTGATGATCCTCATTTTCGGACTGATCCTGAATAATCTGGATTTTATGCCGGGGAACCGGTTCTTTCGTTCTCTCAACGCAGAAAGGCTTAAAAGCGGCATCCAAAATTTCAAGCTGATCACATATGAATCGGCTTTCCTGATCAGGACATTCTTTTTCTTTATATTTGGGTTTTCCCTGAACCTGTCTTCTCTGCTCAATTTCCGGATCATCTCTTCCGGAATGGTGATCTTAGTGTTGATATACGGCATCCGCTACCTGTATCTGAAATACTTTTTACGCAGAAACCTGTTCCCGGAACTCTATGTGGCACCCCGTGGACTGATCACAATCCTGCTGTTCTATAGTATTCCAGAAGAATACAGTATCGGGGTGATCAGTGAAGGCCTTCTTTTCTTTGTCATTATCGTCACCAGCATTGTGATGATCGCCGGATTGACCCGGAAGGACAGGGAACTGCCGGACATGGAGCTCTATCTTGGACGAAAAAGGCTTTAATCCCTTCCGGGACTGCATCAATAGATACTTATTGGCCGCTGCGCGAGATCTTCACCTTGGTAATCTCCACACTGCCTCCTTCCGGGATCAGACCTACCCAGTTGTTGTCCTCGGTGAACCATTTGTACTGCTGCCCGACACGGACAATGTATTCATTTTCTCCCTCACCGGGAGGCACCTTGATGATCACACCACCGTTCTTTGATCCGTCACGTCCGTAATTCAGCAGCACCTTAAATTCAACCTGGCCGGCGTTCCGGATCCGCAGGTACACATAATTGCTTTTTCTGTCGGCAATACTCACCGGCTCGAAAGGGAATCTTTTTTCTTCAAGATCCTGCAGTGACAGCGGTGTGTCCAGGAGATCACGAACGGCATTCTCTTCCATGATCCGGTATATCTTGCCGATCATCTCAGCCGGATAGGTCTCGGTGGGGATGATGTTTTGCGCTTCGCGATATGAATCAATGGCCTGATCATATATTCCTGACATGAAGAATTTGTCTGCATCGGCGATGGCCCGGTCATACGCCCCACGCACCTGCTTCTGCTCCTCCTGGAATATCCGGTTGATCTCCTCAATGCGGGACCTGGGATACTCCTCACCGGGCATCAGGGCAGCTGCCTCGGAATATTTTGCTTTGGCTTCCTGAAAGTCCCGGGCCCTGAAACGGGTATCGCCATCGCCAATGATCCTCGAATAGTTGGCTTGCCGTGTTTTCAGGTCTGCTACCAATCCGTCGATCTCAGCCATTTTCTCCTTCGGATAGCTCTCCCCCGGCTTGATATTCAATGCCTCCTGGTACTGCTTCCGGGCCGGCTCATATTCCGCATTGGCCATATGAATATCCCCCTGTGTGATCGCAGAATTATAGGCCTGTTCGGTGGCATCCTTCTCCGAGAGCAGGATCGCATCAATTTCCAGGAGTTTCTGACGGGGATAGTCTTCACCAGGGATCAACTCAAGTGCCTTTTCATAGCTGGAACGGGCATCTTCCCATGACTTCATCTGAAAGGCATTGTCGCCGGATGCAATCAGCTTGTTGAACGACTGCATCCGTTCTTCATGCTGACGGATCAAAAGGTCAATCTCGCGGATTCGCTCCTGGGGATAAGGTTCCCCGGGTTTCAGGTTGCCGGCTTTCAGATAGGCCATTCTGGCTTCCTCGTATTTCTGTACATTGAAAAGCTGATCCGCTTCACTGATGGCACCATTGAATGCGTTGTCCTGTTCAGCCCTGGCGGTGAGGATGCCGTCGATCTCTGCGATCCTGCCGGCAGGATAGCCCTCACCGGGTTTGAGATCCAGCGCATCCTGGTAGCGTAAGCGGGCCTGCTCATAATAACTCTGGCCGTAAAGCTTGTCACCATCCGCCACAGCCGCCCTGTACTGATCATCCAGGGCCTTCTGCTCATCCATCATCTTGTTGATCTCGAATATCTTCTGCCTGGGGTATTGCTCTGTCGGCATCAGGTTGCCTGCATTCTGATAAGCCTGTATTGCACTTTTGTAATTCTTCTGTTCCAGGAACCGGTCAGCCTCTGCAATGGCCTGGTTGTATAGATTCAGGGAAAGGCGCTGGTTTTCGATGATCCGGTTGATCTCCCTGATCCTTTCCGAAGGATGGGATTCCCCGGGTTTGATGGTCAGGGCTTTCTGATACTGGATTCTGGCCTCCTCATATTTTTTCTCTGCAAAAAGCTTGTCGGCATAAGCGATGATCTGATCATACGATTCCTGCTGAAGCTGCTGCTCTGAGATGACCCGCTCCACCTCGTCCAGCTTCGCAGCAGCAGCGGCATCGCCGGGAATGAAGGTCAGGGCCTGCTCCAACCTGATCCGGGCATCCGGCCAAAGCTCTTTCTGGATGAGCTTTTCGGCTTCCGCCATGGCTTTTTCATAAGGCTTTTGGTTCTCTTCAAGGTTCCGCTGCTCGATGATCAGCTGGTCAATCCGGCTGATCTGTTCAGCAGGGTAAGTCTCGCCGGGTATAATGCCCGAAGCCTGCAGATATTTCTCCCTGGCCTGCTCCCAGCTCCCTTTTTTAAACATATTGTCTGCTTCACCGATCAGTGCTTCATACTTCTGTTGGTTTTCCCTGCCGGCCTTCAGTAACATTTCGATCTCAGCGATCTTCCCTGCAGGATAATTTTCCTGAGGGAAGACGGCCAGCGCTTCGTTATAACGTTGTGCAGCACCGGCATAATCCTGACTGCTGAAAAGCCTGTCCCCTTCAGAGATGGCGGTCTGGTAGACATCCTGGCGCTGCTTCCCGACGGCCAGCATACCGCTGATCTCCTCCATCCTGTCGCGCGGATAGGTCTCTGAAGGTTTGAGTTCTGAGGCTTTTTTGAATTCTGCCAGCGCCTGCGGCAAAGATCCTTCCCTGAAGTATCCCTCTCCGTTTGTTACCGCCTGCTGATATTCCTGGTTCATCCTGAGGGAGGCAGCGATCCGTTCATCGATCTCTTCGATTTTTCCGGCGGGGTATGATTCACCGGGTTTTATGGAAAGGGCATTTTCATATTCCTTTCGTGCATTGGAATAGTCCTCCTGGCTGAAAAAGCGGTCTGCATCGGCTATTGCAGCCGAGTAGAGCTGTTCGCGGTCCCGTTCCTCACGGAAAGACTGGTTGATCTTGTCGATCATGCCTTCGGGATACGACTCATCGGGGAAGATGCTGAGGGCTTCCTGGTACTTCGCCTTGGCCTGTTCGAAAGCACGTGCAACATACAGATCGTCACCCTCCGCCACAAGGGCATCATACAGATCCTTCTTCTGCAGGATCCGGCCGATCTCGCTGATCCGGCTTTCAGGGTAAGACTCCCCGGGCATCACCTCACGGGCTTTCTCGTATTCCTTTTTCGCCTCTGCATAATACTTGAGGTTGAATAGCCTGTCAGCGGATGCAATGGACTCATCATATGATTGCCGTGCATCCCGGAGTCTCAGGATGATATCCTCAATCTGAACGATCCGGTCAAGGGGATAAGCTTCCCCGGGGTAGATCAGGCTGGCCTTTCTGTATTCCTCAAGCGCGGCCTTGTATTCCCTGGCTTCAAAAAACCGGTCGCCGGATTCCACGGCAGACCGGTATCCTTCCTGTTCGTCCTGTTCCTTTTCCCTGATCCGGGTGATCTCGGCGATCCTTTCAGCGGGATAGGATTCGCCGGGGAGGATACTGCCTGCGTCGGCGTAAAGGCGAACGGCTGCATCAAGGGAGCCGGAGATGAAGGCTTTATCTGCTTCGGAGATGACACTCTGGTACTGTTCAACAGTCACCATCCGGCTGCGGAGCAACCCGATGGTCTCCCTCAGCCTCTCCCTCGGGTATTCTTCATCAGGCCTGAGTTTCGATGCATACTCGTATGAGGCCTTGGCATTGATATAATCCTGCTCAGAAAAGTATTTGTCCGCTGAAGCGATGGTTTCGTGGTAAGGGTCCTCGCCGTTGGACTGGGCCCTGAGCGGTGATAACAGCGCAGGAAGCAACGAAAGAGTCAGGCAAATGAAGAAACGGGGGATTTTATTCATCGGGAAAACGGAGTTTTCATTAGATATAATGGATATTAACGGACACCGGAACCGGTTAGTATATCTTGTTTTTCGATGACTCCATCGCGTATGGTCAGCTTCCGGTCGGCCATGCCGGCCAGGCCTGTATTATGGGTGACGATCATATAGGTTTGCCTGAACTGCTCCCTGAGCCTGAAGAACAGCTTATGCAGCTCCAATGCGGAGGCAGAGTCCAGGTTCCCGGAAGGCTCATCGGCCAGGATGACAGAGGGTTCATTGACCAGAGCACGGGCCACCGCCACCCTTTGCTGCTCACCCCCTGAAAGCTCTGCGGGTTTATGATGGCTCCGGTCTGCCAGATCCATGATCTCCAGAAGCTCCTCTGCCCTCTTCTCAGCCACAGACCTCGACTGCCCTGCGATCAGGGCGGGAATGAAAACATTCTCAAGGGCAGTGAATTCCGGCAGCAGGTGATGGAACTGAAAAATAAATCCGATGTGTCTGTTCCTGAAAGCAGCCAGCCTTTTTTCTCCCAATGCGGAAACATCCCCGCCGTTGATAAACACCCGGCCCCGGTCCGGTTTGTCCAGAGTGCCGAGGATATGCAGCAGTGTGGTTTTACCTGCTCCTGAAGCCCCTACCAGCGAGACGATCTCTCCCTCCGGGATCTCCAGATCGATCCCTTTAAGCACCTCAAGCTCACCAAATGACCTGTGTATATTTTCCGCCCTGATCATGGTTCGTTATTCCCCTGCAAAGATATGACAAACAGATGAAAACAGATGAAGAGAATGGATCTCCTGCGGCTGCGTTTCCGTAATTAACCACTAATTTAGCAGGCAGGAACACAGGAAGAAGGAAAACATCACTGTCTGAACCTGATATTGATGACCGAATAAATCTTGTAATGGCCATGGCAACCATTCTGGTGATCGATGATGAGCGCAGCATCAGGAATACGCTCCGGGATATACTGGAGTATGAGAAATATAAAGTAGACGAGGCGGAGAATGGCCCTGAAGCTTTGGAACTGATCCACAACAGGCTTTATGATGCCATCCTGTGCGATATCAAGATGCCTGAGATGGATGGCATTGAGTTACTGGAAAAGGCTATTCCCGTTACCGAGGCACCCATCATTATGATCTCGGGGCATGGAACGATCGAGACGGCGGTGGAAGCGATCAAAAAAGGAGCATACGATTATATCTCCAAGCCGCTCGACCTGAACCGTTTGCTGGTCACCCTGCGCAATGCCATGGATAAATCCCGGCTGATCACCGAGACCCTGCGGCTGAGAAAACAGGTGAGCGTGAACTGGGAAATGGTGGGGGAATCATCCGCGCTGAAATTTATCAGGGATATGATCGGCCGGGTGGCGCCGACCGATGCCAGGGTGCTGATCACCGGGGAGAACGGAACGGGGAAGGAGTTGGTAGCCCGCCAGATCCATGAGCAGAGCCATCGTTCACATGCCCCTTTCGTTGAGGTGAACTGTGCCGCGATACCTTCCGAGTTGATCGAGAGCCAACTCTTCGGCCATGAAAAGGGCTCGTTCACCTCGGCCATCAAGCAAAGGAAAGGCGACTTCGAGCAGGCCCATGGCGGAACACTGTTCCTTGACGAGATCGGCGACATGAGCCTTTCGGCCCAGGCCAAGGTGCTCCGGGCACTGCAGGAGAACAAGATTACACGTGTGGGCGGGGAGAAGGAGATCACGGTTGATGTCCGGATCATAGCGGCCACCAACAAAAACATGACCGAAGAGATCCGCAGGGAAAAATTCCGTGAGGACCTCTACCACCGTCTCAGCGTGATCATCATTCATGTCCCGGCACTCCGGGAAAGGAAGGAAGACATACCCCTTCTGGCCAGGCATTTCATGAACCAGGTCTGCGCCGCCAACGGAAGACCTGTCATGGAGATGGAAGAAGATGCCATCCTCAGGCTGCAGGAAATGAGCTGGACCGGGAATATCCGTGAACTCCGGAACGTGATCGAGCGCCTGGCGATCCTGTGCGACGGAACCGTGAAGGCGGAAGATGTGAAGAGGTTCGCCCAGCCACTCAATATATGAATCATCATCCCCATGAAAACACACCGCTCCATCATCGTGCTCTGCCTGACCGTTTCAATAACGGTGGCATCAGCACAGGAAGAAAGGATCACCAGCCGCCCATGCATTGCAGGCTCTGAAGCCGATGTCTCAAAAGGGATCTCTCACGATCCGGCCGGCAAGGGAATCCTCCTGCCGGAATTTGACTCCCTCAACATGACCTTCACCGGCAACTGGGGTCTGGGTCAAAGCTATACCATTCATTGCAGCCCTTCGGGTGATACGGTATTCGTAGGCAGCGGAGCGGCGGTTCTCGTCTTCGATGCATCCGATCCTTACCAGCCGGAGCAGATATCCGAGATCCGTGCCAGGGCTTTGGTTGACGGATGCTACTACGAGCCCGAATCGAAGCTTTTGTATCTCGCAGCCTATTTTTCAGGACTGGAGATATGGGACCTTTCAGATATGACCTTGCCCAAGCGGCTGAGCCGCACGCCCGTCAACGGCCTGCCGAGGGGCGGTATCTTCGTCACCTGGGACGGCACCTATGACCACCATTATGCATACCTGGTCACTGTAACCAATGGTGTGGAGGTGTTTCACGTGGGCGATCCATCAAACCCCTGGTCGGCCGGATCGTTCAGCTTCACTTCCGCTTTGCTGTGGAGCTCCTTCTGCCAGGGGGATACCCTGTTCCTGGCCGCGGGCAACTCAGGAACCATTGCCATCGATATTTCATCCGGCACCAGCCCCGCACAGGCCTTTACGATCGGCACCCCCACCACCACCCTCCAGGTGAAAGGTACGCTGGCATATATCCTGAACTCGTCGTTCGGCCTGCGGATCTTCGACTTCAGCCAGCTCCCCGCCACCCAGACAGGATTCCTTGCGCTGGATGGGACTCCCTATCGCCTGAGCCTCTCCGGCCAGGTGGCATGCGTGGCCAATTCCACGACCAACCCCGGGGGAGGGATCAACATGGTGGATGTGGGCGATCCTTCGGCTCCGGAACATGTCGGAGATTACCCCGGATACCAGACCTTCATTTGCAGCAGTAACGAAGCAGCCTGTTCCACGGGAGGCACCGAAGGCTGTCTGTTCCTGGACATCACCGATCCCCAGCAACCGGTGAAGGCCGACACCTGTCCCCTGCCCTCATCCGTATGGGACATCGCCGTATCCGGTGATCATGCCTACCTGGGCAGCAACGGCTTCAGGGTGTTCGACATCACCGATAAGACCCATCCCGTCCAGGTGGGATATGATGAAACCCAGGGAGCCCTGGTCAAGGTGTCGGGGGATGTGGCCGTGTATTGCCCGGAAAGCATGGGCTCATCCAACAGGGTCAACTTCATGGACATCACCGATCCTTCGCATCCGTTCAAGATCAGCCACTACATATGCCCCTGGATGACCAACGACCTGGATATTACCGGCCATTACGCAGTGGTGGCCTGCTGGTGGGACGGCATACGGATCATCGACTTTGAAAATCCCGCCGCTCCCGTGCAGGTGGCCCATGAGATGGGATGGGTCAACGGAGCCGTGCCCGGCGAGGAATATTGTTATGCCCAGGCCGTGGATGTGGAAGATGGTATCCTCTGCATCCTGGACTATGGGCCATTCACCGCTGAGGATACCCGTGGCATTTATACGTTCGATATCACCGATCCCGCAGCACCCGTTTTCCTGAACCGGTTCACGGACTGGGACGGCGACGGCCGGGACATCAAGGTCTTCAACGGGATGGCTTATGTGGCCGGGAATGAAGGCGGATTTTCCATAGTGAATGTCTCGGATCCGTCCAATCCTTATCAGGTGAGCTATTTCCCGCTGGGCGATGCCGCCTGGGCCGTTGACCTCCACTGGCCCTTCGCCTTCGTCGCCAATTACATCCTGGAAGGTGTCACGGTGGTGGATGTGAGTGACCCGTATGCTCCATCTGTTGCCGGTTATTACAAACGGACCGGATGCTTTGCCGTGAACGTGACCTACTCTGCAGGGCATGTGTTTGTCGCCGACGGCCCGGCGGGATTCGGCATCTACCGGTTCAACCTCCTGTCCGGTGAAGAGGAAGCTGCCTGTTTAAACGGTCCGGAGTGGCAGGTCATGCCCAATCCCCTGGCCGGCAAAGGCCAAATCAGCTTCCGGGCGGACCGCCCGGGAGAGATGATGCTCCGGCTGTACGACATCTCAGGACGGCTGCTATCCGTTGTCGCTTCAGGATCCATTGGTCCCGGGCATCACATGATCCCGCTGGACCCCGGGGATCTCGGACCCGGCGTCTATCTCCTCCGGATCCGGTTTGGTGAGATCGTACAGACGCGGAAGGTGGTGGTCACGGGGGATTAGATCCACACCAACATTTCGTCGTTACGGGACTTGTGATCGTTTTGCCGGGGTTTTCCGCCTGGATGCAATCCCTGGTGGGAATAAGTTACTTATCAACCATTCTGTCACCCAACTGTTGACCCGGGTTTGGGTTGGCCGATTAGTGATCATGGTTACTTTGTAAAAATTTATGCACTCATATCACCAGACCGCACCTGTTCTTTGCCGTTTTGGCAGAATTTTTGTATCTTTGCGGCGTTTAAGTTCTTTCAATTCATGGGGCTGACCGGTTTTGACAGCAAGGACAGTGGTTATGCAAGCATGCCGGGCACTGGGAATGTGGCCCGTCAACAACTGTTCCCGAACCACAATTGGCGACTATAATCTCGCTCTCGCTGCCTGATCGAAGCTTAGTAGATCGTGGCTTTACCCTGACAGCATCGTCAGGGCGGGACATCCCGCAGGCGGACCTGCCTGATTCCAACCTGACTCACGGGGTGCATCGCAATTTCGGGCTGGTCGTGCAAGCGCCTTGATTGCACGGTAAGAAACAAAGGCTAAGGTGATGAAGAGGGCGTCTCTTCCCGTTCATCACCCGACAACCAATAAGAGAATAAGCATGTAGAAACCATACCTGCTGCTTGTTTGGACGAGGGTTCGACTCCCTCCAGCTCCACAAAGTGGAGATGGGAAAACCAGCTGTTCAGCTGGTTTTTTTATTTCCGAAGGAAAGAAAAGGGAGGAGAAGTTT
>JAFGHD010000050.1 GCA_016939365.1 Bacteroidales bacterium | reverse complement strand
GGATTTCCCCTTGCCCTTTTTCTGCAATCCTGGCAGCTTTATTGTAGGGGCAGCCGGCCTGGGGCCGGATCCCTGGAATTCACTCCGGTTGATCATACCATACAATATGGGGAGAATGATCAGCGTCAGCATGGTTGAAGTGATCAATCCACCGATTACCACGGTCGCCAGGGGTCTTTGAACCTCCGCTCCCGCGGAAATGGAGATGGCCATGGGAAGGAATCCCAGGATGTCTGTCACGGCTGTCATCAGCACTGGCCTTAGCCTCGTGCATGCTCCCTTGATGATGATGTAATTGATATTCTTCACACCCTCCCTTTTTAGATCATTATAAAAAGATATCAGAACGATACCATTCAGCACAGCCACGCCGAACAGGGCGATGAAACCCACACCGGCCGAGATGCTGAACGGCATTCCCCTTATCCAGAGGGCGAGGATCCCTCCTACTGCAGACAAGGGTACAGCAGTGAATATCAACAGGGCATATTTTACTGAATTAAAAGTGAAGAACAGCAGTATCAGTATGAGTACCAGTGCAATCGGCACCACCACTTTAAGGCGCCCGAGAGCATTCTCGAGATTCTCAAATTGTCCGCCATAGGTAATATAGTAGCCCGCCTTCAATTTCAGTTTCTCCGACAATTCCCTGTTGATCTCCATGACCAGGCTTTTAACATCCCGGTTGCGAACATTGATGCCTATCGTTACCCTGCGTTTTGTATCATCCCGTGCGATCTGCAGGGGACCTTCCACGTACTCAACCGTGGCCACCTCACTGACAGGGATGGGATCACCTGAAGAAGCCCTCACATACAGCCCGCCTATGTCCATCTGCTTCCGGTAGGATGAGTCCATCCTCACGACCAGATCAAACCGGCGTTCTCCTTCGAAAACCACACCGGCCTTCTCACCTGCAAAAGCCGTGCGCACGGCAGCGTTCAACTCCTGCACATTCATCCCGTATTTGGCAATTCTCTGACGGTCGTAGCGGATTACATATTGGGGAAGACCCGATATCTGTTCCACCCTGATATCAGACGCCCCCGGAAGTCCCTCAATGATTCGCGCTGCCTGATTAGCCTGGTGGTACAGCTCGTCAATATCCTCCCCGTAAATCTTAACAGCAATATCCGTTTTTACGCCGGTCATCAGTTCGTTGAAGCGCAGCTGGATAGGCTGGGTAAACTCGAATGTTGCTGCCGTAATGACACTGAGTTTTTCTTTCATCTTCCCAATCAGTTCCTCGCGGGTCCTGGCAGAAACCCATTCTTTTTTTTCCTTCAGTATGATCATGATATCGGCATCCTCAACAGCCATGGGATCGGTTGGTACCTCAGCTGTCCCGATCTTGGATATGACCTGTTCAACTTCGGGGAAATGCTCAAGCAGGATCCTCTCGGCCCGGGTGGTCTGAAGTACACTCTGTGAAAGGGAACTACCCGGTGGGATGGTCATCTGCATGGCCAGGTCACCTTCCTCAAGGGTGGGAAGAAATTCACCGCCCATCCTGGAATATATAATCACACTGATCAATACTATAGCAAGCGTGCTTAACAGGATGGGGTATTTAAATCTCAAAGCGAGTTTCAGGACAGGATGATAGGTAAGCTTCAGAAACTTGATGAATTTATCAGAAAAGGTTTCTTTCCAGACAATATTCCGCTTCATGATAAGGGCGGACATCATGGGTACATATGTCAGGGAAAGGATAAATGCGCCCAGTATCGCGAAGCTGAAGGTCTGGGCCATGGGCTTGAAGGTCTTTCCCTCGATACCTGACAGGGTCATGATCGGTATGAAAACGATCAGGATTATGATTACCCCGAATCCGGCTGATTTATAAATTGAAGTTGATGACCTTGTAACGACCTCATCCATTTCCTCCGCAGAAAAGACTTTATTTCGATACTTTTTATGCAGCTGATGCATGATGCTTTCCACAATGATCACGGCACCATCGATGACGATCCCGAAGTCTATGGCCCCAAGTGACATCAGGTTTGCTGAGACACCGAAAAGGTGCATCATAATGAAGGAAAACAGCAGGGATAAGGGGATCACGGATGCGACGATCAGACCTGACCTGAAATTACCCAGCAGGACAACCAGGACAAGGATTACCAGAAGTCCACCCAGGATCAGGTTTTCCGCCACCGTATGGATGGTTTTGGAAACCAGCTCCGAACGGTCAAGGTAGGGGACAATGGACACGCCTTCAGGCAGGGACTCCTGAACACGGTCAATGCGTTCCTTTACCTGGCGGATTACCTCGGAGGAATTTGCACCCTTGAGCATAAGGGTTATCCCGCCAACAGCCTCTCCCTCGCCATTGGCCGTCATGGCTCCATAACGCGGAGCATGCCCCAGCTGAACGACGGCCACCTGTTTTAAGAGTATGGGTACTCCATCTGCGGTTTTAAGGACAATCTCTTCCAGGTCAGTAATTTCCTCGATAAGTCCTTCAGCCCTGATGTAAAAAGCATTCGGCCCCTGTTCTATGTAGGATCCACCTGTATTTTCATTATTTCTGGCAACCGCATCGTGGATATCAGTGATGGTCAGATCAAAAGACCGGAGCAAGACCGGATCCACGCAAATTTCATACTGTTTCAGAAAACCTCCGAAACTGGAGATTTCAACGATCCCGTGGATACCGGACAACTGGCGTTTGACGATCCAGTCCTGAATCGTGCGCAGTTGCATGGCATCATAGCGGTCTCTGTAACGCTTATCCACCTCAAGCGTATACTGGTATACCTCTCCGAGTCCGGTTGTGATCGGAAGCATTTCCGGAGAACCCATGTTTTCAGGGATCTCGCTTCTGGCTAAACCGATCTGTTCGTTGACCAGTTGCCTGGCATCCAGGATGGGCACCCTGTCCCTGAAAACAACCGTAACCACGGAAAGTCCATAACGGGAAATGGACCGGATCTCGATCACATCCTTGATATTGGCCATGGTAACCTCGAGGGGATAGGTAATGAATTTCTCTACCTCCTGCGGAGAAAGTGATGGGGATATGGTGACCACCTGGACCTGGTTATTGGTGATATCCGGCACCGCGTCGATAGGAATCTGCAGCATTGCCCAGACGCCGAGTCCAGCCATAACTGCCACGAGAAAGCCGACAATCACCTTATACCTTACTGAAAATGAAATGATCCTTTCAAACATCGTTGGTGCAAGTAATCCCCT
>JAFGHD010000049.1 GCA_016939365.1 Bacteroidales bacterium | reverse complement strand
TGATCTGTAAGATTTTGCTTTTGCCTGTCTGCCTGTCCGACGACAGGCGGGCCGATCAGGCAGGCAAAATCAAACAGCATCAGTATACCTGTTGTAAAGAAAAACAAAGAACGAAGAAATACAAAAATATCATCCAACATTAAATTATGATCGCACGTATCTGGCATGGCAGTATCCGGATAGGGAACTTTGAAGCCTACACCGCCTTCCTGAGGCGGGTGGCTATTCCTGATTATAAAAAGACCGAAGGTTTTATCAAATTGGTCTTTCTCAGGAGAACAGAAGGAAATTTTGGCTGTTTCACATTGATCACTTTCTGGGAGAACCTGGATGTGATCAGGGAATTTGCCGGGGAGAATATCAATAATGCAAAGTATTATCCTGAGGATAATGATTATCTGCTGAAATTCGAAAAGAATGTTGTGCATTTTGATGTTTTTGCAGATGAATAGCAAATACCGGAGAAATAATGATCCGGGTCCATGGAAGGCATGAAACCAATTAGTTGTTTTCAAAATAAGAAACATCCTGAAGGTTATTATGCAGGCACGCAGATGACTATATCGGAAGTTTCCCGCCAGAGATCCCGGTCATGTTATCTTCCTTAAGGGAAGTGATCCGGGAAAAGGCACCGGAAGCAGAGGAAGGTATCGCTTACAGTATGCCGTCTTATAAGGCTTTCAATAAACCATTGGTCTATTTCGCCACATTCAAGAACCACATCGGTTTTTACGCAACACCTTCAGGGCATGAGCAATTTGCCATGGAGCTTTCCCGCTACAAACAGGGTAAAGGTTCTGTACAATTCCCCCTTGATCAGCCCCTGCCGTTGGAGCTGATCGGCCGGATCATAGAGTCCCGGGTGCTTGAGAATGCCCGGGCCGGGAAATAAAAGCGTTGAAAAACAGACCATGGTGCCAGCACCTGGTGGATTTATCCCTGTGCCTACAAAACTGTTCAGGATTTTGGTAACCGGGTATTATAATATTACCCGGGTTAATCAGGTTTCGTGCCGGCGATATTCGGCAAAAAATGTCGGACATCGCCTCCTGGCATAAAATAATATGCTAAATTGCACGATATTATATGGTGCTTCAAACCTGAATAATGAAACAAGTAGTTTAATTGATAAAAAATATTGTCAGGATGAACTCCTCAGCGGTACTGCTTTTCTCGTTTCTTTGCCTTTGTGGTTATATCCGCAGCCAGGATTATCCCATACTGTTCTATTCAGGAAGGAACGGCAACC
This sequence comes from Bacteroidales bacterium, assembly GCA_016939365.1. Lineage (GTDB taxonomy): Bacteria > Bacteroidota > Bacteroidia > Bacteroidales > JAFGHD01 > JAFGHD01. The sequence goes on along the minus strand of JAFGHD010000049.1, from coordinate 31,708 downwards.
AGGATATTTACATCCTGTATCCGGATCAAAAGGAACCGTTGAACATCACGAATCACCCGGCCAGGGATAATTGTCCCTCGGTATCGCCCGACGGCAGGAAGGTGGTCTTTCTGAGTGACCGGTCGGGTATCATGGAGATATACATAATGGATATTTACGGGAACCATGTGGAGCAGCTCACCTCCTGCGGTGTGACCAAGGAACATCCCCAGTACAGCCCGGATGGGAAGAATATCCTGTTCCTGAAGGATCATAGCGAACGGACCGAAATCTGGATCATGGATCAGGACGGATCGAATCAGTGGCAGCTGACAGATAATCCATTCAGAGATGAACGGCCTTTCCTCTCACCTGATGGGTCGAAGATCGTGTTCATGTCGAATCGCGATGGGAACTATGAGATTTATACCATGGATGCCGACGGCAGCAACCAGACCCGGCTGACCGATACCCCCTGGTTTGAGATCTTTCCGGTCTGGTCTCCCGATGGTAAAACGATCGCATACGCTCAGAAGATCAGGATAGATGGTATGATGATGGGCGGTCTCCGGCTTATGAATTCCGACGGCAGCAACGACAGGGAACTGACCGCAAGGGAGGACCGGGACGAAAACCCGGCATGGTCACCCGACGGCCGGTCGGTGGTATTCCAAAGGGTCGCTGAAGGGAATTTTGATGTCTGCCGGATCGATGTCGACGGAAACAACCTGCAGCGGCTCACCTTCCACCCTGAATGGGATGGCTGGGCATGCTTCGTTCTCCGGATTTACGACAAGGATCAGTGAGGATTTTATTTCAAGGCATTATTCTGAACTTTACTACTTCGTAATCCGGAGTAGCTGCTCTTAATCCCCGCACCTATGACCACCACCAGTGGTTGCTCTGACAAAACCAATCTGATATAAAATATTGGAAAGATGAAGAAAATGTTATCCAATCCGGTCATTCGCATCCTCTCCGTGGTCATCCTGCTGCTGGTCATGCGGTTCATTTCAAGAGCGCTGGCCGGATGGGCAGATGATATAGTCGTGGAGCATATCCTGCCTGATTTCCGGCACAAATCAGGTGTTTACAAGTTTTTCATGGTGATCTTCTCCCTGGGTATCATGGCCGCATTGCCGGGTTATACCTGGAAAGATTTCGGATTCAGAAAGCCGGAGAGGGTGAACTACGTCACCATCCTATGGCTGACCTTCGTAATAGTCGTCGGTGGTGCCATCATCTTCAGCATCCTTTATTTGGGGCTGCTCAACCACATCTTTGCAAAGGTTGTGGAAACACCGGCGGACATGTCAGAGGGGCAGTCATTTCTGTCGATGGTGCTGTCCATCTGGATCTGGTCGAGCATCACTGAGGAGATTTACACCCGGGGACTGTTTCAAAGCCTGCTCGGCAAACTGACCGGTTACAAATTCATGAAATTAAGCTTGCCCGTCTGGCTCTCCGGCCTGATGTTCGGCGCAATGCACCTTTCCGTTTACAGTCCCGGCAAGCTGTTCTTTACTATGTTCATCATAACGCAAGCTTTCATCCTGGGCCTCCTTGCGGGGTATTTCCGTGAGCGGTCCCGAAGCCTTTACCCTGCGATACTGATCCACATCCTGGCCAATGTATACGGATCAATCATGATGCTGTTCGGATAAAGAATGGCCGGGCCTTTTATGATCCATTCCGGTTCCTTGATTCAGCCGATGCGGTAAAAATCCAGGCTGCAAATATCCGGTACATCATGCAGACCACAGCCGCTTCCGTGCTTTTCCGCAAACCTGAAATCAAGGTTGTCTGTGAATAATCAATTAAAAGAAAAGTTATCAAACGCAAAACCGGATGCTGTCCCGTTCGGGAGGTCCTGCCTTTCTGTTTTTCCCTGATCCATCAAAATACACGATCAGGGTTTGTTCAAACGGGCATCAAGCCTTTCAAACCAATCCGCACCGAACCTCCTGATCAGTGCATCTTTCAGAAAGAGGCAAAGCGGTATGTTTTTCTTTTTCCCGCAGGTTCTGGCAGGCTGGCAGATGTGCCACCGGTGGTATTGCATGCTTGTGAAATTTCCGGTTTGCGAAAGCCGGATGGGGTAGAGGTGGCAGGAAATGGGTTTGCCAAAAGGTATCCGCCCGGCTTCATATGCTTTTTCGATGGCACAGCGTGCAATTCTCTTCTCAAAGACGGCAAAGGCACACTCCCGTCCGTTCACAAGCGGGGTGACGAAATGACCGTTCTGATCATAATCGAACACACCCTCCTTCCTGACCACTTCCAGCCCCTTCCGGGTCATGAAAGGGGCGATATCATCCAGATGATCCTCCAGCTCTGCAATCTCCAGCGGTTCGAGCGGGGCCCCCGTATCCCCCTGAATGCAGCATGCACCCTTGCATTGAGCAAGGTCACAGGCAAACCGGGCCCCCGTGATATCATCACCAATCAATATGTTGTCCAGAATAAGCATATCATCTGCTTCGGAAGCAAAGTAAAGAAATCCGGCAATACGGATGTATCCGGAAGTTGTCTATTTGTGAAATCCGGTAGGTGAAGGGATCGACCTGGACCGTGATCCTGCGAAAGGATAAGCTGTTTGATTTCGAGAGAGCTGAAATCTTATTGACAACTCTGTGAATTTTCCAAAATAATTGTTATTTTTGAAAGATGTTCGATCACCTGACTGAATTGAAATTGTTAACTATTCAAACATTAAAGAACTATGAAACGCAGAAGACTATTATTGGTTGTTTTCGCCTCTCTTGTGATGTTCACTTTTTCATCACAGGCGCAGAGCTTATCAGGAGCAGAAGAGGCGGAAGGACAGAGTATCTCGGAAGCAGCGATCCCGCAGACTTCATTTGATGCATTACCGGGGCGTGTACCCTATCTGGGAGTCCCGTTCCAAGGGCTCAATACTGTTCCGCAGATTTATCCGACTGATGCACTGCTCTGGGATAACGGACCCTATGTCACTCATCCGGGAGGTGGTTCCGGCGGTGCCGATGCAAGCGCATTGCAGACCGCACTGGGAATGGGCACTTACGGATATGGATGCCAGATATCGGCGGGCAACTCCGTTGCAGATGATTTCACTGTTACCGGCACCTGGACGATAAACGCCATCACCTTCCTGGGATATCAGACCAATGCAGGGACGGCAACGATCAATGACATCAGGGTACAGATCTATGATGGGCCTCCCAATGCCGGCGGCACGGTCGTCTGGGGTAATCTCACCACCAACCTGTTTTCCGCTGCGAACTTTCCCAATTGTTACCGCGTGCTGGATACGGATCTCACCAATACTGCACGTAAGATTTATGAGATTGTGGCTGCCACACCGGGTCTGACGCTGAGTGCCGGGACATACTGGCTGGAGTATCAGATGGGCGGCAGCGGCAGCTACACCGGGCCATGGACGCCTCCGGTCACCGTGCTGGGTTCCGTCGGCACCGGCAATGCCCTGCAATACACCACAACCGGGTGGGCGCCGGTGACCGACATCGGCCCGCAGGATTTCGTTTTCCTCATAGACGGGACTTCAGGATCACAACCGGCCAATGATGTGGGTATCACCGCCATCACCTCCCCGGTATCGGGACTCAATCTCGGTATGGAGCAGGTCACAGTGACGGTGTTCAATTATGGTACCAATGTCCAGAGCAACGTTCCCGTTTATTACATGCTGGATCTGGGTTCACCTGTCTATGAAACGGTTCCGGGACCGGTACCTTCTCTCGGATCGGTCAGCTATACCTTTGCAGCAATGGTGGACCTCTCTGCCGCAGGGACATACCAGGTTGACGTTTGTACGGACATGCCCGGGGACGAAAACACAGCCAACGATTGCAAGATGACCACGGTGACCAATATTATAATGGGCAATATGGTACTGCTCAGCCCCGACCGTTCTGGGGACAGGGTTTCAGCGTTTGATCCTTCCACAGGAGTCTTGCTCAACGCAGAGTTCATTCCCAATGGCGGTTTCTTCAGCACCCCGGTTGAAGCCATCCTCAGCCACGACGGCCAGAGCATCCTGATCTCCGACCAGGTGCTGGATGTGATCCAGGAATTCGACCTCGTCGGAAACTTCCTGGGTACCTTCGCGCCCATCGGCGGTCAGAATCCGGCCATCATGGATAACATCCGGGGCATCTGCCTGAAACCTGACGGGCACCTCCTCGTTACGGTCAGTGGCGGTACCAATGACAATTCGGTGGTTGAATTCGATACGGACGGCAATTACATCGGCCAGTTCATTGCGGCCGGTCAGACCGATCCCTTCGATATCCTGTACAGGCCGGCCACCAACGACTACCTCGTAGCTGACATTGAAAACCCTGATCATATCAAGCAGTTCGACGCCAATGGGAATTTTGTCGGCATCATCACCAGCAATGTGAACTTCCCCGAACAGCTGGCCATTGCCGCCAACAATAACATCCTCGCGGGATGTTTCAGTACGCCTCAGGGAGTACACGAATACCTGCCCGATGGTACCCTGGTAGGAATTTACGATGTCATCACGGGTAACCGGGGTGCTTATGAGCTGCCCGACCTGACGCTGCTCACCACCAACAGCAGCGGTTTTCATCATATTGACCGTAATAACAACCTGTTGGGCACCATAATTTCGGGTAACTACGGGTATGTCAACCTGATCGATCTGAGTGGTGGTGCCGCAGCGCTGGAGGTGGATCTGAAGGTATTCCTGGAGGGGCCATACAGCGGAACCACGATGGGCACTTCGCTGAATAGCCTGGGATTCCTGCCACTGGCCCAGCCTTTCAACGCTGCACCCTGGAACTACACCGGTACGGAAGCTGTAGCCGCCATTCCGGATGTCAATATTGTGGACTGGCTGCTTATCGAGTTGAGGGATGCCGTGGATGCTGCCTCGGCCACCTCTGCAACCATGATCGCACAACAGGCTGTCTTTGTGTTCAACGATGGATCGGTCACAGCGATTGACGGTACCTCCAATCCCACTTTCAATGTAACTGTAGCCAACAATCTCTTCGTTGTCGTTTATCACAGAAATCATCTGGCGGTCATGTCGGCAAGTCCGCTGGCTGCCGCCGGCAATGTCTATTCCTGGGATTACACCACCGGCGCCGGGCAGGTCTATGGAGGCGCCCTGGGACATACGGAACTGGTTCCGGGCGTCTGGGGCATGTTCGGCGGTGACGGCAATGGCGACGGACAGGTGGGCAATACGGACAAAATCGATGTCTGGGTGATGCAGGCCGGTGCTGCAGGCTATCTGGCAGGTGACTTCAACATGGACGGACAGGTGAACAACCCTGACAAGGTGGATGTGTGGGCACCCAACAGCGGAAACGGTTCGCAAGTCCCCTGACCGAAATGAACCTCAATGGCCGTTGATCCGGCCTGGACCCCCGTGCGCAATCCCGCACGGGGGTTTTGTTTCCCGGTAATTGGAAGCACTTTAAATAACCGGGATGCAGCCAACCTCTGGCCAGATGGTCATGTCTATCCGTCTTGGGAAATTTTCCAATCCGTTTTTTTTGTATATTATTTATTTAACTTTGACACATGAACATTCATCCTAACATTTAATCACAGTTATCATTATGAAAAACCTTTTTACCCTGGTACTCTTCCTTCTGATTACATCAGTTACACTGGCTGAAGGCTGGCGTAAGGGAGAGATGGAGATTCGGGCGTTCCCTCAGAATGAAACTCAGGTTTCGGCACTGCTCGAGCTCAGGTTTAATGGAGATTACTACGACGACAAGGCCGTATTGTACCTCGTTCCTGCGGAGCTTGACAAGCTGAAGGCCGCAGGTATTCCTTACGAGATAACCATCCCCGACCTGAATGTCCATTATCAGGATTTCTGGCTCGGCGAAGATGCTTATCACACCTACGACCAGATCATAGCCCTGGCCGACAGTCTTGCAACCCATTTCCCCAATATCTGTTCCAAGCATCTGTATGGTACCTCGGTCGGAGGCCGGCAACTGGCGGCACTGAAGATCAGCGATAACGTGTCGACCGATGAGAATGAGGCTGAAGTACTTTTTGATGGAGGCATTCATGGTGATGAGATCGGGGCTTCTGAGAATGTGATCCGTTTTGCCAGGGATCTCTGTCTGGCCTATGGTTCAGATCCCACCATCACCAACCTGATCAACAACCGTGAGGTATGGCTTTACCTGATGGTCAATCCTGACGGGCGTGTGAATATGTCCCGCTACAACAACAACGGTGTCGACCTGAACAGGGATGCCGGGTACATGTGGGACGCCTGGGGTGGCAGTCCCGGCCCCTTTTCACAGGTGGAATCCAGGGCCCTCAGAAGCTGGATGCTCGATCACCAGGCAGTGATTCATATCACCTATCACAGCGGCACAGAGGAGATCTCCTACCCCTGGAGCTACCGGCCCGATGTGGCGCCCGATCAGCCTCATATTCATACTATCGCCGGGATATATTCAAATAACTCCGGCTATTCCAGCCTGCCTTACCATCAGGGTTACAGCGGAATGTACCCCATCAACGGCAGCACCAAGGACTGCAATTACGGCATCATGGGCACGGTCAGCTTCACCATGGAGATTTCTTACAGCAAGCAGCCGCCAACGAGCCAGATCATGATGTACTACAATTACAACAAGCCCTCCATGATCAAGATGATCGAATATGGCGGTTATGGTGTGAGCGGAACGGTTACTGATGCCACAACCGGATTGCCGGTAGCCGCACTGATCTATGTGGGGAGCAATTATCCCGTTTTCTCCGATCCGGTGGTGGGCGATTATCATAAGTTCCTGAATCCCGGAACCTATAACCTCAGGGTGGTGGCCAACGGCTACCAGACCCAGATGGTGAACGGCGTGGTGGTGACCAGTATGAACAATACCATTGCCAATGTCCAGCTGCAGCCGCTCCAGGGTCACTACGGCTACCGCATCAGCAGCAGCCAGATTCCGGATAACAATCATTCGGATGAGGGTTACACCCCTGCTGCAACCGGGGCCCCTGACGACATAAACTATTCGATCGGTAAAAACGGCTGGGTGGTTGTAGATATGCAGAATCCCATCCAGGATACACCCGGAAATGATTTCAAGGTGCATGAGGGAGATGTTTCCCCCGAGGGGTACACATGCTTTGCATCCAATGATATTGACGGACCCTGGATCAGCCTGGGTACGGCTACCGGCACAGCCGAATTCGACCTTGCAAACGGAAGCCTTATTGAAGCACAGTATATCAGGATACTGGACGACGGCGACGGAACGGCAGTGATCGCCGACGCCGGATATGACCTGGATGCCATTGAAGCATTTGAACCTATACCGGGACCTTACCTGGTTGTCTACGACACCCAGATCGACGATGCCATGGGCAACAATAACGGTCGCCTTGATCCGGGAGAAACAGCCAACCTGATCGTGACACTCAGGAATAACGGCGATCAGCCCGCATCAAATACCTCAGGAGTGTTGAGCACGCTCTCATCCTATATCACCATGATCACCGGCAATGCGAATTTCGGCACGATACAGCCCGGAATGACCGGTACGGGAACCTTTACCTTTTCGGTGGATGCAGGCACCCCGATCGGGCATGTTGCAGGCTTCAACCTGGATGTCACGGCCAACAGCGGTGCCTACACGGCGAGTTTCAACCTGAATTTCACAGTAGGGCTGATCGTGGAGAATTTCGAGACGGGCAACTTCTCTGCCTTCCCCTGGCAGTTCAGTGGCAGCGCCAACTGGACCATCACCAATGTAGCGCCGTATGAAGGTATCTACTGCGCCAGATCGGGTGTGATCGGTAACAATGCCACGACCACCATGTACCTTACCGTCAATGTCCTGGCCGCCGGCCAGCTTTCTTTTGCCAGGAAGGTATCCTCGGAGGCCGGATATGATTTCCTTGAGTTTTATATCGACGGTGCCCTGCAGAATAAGTGGGCCGGCACTGTTGCCTGGAGTGAAGTGAGTTTCCCTGTCGGCACGGGCAATCATACCTTTACATGGACGTATATGAAGGATGCGAATACTGTGGGCGGATCGGATTGTGCCTGGGTGGACTATATCATCTTCCCGCCGTTGGCTCCTCCGGCTCCAGCCATCAGTGTCTCACCCCTTTCACTGGATTACGGCGGCGTCTTCGTGGGAGACCAGCTTACCAAGACATTTATCATATCCAACACCGGCAGTGCCCTTCTCAGCGGAAACATCACCACACCTGCGTGTTATACTGTGAACCTTGCCGACAACACACTCTCATATTCCGTCAATCCCGGATCGTCAAAGACATTCAACCTCACCTTTGCACCGATGGCCATCCAGGGCTACAACGGTGATGTGGTCATCACCCATAATGCTACCGGCGGAAATGTGATCATCACAGTAACGGGTTCCGGGATATCCGGTTTTGCCTTGCCTTACGAGCAGGACTTCGAGGAGGGCGGGCAAATGCCATATGCCTGGATCAATGCGACGGGTGATGACTTCGACTGGACCGTGGATGCGGGAGGCACTCCCTCCTCCGGAACCGGACCCTCCGGTGATCATACCACCGGAACGGGTTATTACGTGTACACCGAATCTTCAAGTCCCAATTATCCCAACAAGACGGCCAACCTGATATCGCCTATGTTCGACCTGGCCGGAATGACCTCCATAGAGATGAAGTTCTGGTATCATATGTATGGTACAGCTATGGGCAGCCTTCATGTCGATATCTATACCAACAGCACCTGGATCAATGACATCATGCCTGCCATTTCGGGGAACCAGGGAAATGCCTGGTACCAGAAAACCGTAGATCTGAATGCCTACCTGGGGCAGACCATAAAGATCAGGTTCCGTGGAATTACCGGCACCAATTACACCAGTGACATGGCCATCGATGATTTCTGGATTGGCGGGGAAAGCGGTATTGCAGTCATCGGGATCTCTCCCTCCAGCATCAGCTATATACTTCCTCCCAATTCAGGGCAGGATGAGACCGTCACTGTGACCAATACAGGTACCGGGTCATTATCCTATTCCACCTCGATCGCATACCAGTCAGGATCCAACTGGCTGAGTATCACAAGCAATGCCACCGGAGTGGTGCCTCCTGCAGGAGGTACACTGGATATGGTGGTCCATGCCAATTCAACGGGAATGGTTCCAGGCCTCTACCAGGCAGAGATCACCGTGACCAGCAACGACCCGGTCAATCCTCAGGTGATCATTCCTGTCAGCCTTGAACTAGGCGGCGTGGCCATCCTGGATATCACAGTCAACCTCGAAGGACCCTTTACAGGCATGTTCATGGCCAACTACCTCAACAACCTGGGATATGTCCCGCTCAGCCAGCCTTACAACAACCCACCATGGAATTATAATGGTACAGAAAGTGTGGCGGCCATACCCAACAGTGACGTGATCGACTGGGTACTGGTGGAACTTAGGGAAACGACAGGAAGTGCCGCCACCGCAACTGCAGATTCCATTATCGCAAGGCAGGCGGCTTTCGTGATGCAATTCGGCGATGTTGTGAGCCTTGACGGTTCCAGCCCCCTGACGTTTGCCCTGGACATCACAGACAACCTTTATGTCGTGATCTGGCACAGGAACCATCTGGGGATCATGTCGGGAGCGCCTTTAACCCTTTCCGGCGGAGTATATTTATGGGATTTCACTGACAACTCAAGCAAGGCATTTGGCGGAACCAATAGCCTCAAGGAACTGGCAACAGGTGTCTGGGGGATGATCGGCGGAGATGGTAACGGCGACAGACAGATATCCACCGGCGACAAGATGGATGTTTGGGTGGTACAGTCAGGAATGTCGGGATACCTGAACGGCGATTTTGATATGAACGGCCAGGTGAATAACGGTGATAAGATCGATATCTGGGGTCCGAATGCCGGCAGGGGATGCCAGGTACCCTGATGTTCGAAAGCCTCTATGTACCTTGAAATTTTAAAACCGGATCCTTGCCCGCTATGGTGAGGATCCGGATGCCTGTTCAAACGACCGGCTGATGGGAATCGGCCCAGGGGTGTGATGATTTAACCCCGTATGATTGGTGGGAACATATCGAGAAAATAATTCAAAAACCCATTTTATGAAAACCCTGTGTAACAAATTCTTCTGCTTTGCCATGATATGTCTCACCGGCATGTTGGTTTTACTTTCAGGTGTGAGGCTTATGGCAGGCGATGTGAAGGTTCCGGGTGGAGGAAGTACAGAGTTCTCCATCCTTCAAAGTGACTACTCGCTATTGCGTTTCACCAGCTCTGTAGGGGAATTCAGCTATGTGGATGTGAACACGCGTGAAGGTGTCTTCACTCAGGTAACTATAGCCGGATATGGGTACTCAACGGTTGAGGGCGATCCGAAAATTCCCGTGCTGAGGAGGTTGATCGGGATACCTGCCGGCGCAGAGGCGACGGTAAGGATCCTTTCGGTGTCTTACTCGGAATTGGATCTGTCCTCGGCGGACATTCAGAACCTGATCATCCCTGCGCAGCCGCCCGTCTCCAAGAATATTGAGGACCCGTACGACCTGGATTTCGTTGTGAACTGGGAAACTTACGGTATGGACAAATTCCTGGGACAGGATCCGGTGACCGTCAACATACTGGGCTCGATGAGAGGCTTCAGGCTGGCCCGTCTGGAAGTCTCACCGTTTCAGTACAATCCTGTTCAAAAAGTATTGAGGATCATTACCCACCTGGAGGCCATGGTGGAGTACACCGGGGCGGATATTCAGGCGACTGAAGCGGCACGGAAGAAGTATTTCTCGCCCTGGTTTGAAGGAATATACAGTTTTGTAGCCAATTACCAGCCGGTGACGACGGATTCGCTGATTATGGATGAGCCTGTTACCTATGTGATCGTTTCCGATCCGATGTTTCAGGCGGCGCTGCAACCCTTTATCCAGTGGAAGACGAAGAAGGGTTTCCGGATCATTGAAGCTTACACGAATGATCCAAATGTAGGCACCACGACCACTTCGATCAAGACCTATCTGAAGAATCTGTTCCTCAGTCCCCCTTCAGGATACCATCCCCACAGTTTTGTTCTATTCGTGGGAGATGTGGCACAGATACCCACCTTCAATGGTACGGCAGGGTCGCATGTGACCGATCTTTATTATTGCGAATATACCAATGACCTCTACCCCGAGTGTTTTTACGGCAGATTCTCTGCTACCAACCTGACCCAGTTGCAGCCTCAGATCGACAAGACCCTGGAATACGAGCAATACCTGATGCCTGATCCGGCTTTCCTGGGTGAGGTGGTGATGGTGTCCGGTGCGGATGCTTCCCATGCGCAAACGTGGGGCAACGGCCAGATCAACTACGGGACTACCTATTATTTTAATGCGGCGCACGGGCTATACTCGCACACCTATCTGCAGCCTGAACCCTCCGGGGGCAACTATTCCCAGCTGATCAGGCAGAATGTCAGCGATGGTGTTGCATATGCCAACTATACGGCCCATTGCAGCACCAATGGCTGGGCCGATCCCAGCTTCACGATCAGCCATATCTCCGCATTGACGAACGCGCACAAATACCCTTTGATGGTGGGCAACTGCTGTTCTTCATTGGAGTTTCAGACAACCTGTTTTGGAGAGGAGATCCTCCGCGCGGCGGACAAGGGCGCTCTGGGGTACATTGGTGGCTCCAACAGCACTTACTGGGATGAGGATTTCTGGTGGGGTGTAGGGTTTGAGGCCATCTCAGCCAATCCAACCTACAATCCGAGCCATCTGGGTGCCTACGACAGAACTTTTCATGACCATGGCGAGCCCCTGGCCGAATGGTATGTCACGCAGGGCCAGATGGTATCTGCGGGCAACCTGGCCGTAACACAGTCCGGATCCAGCAGGGAAACCTACTACTGGGAAATATACCACCTGATGGGAGACCCTTCTGTGATGATTTATTTTTCGGTGCCTCCGTCTATTTCAGCCTCCTATGATCCCCTGATGCCCCTGGCCTCAACCTCCTTTGTGGTGAACACCGATCCATATTCATATGTAGCCATTTCAAAAGATGGTGTACTGCATGGTGTAGCCGTTGCAGATGCCACGGGTGTGGCTGATGTCCAGCTGGATCCGATTACAGTGCCCGGTACGGCTGATGTCGTGATCACCCGCCAGAACGGTGAGCCTTTCTTCGGAACGGTGGTTGTAGCCTCACCAACAGGCCCTTATGTACTCCTGGAAAACTTCCAGATTGATGATGCAGCCGGAAACGCCAATGGCCTGGCCGATTACAGCGAGAGCATCCTGCTGGATGTCACCCTGAAAAACATGGGCAGCACTACCGGAACAAACCTGACAGCCACCCTGATGAGTATGGATCCTTATATTACCATTACCGACCCGGTTCAGTCATGGCCGGACATACCGCCACAGGCTACTTCTTCTCAGGCCGGTGCTTTCGGTCTGAGCGTGGCATCAAACGCCCCCGACGAGCATATTGCCCTTTTCACGATCGAAGTGACCGATGGCAATGAGACCTGGAGCTCCAATCTCTCATTTGCCTTGCATGCACCCCTCCTTGGGACCAGCGGCTATCCACAGGTGGATGATGCTGCGGGTGGCAACGGCAACGGTCTGCTGGATCCGGGTGAGACCGCCGGTGTCACCATTACGGTAGCCAACAACGGACACAGCCTTTCTCCCAACGCCACTGCCGGTCTGACCACATCCAGCCCGTATATAACGGTGAATTCGGGCACTGCAGTGCCGGGAGCCATCCCTGCAGGCAGCACGGCACCCGCAGTTTTCAATATCACTGTCGATCCGGCAACTCCGGTTGGTACCGTCGTGGACCTGACTATCGATGTCGTTGCAGGAGCATATGGTTTCATTGAGACATTCATGCTGACCGTAGGCCTGGTGATCGAAGACTGGGAGTCGGGCGGTTTTGCAAGCTACCCCTGGCAATTCGGAGGGAATGCCCCATGGGAAATAACTTCCTCCGCTCCCTGGGAAGGGGTCTATTGTGCCAAATCTGGCCCTGCCGGAAACTATCAGTCATCGGAACTGTTCATCGTGCTCGAGACGGTGGCTTCGGACAGTATCTCCTTTTACCGCAAGGTCTCCTCTGAGGCAACTTATGACTTCCTTCAGTTCTATATTGACGGGACACTCAAGGAGGAATGGTCGGGTGAGATGGGGTGGGCCAGGGAGGCCTACTTCGTACCCGCCGGTCTGCATACCTTCAGATGGGTTTATGACAAAGACGTTTCCATGACAGGTGGTTCTGACTGCGGATGGGTCGACTACATCGTCTTCCCGCCGCTGGCCGCCATCGAGCCGGACATTGCCGTATCTCCCGTATTCATCGACTTCGGGGATGTGGTCATCGGCACAAACTCAACCGAGACTTTTACCATCAGCAACAATGGAAGCGATAACCTGACCGGTACCATTACCGCTCCACAGGGCTATAGTGTCAGCGATGTTACCGAAGGCAGTCTATTCAAGGAGCAAGGCAAGAATGTCATCACCTTCCTTGTCGGTCCGGGAAACAGCCTGGATATTTATGTGACCTTCGAGCCCACTCAACCGCTTTGCTTTTCTGACAATGTGGAGATTGCCAGCAATGATCCCGACACACCGCTGTCCTATGTGGCTGTGACTGGCTGTGGCAGACTGGGTCCGGATATTCTGCCGGCTCCGGCCTCCTTTGATAAAATGCTCCCTCCTGCCGGCACCTGCCAGGATATGCTGTCCATCGCCAACAACGGGGACATGACACTGGACTTCACCGCCCAGGTGGTGTACAATGCTGAATCCCGCAACGTGGCCACGGTCTATCCTTCCGCCCAACCATACTGGAGCGGCACGACCAACGGCTCCTCCAAGACGCAGAACAGCCTGGTGATCGGATGGAACAGTGAGGACGGATGGTTCAAGTTTGATGTGAGTTCCATTCCCGTCGGATCGACCATCAACAGCATTGAGTTTTATGGGTATGTCTATGAAACCTATTATCCATACTGGAGTGCTACATCATTGCCCATGGATCCGGTTACGGCAACCGCTTCCGAGCTGAAGGACTGGATCCAGGCGCACAACAGCCAGAGCCTTGCGTATGTATACCGGAACGAATCCAGCAGCTTTGCGACCGGTTGGCATAACTATACCCTGAATGCCCAGGCCAATGCCGATCTTGAAACGGCCCTGGCTCAGGGTTGGTTCGGTATGGGCATGGATTCCAGGGATAACTCCAGTTCCTACTATATCAAATTCGAGGGATGGAACGAGACCAACAAGCCTTACCTGGTGGTGGATTACACCTACAATCCTCCTTACACATGGCTTACCCTCGATGGTGGCAACATGGTCAGCAATTCGGTTGGCCCAGGTGTCACCCATGACATTACCGTGGGATTTGATGCAGGCACTCTGCCCCTGGGCACATACACCGCAGATATCCTCATCAACAGCAATGATCCTGACGCGCCTCTGATGGTGGTACCTGCCACCCTGACCATTGGCCAGGGTTATGATGTGTCACTGAAGGTGATCCTCGAAGGGCCTTGCAACAACGGGCAAATGAATACGATACTGTGCGGGATGCCGGACTTTCCAATGGTTCAGCCTTACAGCGGTGCCCCCTGGTATTACACCGGTACGGAAACCATACAGGGAACGCCGGCTCCCGATGTGGTGGATTGGGTGCTTGTTGAGCTCAGGGATGCCGATGCGGCAGCCAATGCCAACCAGAGCACACAGATCGCCATTCAGGCAGGATTGCTCCTTTCTGACGGTTCCATTACAGGAACAGATGCCGTCAGCCCCCTCATGTTCGCAGCATCTTTCAGCCAGAACCTCTTTGCAGTGGTCTGGCATCGCAACCATCTGGGAGTCCTTTCCAACAACCCGCTGATCCTTAACGGTGGCGTTTTCACTTACGATTTTTCCACCGGAGAGGGGCAGGCCTATGGCGGCTCCTTGGGTCACAAGCAGGTAGAACCCGGATTGTGGGGTATGATGGGAGGTGACGGTGACTGCGACGGTCAGATCGGCAACGGCGATAAAATAGATGTCTGGGTGCAGCAATCCGGACAATCAGGCTACCTGTACGGCGATTTTAATCTTGATGGACAGGTGAACAACGGCGATAAGGTGGAAGTATGGGGCCCCAACAGCGGTAACGGCTGCCAGGTTCCCTGATATTACCTTAAACTCGCGGGGAGACTTCAGCGCTCCCCGTGAGTTTCATATAAACAATTTTATCATCACCCAGATCATAAAAGTCCTCGAAGCGGGCTTTGATGGTATAACCGTTCTTCTCATAAAACATCCGGGTGGGCAGGTATTGTTCCTTGGATGAGGTTTCAGCATATACGGCTTTACCTCCCCGCGCCTGGACAATCCTTTCGGTTTCCATCAGGAGCATTGATCCCAATCCCTTTCCCCGGTATTGATGATGGGTGACGATCCAGTACAGATCCCAGCTCAGAAGCGAGCAGGGTATCAGTCCAAAACAACTGTAGGCAACCGGATTATCCTTGTGATCAATGAACAGGAATTCATATCCGGAATCCTTTCCTTTCAACAGTGTTTCTTCCACCAACTCAACCGCAACGGCGATCTCATCATCCCTGAAAAAACCTGTGGATTTCACTATTTTGCGGACGGCTTCAGGATCGGGAGTCCTGACTTCAGCGCGGATACTCATACCCGGGTGATCAATGAAAGGCATCATAAATAATTCTGAGGATCACATCAGAGAAAGGATACCCTGCCGTTTGGCAGGCTGCATAAAAACCGGCATCGGGTGAGATACACGGGTTGGCATTGATCTCGAGGATGAAGGGATGTCCCTTGCCGTCCACCCGGAAATCAACACGTGCATATCCCCTGAGGTTAAATTCCTTCCAGCAGGAGAGGCATAAGGCTTTCAGCCGCGCAAGAAGGTCCCTGTCCTCAACAGGGAAGTCAAAACTCCGGATGGTGTTCCGGTATTCAAAGGAATCCTCCTTCCACTTCGATCTGTATCCAACAATCCTGGGTTTCCCCTCAGGGAAATTCATGAACCTGATCTCAGCAGGAGGCAGCACTTCCGGGCCATTTTCTCCGCCGAGGATGGAGATGTTGAATTCCCTTCCCTCAATGTATTCTTCGATGAAGGCTTTTTTAAGGGGATTTCTGATGAAGTATTCCTTCAGGCCGGGATCAGAACCGGTAAAAACCACATGGTCGTCGATATCAACGGAAGCATCTTCCCAGACCGGTTTGATGATGTATCGTTTATCAGGGGGGATCATTGAGGCTTGTGCGGAAGTGTACCAGTCTGCTGTAGGGAGTCCTTTCTGTATGAGTTTCTTTTTGGCAAGCACCTTATTGGAGGTAAGGTACATGCTGTCAAGCTGGCAGCCTGTATAGGGGATGTCCAGGCTCTCCAGCAGAGCGGTGGGTAGGAACACCAGCTCACCTTTGCCGTCAAGGCTTTCCACCAGGTTGAAGATTAGGTCGGGATGGAATGACATGATCGCTGTCCGGGCGGTCAGCAGATCGAGATCGAGGAATTCCCGGTGAACCTGATATCCGTTCTCCAAAAGTGCCTCTTCCACGACCCGTGCCTGCTCAAGGACGTCCAGCTCATCTTCGGCCGGATCGGAAGACATCTTATTGATCAGTATCAATGCCTTTTCCATGATCGATATGTTTATGAGGAGACCCGGCGGAGGGCG
The DNA here is from genome assembly GCA_016939365.1 of Bacteroidales bacterium. Classification (GTDB taxonomy): domain Bacteria; phylum Bacteroidota; class Bacteroidia; order Bacteroidales; family JAFGHD01; genus JAFGHD01. The sequence continues at coordinate 15,029 of JAFGHD010000049.1, read as the reverse complement.
GACTGCATGATCATCCCGATCAGTTCAGGGTACCCGATGCCTTTGCGGGATGCGAGGATGGGCAGGTCGGAATGTACCGGATGCAGCCCGGCCAGGGGATTCACTTCAATAAAATTGGGGATGTCATGCTCGTCACACCGGATATCCACGCGGCCGCCATCGCGGCACCCGAGCATCCTCCATGAATCAAGTGCCACCTTTACGCACTGTTCCACGATGGGGTCGTCCTTGACATGATATTCCACGAGTTTTTCGTAATCTTCCTTGTTATGATAGGAGTAAACGCTGGTCTCGGCCTCCTCTTTCAGTACAATTTCCATCACCCCGATACACTGCGCATGCTCCCCGGTTCCGACAATACCGGCCGTGAATTCCCGGCCGGGCAGGAACCTTTCGACCAATACGGGCTGGCGGAACGATGAAAGAAGCGACCTGCAGGCCGCCTCCAATTGTCCGGGTGTCTGGATCACCGAACCGGAATGGATCCCTTTTCCGGTACCTTCTGCCACCGGTTTGGCAAAAAGCGGGAAAGGCATATTCACTTGGGGAATATCAGACGGCGAGTGAACCATGTGGTAGTCGGCTGTGGGTATTCCGGCGGCACGTACAAGGGTTTTGGTCATACCCTTGTGCAGTGTCAGGGCCAATACCAATGGATCGGAAAAAACGTAGGGGATGTTAAAGGCATCCAGAAGCGCAGGGGCCTGTGCTTCGCGCCCCATTCCGTACAAGCCCTCGCAGATGTTAAAGACAATATCCCACCGGTCTCCCTTTGCAAGGCGCCTGCATAATTGATGGATATTGCCGATCCTGTTGGTACGGAAACCGTTTTTCTCCAGTGCTGCGGCAATGGCATCGATGGTTTCCTGCCTGTCAAACTCGGCGGTCTCCTCCGGTGAAAATCCCATTTTAAGATAATCTTCACGAAGGTCATAAGTGATCCCGATATTCATTTTTCTCAGATCAAAATTGTTGCCGGCAGGCGGTTACCGGTACCCGCGACACCTGAAGCATGCCTGCCGGCATAATGATCCGTCAAATCAGTCCGGATCAGGATAATAGTAAGTATTTCCTTCGTAGTTGGTAAGCACCACACGACCATCAGACCTGCCCTGGAAATATTCGGGAAGAAGCGGTATTTTGCCTCCGCCTCCGGGCGCATCGATGACGAAATGGGGGATGGCGTATCCTGATGTGAAGCCGCGCAGGCTCCTGATGATATCCAGGCCCTTTTCCACATGCGTCCTGAAATGCGCTGAACCCGGGATCGGATCGCATTGATACAGGTAATAGGGTCTTACCCTTATTTTAAGCAATCCCTGCATCAATTTCCTGAATACAACCGGATCGTCATTGATCCCGCGGAGCAGCACAGTCTGGCTTCCCATCGGAATACCCGCGTCGGCGATCCGTTCACAGGCTGTACATACCTCAGGTGTCAACTCGTCCGGATGGGTGAAATGGATGCTCATGAAAACCGGATGATATTGCCTGATCATCCTAAGGAGGGGAGGGGTGATACGCATGGGCAGCACAGCGGGTACTTTGGTGCCGATGCGGATGATCTCGACATGGCTGATCGCCCTCAAACGCGACAACAGGTATTGCAACCTGCTTTCAGGAAGTGTCAGCGGATCGCCTCCTGAAATGACCACATCGCGTACTTCCGGATGTTGTTGGATATAACCGATGGCTTCATCCCACTCGCTTTTCATCGCATGGCACTTGTCCTTTTTGGAGACCATGTGCGAGCGGGTACAGTATCGGCAATAGGTTGAGCAAAATCCCGTGACCAGAAACAATACCCTGTCCGGATACCGGTGTACAATGTGGTTTACCGGACTGTCATTCATTTCTCCCAGCGGATCAGGTTTTTCTTCGGGCGATGTAATCAGCTCATCCAGCACCGGAATAACGGTTCGCCTGAGGGGCTGTAGCGCATCATAGGGATCCAGAAGGCTTGCATAATAGGGAGTGATCCTGATCGGCAGGTTGTTACCATTGCCGGATGGCTTTACCTCATCCTCGGAGAGATGCAGAAACTGTTGTATCTGCTCGTAGGATGTGTAGCTGTTTCTGATCTGCCACTGCCAGTTGTTCCAGTCGCGGAGTGAGGTTTCAGGGAAGTACCTGTTTCTGAATTCCAGGGATCGGATGTTTACAGGAAAATCATTTTTCAATCCATTTTCCTGCCGGGTCATGGTCAGCAGTACCGGGTCGGGATGACCCATACTTGGAGGCTCGGCTTCCTTCTCCTCACAGAAGATTGAAGCCTTAACATCTTTTTTCACCGTTTTCATCAATGGTTTGTTATTGCCATTTGTAAGCCCTGGTGTAATAAATTCAATATTAATTGGTTGCTTTAAACCAGGCGCTTTTTGAAATGGCCTGCAATTATAAACAAACTATTGTTCGATGTTGTTTTTTTTTAACAAAATTTTTTCATCGGATAATTAACAGAAATATATTTGATAATCAAAGATATAAGTTGTGCTTATGAAAGGTTCCGAATAATTTCACTTAAAAAGGAAACTTTTTCATGCAATTTCCGGTGACCTGAAATCTCCACAGAATAATCCGATCCGCACCTTAACACCGGTACCCATGCCATTCCCTAAATAAGACTTGAATCCCCCCTTTCCGGCATGTATTTTTGACCGGTAAACCAAAAATCAGGCAAAATGGAAACAAAAACCTACACTCAACGGGGTCTCCTGTTTCCCATCCGAAAAACCACAGGAATATGGGTTATGCTTGCCTTTATGCTTCTGTGGTTTACATCAGAAGCCTATCATATTAACATCGATACGTTGTACACACGTCAGTGGAATCACAGGAAGGAAGGGTGGGATCTGGTCGACCGGACCATCGTGATCAGGGGCGATGCGTCAAGACTGACCGAAGTCGTGCAGATACAATGCCGTAAAAAATGGGTGAATTACAGCATGAAATCATATCAGTATTACCAGCCGGCGAAACCGTCAGTCGTGGAGGAGATGTTTTGGAGTGAAGCAGAACTGAGGTGGAAAGAGACCTACTTGCACATATATTCATATGATCCTTCCGGCAGGCTGATATCGGTAACCGGAAACCATGTATTCACAGACAGTATCATCCCTGATATCAGGGAGGTGATGAATTATTCAGAAAACGGCGTGCAGTGCGGAATGGTGACCATGCGTTACACTGACGGTTGGCAATACCAGATGAGACGTGTTTTCGGTTTCTCTGAAGATGGTCAAAAGGTTTCCGAAACCGTCAGTTACTGGAATGGTGCTGACTGGGATGATCCCGTTTGCCGGGTAACCTATGATTATGATCGTCATGGGCATCTTTCGATGATGACCAGAAGCCGGAGGGAATTGCCAGGTAGCTGGCAGTTTGTCATGAGGGAGCGTTACAGCTGCGATGCAGTTGGTAACATGCTGGCTTCTTCAGCTTTCTGTTGGGACGGTAAAAGGGGTGAATGGTATGAAACTGCTGGAACTGTATACGAAGTAAACCAGAATATTTTGCATGGAACCACAAGAATTTCCGATGGAATTGAATGGATGAATTACCTTTCTGCCGACCTGCTCCTTCCCTGTGAGACCGGGGATATCCGGAGGGAGTCCTGCTTGTTGTCATTTCAGGTCATCCCCGGCCTGTTCAGCAAACAGATAACCCTGGAATTTGAAAATCCTGGTAAGGAATTGTATCATTTGATCATCCTGAATAACCAGGGAGATGTCATTGAGGAATGTGATTTGCCGGACAACCGGATCACCCTTGACACCAGAAGTTTGGTTCATGGGGAATACATTGTTGAACTTTCCGGTGACGGAACCTTTGCAGGAAGGTTCGTTATTGATTGACAGTTACAGGTGTCATCACGGTCCGGCATTCTCTTCATCTTCCCCGAAGCTGCGTTCCCCTTCTGAAGGCTTATTGGCTCCGATATGAAAACTGATCCCGAAATGGGAGCTATAGTTGGGAGAGGCTCTTCCACTGATCCATCCTTTGGCAAAATCGGTCATCACATATATTTGAGCGGGTCCGATCCGCAGGCTGGTGACCAGTCCGATATTGAGGAAGTCATCATTGACCAATGAATAGCTGGCTCCCAGGGTGAGCTTTTGCCAGAGAATCCTATAGTAGCTCAGGGTCGCTGAGGGTCTGATGATCCCGCCGGTAAAGGCTGACCGCACCATGATCCCAAGACCGTCTGCAGGAATGAAGTGATAGAGTGCCCCGATGTAGGTCTTGGGTGTGATCCAGGCCCGGTAAGGATCGTTGTATTCTTCCAGTCCGAAACGATGCTGCAATGTGTCCAGGATACCGAGGGTATCCCTGAAACTACCGTCTGCAAAAAAATCATCCAGCTCAAACCCACCGAAGGAACAAGCGAGACCGGGGTTCCGGGAAATGAACCGCCGAACATCATCTTTCCACCTGATCCGTCCAATATCCGCAGCACTGGCCGAAAATGACCAGTGATCATTCAACCTGAAAGAGGCTCCCAGATCAGCTGCCCATCCGTGGTTGCGGGTCAGGTCGAACCATTGATACTTCTCTACCTGTGCGATCAGATCGTCGAAATCGCTGATAGTTGAAGAGGTGTGAAGCCTGATGTCAGATGCCATGGTGATGGGGTAATCGGGGGTATCGCTGGTGAAAAGATCGATGTTGCCTTTTTCCATCCAGACGTTGAAATCGCCGTTCAGATATTTGATCCTTGTACCGATGGTCAGCCGGTCGTTCCACCGGAAAGCATATCCCAGACCGAATTCATGGTATGAGTTCATGCTCAGGTGGGATTTATCGATGGTCACATTGTTCCCGATGAGGACCGGATCGCCGTTTCCATAAAGAATGAGCCTGGCGAGGTCTTCACTGAATATAAAATGGGTGGAGAATACCTGTGCCACGGTCAGATTGATACTGTGTTTTCCGAAAGCCGCTCCTGCCGCCGCCAGCTGGTCATAAACAGATAGAGCGAAGTAGTTCTTTCGGGACAGGGTACCCATTATGGTCTCCCTGTCGAGGTAAAGCGAATCGCCGCCCGGCCATTCTGCGGTCAGTTCATCAAATGCAAAAGGGCTTTCAAACCCCATATGAAAAGCAGAAATGAAAGGCAGGTTCACATAAAAGCGTGAAGAGGGTGCTGAAGCAGGGTTGAGCAGGCCGGATTCGGGTAATTCATTAAGGAAGTAAGAGGTGCGGGAAACCTGGCACTTCAGACCTACTGAGGTACACATGAGGAGGATAATGGCCACTGCCATTCTCCTTTGCCGGTCAATGATCCGCTTTGTCATAAGAAGGTGGGGTTGGCTCAGGGTTTCATGCCCACCAGGGCACCCGCCCTGAGGCGGATTTTATAGTCAGGATAGATCTTTACAAGCTGGCCCGGCGGAGTTTCAATCCGCACCCTGACAATGGCCCAGGTGGCCCGATAGATTTTCTCCAGTGTCTCCTCATCGGCAATGGTGATCGCTGAGAGCGTTTCCGCAGGCGATTCAACCCTGAGACCGGGAGGTGGTCCCACTCCTGCGGCCATCATCAACGGATCATTGAGCTGCATGAGAGTATGAACCACCTGCCAGGTCGAGTCGACCAGAAGTAATTCGACACCTGCCGTTATTGGAAATCCGTTGCTGACCCATATGTTCAACTGAAGAGCTCCCAGGTTTGATATAGGTTCCAGTTCGAACGAAACGGTGTCGGAGACCTGAAAACCTTCAACTGCACCGTACAGTCTGAGTTCGACCTCCATATCCGCCTGTATTCTGCTGCTGTCCAGCACAAAATTGAAGACCGTCGTATCTCCTTGCCAGTTCATCTCTCCCTTCAGGCGCAACAGAAGCCTGTAAGGGGATATATTGAGTGCTTCGTGAATGTCGGGGCTTTCGAACAGTTGCTCGGTAAATACATACTGTCCTTCCTGTCCCGGCAAGGCATGATGGATCCCGAAAACATCGGGAATCAGGTGGATATCGGCAGAATCACTTCCCTCCTGATGAAATGCGGTGAAGCGTTCAGCCGTCAGCCGACCGGGAACGCCGGAACTGTTCCTTACCTTGAGTTTAAGCCCGACACTTCCCTCAGCAAATGTAAAATGCCCTTCCTCATTGATCTTGAATATATCCAGCAGGATCGTGTCTTCCATGATTTCGGAGTATTGACCCAGATAGCCGTATATGCGGCTGAAGTCCATGCTAACGAATGAGTTTTCAAGTTTCAGGTAATAGGGTGACAAATCCGGGTTGCCATCCGCCATAAAATGGATAATGGCCTGTATGTGTATCTCCTGGTTCTGAAATGCATCGGGCTCGGGAACGAGGATATATTCCGACATCGGGATGGTCGTGTCCCTCATCACTTCGGGCAATCCACCCGGATTACCGATATCCATAATGAACCGGAGTGTGTCCCGTGTGGTCTGATGGATCAGGGACCGGATGATAAACTCCGCGGTGGCAAAGTCCTTATTCAGGCTGGAATGGCACTCCAGCCTGAAACTTCCACCCTTTAACCATGCGCTGTCGATGCGCTGATCCTCCTCATCGGTGTCAAATCCGGCGGTGAGAGTCAGTGGGACTGACCCCATAGTACCGGAGGGTAGAGGGGGCAGGGGGTATTCCGTATGCATGTCGCATTCCTGGTCAGGAATCTGGATTTCTTCGTAGGCATCAATACTGATGAGGTCCTTGTTTTCATATACCAGTGCGACCAATCCGTCTTCACCGGTGATGATCGTACTGCTGTCCTTAAGGAAATCATACAGGTCGAATTCGGTATTGATCAGCGGGACAGCCCATTGGGAGCTCCAATCCGGGCTCTTGATCTTGTCGAATTCCAGCTCTTCCTGAATGCAACCCTGCATCATGATGGCCAGCAAGCCTTTGATGACAGGCCAGATCAAGCCTTTTCTCAGGATGAGCGTTTGAAAAAAATTCATTGTCCGGTCTGTTTTTATTGTTACTGTCTTTTCTGGGCCGGAGGGTAAGAAAAAACCCGGGAGGATTTGCCGACCCGGGTTTTTCCATAGTGAGGAGGTTTATCTGAGGTATACCTTCTCTGAATTCATGCCGTTTTCATTCCGCACCTGAACGATGAAGTATCCTGAACGGTTTCCGGGAATGATGGTATTCAATCCCTTCTGTAAACGGGTCTTCATCACCTCCTGCCCCAAAAGGTTGTTCATTGTCAGTGTAGTTTCGAGTTCGCCGGTATTGATTACAAAGACCCGGGTTCCGTCGGAGAATATCCCTGAGATTCCCAATTTATTTTCGCCGGAACTCATGAAGTGGATCATGAACCGGTTTTCCGGTTCTCCTTCTTTATAGTAAAAGGTGTATGGATTTATTGTAAGGTCAGTCAGGGTGCCTGTTTCATGGTCTTCAAGCAGCACCATTTCAAAATCGCTGGATTCCCGGGTGCGGATGGTGTATTCACCGGCAGTTCCGGCCAAAAAGTGCAATTCTATGGATGGCCTGGCAGGCATACTGTTAATCGACAGCCTGGTATTGCCCGATCTGGTGAATAATTGCGGCACTTCCTGCACTTCGCTCAGCAGTTTGTATGCGTCGAAACGGCTGTCGAATCCTTCCTGTGCATGATCGAGGAAACGTATGTAGGTCTGATCGGAGTATCCCCGGCCAGACACTTCGAGGGTGAGGAGGTCGCTGACATCCGACTTGAAGAACTCATTGCTTCCGTTATGTACACGGATGGAGTTATCCATGCTAAGTGTATAGGAGCCGGCTGTATTGACATGCATGAAGAAGGCCTGTGTGGCGGGGATATACTGTGTATATCCGACACCTGCGACCCATGAGCGGTAGGTGAGGGCGTCGTCATCCCAGAAGTAGATGGCATTGTCGACACCGGCCGGTATGCCTCCCATGATGTTGAACCAAAGCTCATAGTCGATGGGAGAGGGGTAGGGATTGCCGATGAGGTTCCAGTTGTTCAGGCCGTTGGGATCTCCCGGTTCGAAATCTGTACCGGTAATGATGTGGCTCATGGTGCCGCTGTGGAGTCCTGCTGCGGGACCTTCGAGTTCAACGATGTTCCCTGTTGCCGGATTGATGGCATTGCAGACATAGTTCAATTCCCGCTTGATGCTGAATCCCTTCATCGGTGCCAGAGGCAGGTTAGGCCCTGCAACACATGGAGTATCTCCGGGACAAAAATATTCCCACTCGTTAATACTCTCTGTCCATACATTGATATAGTAATCGAAGAAGTCATGACAACTCACCCCTTCCACCGGGCTTGATATCAGGTGCCAGCCGGCGGGTCCTCCCCATGCTCCTGTTCCGGTCATATCCCGGTTGAATGAGAAGGTGCCGGTACCGGCAACAAATCCATGAGTGATCAGTGATCCAGCGTGTCCCGCATTATCCGTTGCAATGTTGATCATCCCTTCGCACAGAATATCTCCGTAAACAGTCAGGGCATTGTCAGGCGGGACGGTGACATGGGCGCCATTTTCGATGTATATGCTGTTACATACGGCTGTCGGGCCGCTGTTTGTCTCCGGATAAAGGGGCAGCCCGGCAGGTATGGTGATATTGTCGGTGGTTGCAGGAATTCCGAAGGAGAACCAGTTGAATGGGTCATTCCAATCCGTGTTGCCGTTTCCGTCGACCCAGATTTTTCCTTTCAGGCCGAGCACAAACTCGCCATATTCTGTAACTCCTGCAATGGTAATTGTTCTTGCCAGGTCATCCCTTGATGTTTCAGGGAAATATTCCCAGGAAGGATCCAGTGCATTGTCCCTTTTCAGTATGATGATGCTGGAGGGATCCGTAATGCCCGGCTGACCGCTGTAGTCGAAAAACATATCTGCACTGACGCTTCCGGTTTCCACGAGCCCCCATAGCAGCTTAAATCTTAAAATGCACCCGGTATTGTTGGTGATGAAGTCTTCGTCTGTTTCCGGTATATCGGTAAATTCCCCGGTCTGGTAACCGTCAAGGAGATCGGCCGGACCGGGTATGGAGGTGATGGTTGTTTGAAGGGATCCGCCTGCCGGACCGAGCAGTGCAGGTGAGGTAGTGGTAATGTGCTCATAATCGAGGATCTCATCATCCACCCACGGGGTAAAGGCAATGGTCTGACTGACCTCGTCGCCGCTGCCCGGACCAACGCCTGACGGACCGTCCTCAGCACCCCAGTAATCATATTCGCTCTGGAGAAAGAAGCCGTTGGTGGGTACCCCGATGACCCGCGCACCCGCGCTGTCGCTGTCAAAAATGTTGTTGTAACGTGTGAAGATGTCATACAGCTTGTCATAGACAGGGGTCAGGTTCACGTTGCCGTCATAGTAATGTTCCTCCATATCCACGCGGATATTGTCCCATCCATTCAGGATACAGCTGTTGTTCCTGAAAACCAGGTTGGAATCGACAGGTCCGAGGTAAATTCCGTTTTTCTGGTTCCCATAAATGCGGTTTCCTTCGATCAGGGTGTTTGTGGGGCCGTGGGCATTGGCGCCCGAGACAAGGTCGCTCGATCCTCTCACCATGACGATACCATTGCCGTATTTCATGTCTCCCGGAGGGTCTCCTGGTAATCCTGTATTGCCGAATATGTGGTTGTTTAAGATCGACAGACCGTCAATACCACCCGCCACCTCGATTCCGGAACGGTGGCTGCCGGAAAGTTCATTGCCGGACATCACCGTGCCGTTCATCGGAGCTGAAATGCTGTATGAATACAACTCATAGGAACCGAATATAAAGATGTTGTTGCCATTTCCTTTAGAGTCGAATACCTTGTTTCCGGTGATCAGACTGTTTGTAAGGCCGTAATCGTAATCGTTCAGGTCGATCCAGACGTTCATCCTTCCCATTGTGCCATCCTGAAGGGTGATGTGTGTATTGGGCCCGATAATATTGTTCCGGATAACGATATTGTCCATGTTCTGCGTGTACGCGAAAATATGGAGCAGGTGGTTCTGACTGTTGTTGTCACGGTAGAGTGCCTGAAGGATAAATCCTTCCAGAGTGGCATCATTTACATCCTTGATGGTGAATAATGTTTGGACTGCCGGTGCACAATCAATGATCGATTCGACATTGTCATCCCAGGCATAGTTGGGTGGAACCGGGTAGCCGTTCTTGTTGATCTGGTATGTAGCACCCCGCAATGTGAGGGATTTCTGCAGAGAAATCTGCTCCTGATAAGTGCCCGGTGCAACAACGATGGTATCACTGTTGGCGGCACTGTTGATGGCATGCTGGATCGTCAGCCACGGTGTAAGGGGGTTTTGCGCTTCCAGTGGGGTACGGCTATCGTCACCCGTATCATCATCCACAAAATAGGTTACCTGAGCAGTCACCTGCAACAGCATCATGGACGAAAACACAAATACAAGCGATGACCACAGGTACCGCCTGTAAACCGGCTTGTTTTTCATGATATGTTTGTTTTTTCTATAATTATTTGCTTTAGAATCCCATCAGGTTACAAAACTAATAAAATAAAATTTCTTCAGATACGTCTGTTACACCCTGTAAATATAATTGATATTTTTTACATTTGAAGAAAAAAAGATGAAAAGAATTTTACTTGTTTACGCGCTGCTGGCAATCACTTTATGGGCCGGGGCGCAGGTGATCCCCCTGGACCGGAGGGTGAACTGGAGCACCGCCGGATTCACGGGGAGTTTCCCCGACCCTGCACTTGTGGTCAATGTCATGGACTTCGGAGCCACCGGTAACGGTGTCACCAATGATTATCCGGCAGTGGCAGCGGCGATTGCCGCACTGGGTGGCAATCAGGGTGTGGTTTTTTTCCCTGCCGGAAATTATCTTCTCAATACAGGCCTTGTTTTGCCGGACAGCGTCATCCTCAGGGGAGTGGCCGGACTGCAGTCCAGGCTCAGATTCAACCTGGGCGGTTTGAATATGGCTTGTGTCAATGTCTCCGGAACGGGACCTTCTTCCTATACCCCATTGATCACAGGATATGTCAAAGATTCCGGATGGATACGTGTCACCGACCCGGGTCTTTTTTCTGCCGGGGATTATATCCAGATCAGGGAAGATAACGGAAGCTGGGATACCAATCCGGCGACATGGGCGGAATATGCAGTCGGCCAGATCGTGGGGGTGGTTTCCATTTCGGGTGATACTCTTTTTCTGGAGGATCCCCTCCGCATCACCTTTGAGGCCTCTCTGAATCCCACTGCCGGCCCTTTCACCCCAAAAACTCATGCTGGAATAGAATCCCTTTATATAGAACGGATCGATGACGTTCCCACCTCAGGACCGAACAATGTTCTGATCAGCTTTGCAAAGGATTGCTGGATCAGGGGAGTGGAGAGTAACAAAAGCGTAGGCAGCCATATCGTGGTCCGCTGGAGCACCCATATCGAAATCTCAGGTTGCTATTTCCACGACGCCTTTGCCTACGACGGCTCCTCAAACCATGGCTACGGCGTCACCCTCAACAATCATTGCGGGCTGTGCCTTGTGGAGAACAACATCTTCAAGCATCTCCGGCATGCCATGATGACCAAAGTGGGGGCCAACGGCAATGTCTTTGGATACAATTACTCATTGGATGTGTACCGGACGGAATACCCGAACAATTACAGCGGCGATATATCGCTGCACGGGCATTTCTCTTTTTGCAACCTGTTTGAGGGCAACATTGTGCAGAATATCATCACCGATCATGCATGGGGCCCCAGCGGCCCCTACAATTCTTTCTTCAGGAACCGTGCTGAACTGTATGGCATTATCATTACCTCAGGCACATTGACCACAAGCTACCAGAACTATGTGGGCAATGAGATCACCAACACGGGTTTCCTGATGGGGCAATACAGTCTCAGCGGTTCCAATCATTTCGAGTACGGCAACAACCTGAAGGGCAACATTATTCCGTCGGGGACCAACAACCTGCCAGATGAGTCCTACTATTGTTCCCAGAAGCCAGAATTCTGGGATATCAACATGAACTGGCCGAGTATCGGCATACCGAACACCATTTCCTCAGGGACTATCCAGGCAAAGCTCAGGTATCAGAACAGCGATTTCACCTATATGATGCCTGTACCGGATGCGGGTCCAGACGTCGTTCTGGTCTTCGGCACCAACACGATCCTTAACGGATCGGTGGAATGGGGCATTTCTCCTTATTCCTACACATGGTCGCCTGCAACGGGATTGAGCAATCCCAATATTCCCAATCCTGTTTGCGGGCCGATGCAGACAACAGTATATACGCTTACCGTAAGGGACAGTTATGGCGTGAGCGTCACGGATGAAACTACCGTGACCGTGATCCCTGCCTCCAATGATATCACGCTGAATCTGAAGGCATATCTGGAAGGGCCATACATCGGCCCTTACATGCGCACGAACCTGAACATGCAGGGTATGCTGCCCTTGTCACAGCCTTACAATAATAGCCCATGGCTTTACAATGGAACGGAGGCGGTGGCATCCATTCCGGATCCGGATATCGTCGACTGGATTTTGGTAGAGTTGCGGGATGCCCCTTCTGCCTCCCTGGCCACGCCAGCTTCGATCATCGCCCGGACGGCTGCATTTCTCCACAAGGATGGTACCATCACAGGGACAGACGGAACCAGCCATCCTGTCGTCAATGCCGGTATCAATCATTCCCTTTTCGCGGTCTTATGGCACCGGAACCATTTGGGCATTATGTCCGCCAATGCACTGACTTCAGCAGGCGGGATATATTCCTACGATTTCTCGACCGGTCCGGGACAGGTATATGGCGGAACTTTAGGTTATTCATATCTTGACTCCGGTGTCTGGGGTCTGGTTGGAGGAGACGGTGATGCAAGCGGGGAGATCAATAACGGTGATAAGAATGATGTCTGGGTGGTGCAGTCCGGATTATCGGGATACTATCCCGGTGATTTCACCATGGACGGCGAGGTGAACAATGGTGACAAGATAGAGGTATGGAGGCCTAACGGCGGTCTGGGATCGCAGGTGCCGGACTGAGACCCTGCCGCACAGGGAGGAGTCTCAGAAGGTTTGTCCCGGATAGACCTGAAGCGCCTCGCGAAGGCAGATCATCGAACGTTCCAGATCCGCAACCTTCAGCACATAGCTGATTCTTACTTCATTGAGTCCTTTTCCCGGGGTAGCATAGAACCCTGTGGCGGGCGCAAGCATCACGGTCTGGCCTTCAAAGCTGAATTCCTCCAGCAACCACTGGCAGAACCGGTCGGAATCGTCAATCGGCAACCGGGCGACCACATAAAAGGCTCCTGAAGGCTTGGGGCAGAATGCCCCTTCCATCCCGTTGATCGATTCCACCACCACATTGCGACGGGCAAGATATTCTTCTAGCACCCCATGGAAATAACTATCGGGGGTATCAAGGGCAGCTTCTGCCGCTACCTGGCCGAAGGTCGGGGGGCTGAGCCGTGCCTGTGCGAACTTGAGAGCGGTCTGCATCACCTCCCGGTTCCTGCTGATCATCGCCCCGATCCTCACGCCGCAGGCACTGTATCTCTTGGAAACCGAATCAATCAGCACTACGTGGTCGTCCAGACCCTCAAAATGCATGACTGAATGATGTGTCAGACCGTCATAGCAGAATTCCCGGTATACCTCATCAGCAAAAAGATACAGATCGTGCTTCAGCACGATCTCCTTCAAGACCTCCAGCTCATGTACGGAGTATAGATAACCGGTGGGATTGTTGGGATTGCAGATCATGATCGCCCGGGTACGTGGAGAGATGGCCTTCTCGAATTCTGAGATATCGGGCAGCGCAAATCCCGATTCGATAGTGGATGGGATCGGCACAATCCGGACACCTGCGTTAATGGCAAAACCGTTGTAATTGGCATAAAAAGGCTCGGGTATGATGATCTCGTCACCCGGATCCATGCACGTTTGCATGGCGAAAAGAATGGCCTCGGATGCACCTGCCCCGATGATGATGTCGTCAGCGGTGATTTCGATGTCATTCTTTTGGTAATATCCGGCGAGCTTTTCACGGTAACTGCGGATGCCCGCTGAGTGGCTGTATTCAACCACCTTCTGGCTGAAATTCCTGACGGCCCGCAGGGCGACCTCCGGAGTCTCGATGTCGGGTTGCCCTATATTCAAATGAAAGACCCTGATCCCTCTCTTTTTCGCCTGTTCGGCGAAAGGAACCAGCTTCCGGATCGGTGAAGCCGGCATCATCCGTCCTTTCTGGGAAATCCTTGGCATGACAATATTTTTATTTTTAACAAAAGAAAAACAAAAGAACAAAGATATCTTTTTTGGCACCGTTAAAAAAAAAAGAGGCTGTCTCTCATCGCAGACATCCTCTTTTTGGGAGTTTACAGGAATTGTTAACCTGTTGCCGTTCCGATTCAGAGTGCCGGGAACAAAACGGATTTATTTATTTATCGGAGCTCCTGTGCCCTCGATCTTCTGTTCAGGAACCTGGTCTGCAGGACGGGCAATCACGCTTCCCTTGATCTTCAGGACAACCGATGCGGTTTTGGCATTGGACATCACCGTGACGGTCTTGTTGATGATACCAATCCGCTTGGTATCGTAACGAACCTTGATCACTTCCGATTCACCCGGAAGTATGGGTTGACGCGGCCATTCCGGAACGGTACAGCCACAGGAGGAGCGGACGTTTGACAGGATCAGCGGCTCTTTCCCTTTATTGGTGAAACTGAATTCGCAACTCCCGTCATCGTTCTGGTAAATGGTGCCATAGTCATGCTCAACCTTTTCGAAAACGATATCCGGGGCATTGGGATTGACAACCACTTCCTGCGCAGGAACCGGCGGTTTCTGATCCCGGGGAGCCCGGTTGACATCCGATTGCTGAACCTGTGCGGAAAGGTAGATGCCTGAAAAAAGCCCTGCAAGCATCAGAAGAAATGTCTTTTTCATATGCGTGTCTTTTGAACTATTCAATTGCAAAAATATTTTTTTTTTGCGTATCATGATTATTCAATGCGTCAATTAACAAGAATTAACGAATGTAAATGAAATGTAAATGCGGATTATGTATCTTTGATTCCCGTTTTGATATTATGATTA
>JAFGHD010000048.1 GCA_016939365.1 Bacteroidales bacterium | reverse complement strand
TCATCGGAAATCTGGACGAAGCATGATCCGGTTTCGGTGAGCAGTTCGCGGGCCACGAGGAGCCGGTCGCGCAGGTAGCTGAGGTAGCTGTGGATGCCCAGTTCCCAGGTGTCGCGGTAGGCTCTGATCATCTCCGGTTCGCCGGTGAGGTGCTCGTCTTTGCCGTCGGTCACGTTGCGGTCGTTGAGCCTGATCTGCCAGTTGCTGTTGTACTTGATGCCGTATGGCGGGTCAATGTAGATCATCTGCACCTTGCCGGCCATGCCTTCGCGTTCGAGCAGGCTGGTCATCACCAGCAGGCTGTCGCCCTGTATCAGGCGGTTGGTCCAGCCGTCGCAGTGCCGGTAGTAGTCGGAGACCTTGTCCAGCTCTTCGCGTCCCAGGGCATTGCCGAAGAATTCGTCGGCAGAGAAGAAGTCGAGCTGTTGCGGGTCTTTTTTCTCTTCCACGACGCGGTGCAGCCCCCTGATGATGCGTTCGGGTGCGATGTGCTCGTGGCGGTACAGGGAGCGGATGTCCACCCTCAGCCGGTCGCCGGTATCATCGGGGCCGTATTTGTTCATCCAGAAGAGCTCGGGGTCCTGGCCGCGGTGCACCACCGGGTTTCTGGGGATGTCCGTCGCCTGTTTGCCGCCCTTCACCAACGGGCTGGCTTCTTCATATCCCGCCTCTTCGCTTGAGGGGATGTGGGCTCGGGTGTCCCGGCCGTGCCTGATGGAATCGATTTTCTTTGCCATTACTGTTCTTTTATTCTGTATCCCACAGGATTTCTTTCTGTCAGCCTGGGTCTGAGCAGATCTTCACTGATCTTGTAAATCCGGGCGATGTGCTCGTTCTGATCCGATTCGGATCGTTGCAGTTCGTTGATCTTCTGTAGCAGTTCGCCGTAATTGGCGGCCCATTGTCTCATTTTAACGAATACCCTCATTCATACCGGATGTATTGTTTTTGAGGTCGCAAATTGCGACTTCAAGTCGTTTGTACTATCTTTGCACCAATCCGCACCGGCGGAGGTGGAGGGCTGGACGGCCCTTGTCCCGCACCTGCGGGATCGTTCATACTGTTTCAGTACCACAAGGGTTCAGCATTTTTATTAAGGCATTAGCAGCGCCGGAGATAGTATCTCCGGTCCGACAGTCCCTGAATTCCGGGACTGTTTCTTTTTTGTGACGGTCTGTTCATGGTCTGATCACCTCCAGCAGTGCATCCAGTTTTTCGGTTATTTCAGGAGTGACCTCATCCGGTTCAAGAAAAGCGATCAGCTCATGGAAGTTGCCCTTTCTCATATCTGATGGCTGTCCTGTGCGTCTGGAAAACTCTTCGAAGATCCGATCGGCCCACTCACTCATTTTCTCATGCTTCCACCACTGGTCATCAGGATTCTCAAGGTATAGTTTTGGAAAAACATCATGGATCACCTCCTTCATGATCACCGGGTAATTCTGCGTAAAAAGGCTTCCGGTTCTGCTTTCTGCCCACCGGATAAAAACCACCGGGGTGCAGAAGTAGTTTTCTATTTCCCTGTAATTCCATTGGATCACCTTCAATGGTGCGTCAGGATCGACAGGTCTGTCCAGTCTGTCGAAAATAGCCAGACCTTTTAGTTCAGGTTCAACTATTTTCAGTGATTTAAACCTTTTATAGGCTTCGGCCGGAATATTTCCCTCCACCGGGTCAATGAAAGCATCATCCAGTAAATCCTTGCAGTCGTGGTGGAGAAGTTTGGCGAAAGCAGCAAGAATTCTCTGGTCTGT
Source organism: Bacteroidales bacterium (assembly GCA_016939365.1). Classification (GTDB taxonomy): domain Bacteria; phylum Bacteroidota; class Bacteroidia; order Bacteroidales; family JAFGHD01; genus JAFGHD01. Next base: position 9,974 of record JAFGHD010000048.1, on the reverse strand, counting down.
GGCGCCTTCGAGATAGACACAGTGTTTTTTCAATCGTGCAAGATAGTATTTGTGCCAGCCGATATCTGTCAGGGCCTTTTTTGCCTCCCGGAGCTTTTGCCGGTCATTCAGTTCGATAGCCTTGTTTTCGATGATGGCGATCACCTGGTCGGATGATGCGGCGGCATCGAGAACCACTTCAGAGTGTGATGCCACGATCAGCTGGCTGTTCATCCTTCTGGTCACATCCGAGATCAGATTGTAGATTTCTTTTTGTCTGAGGACTTCCAGATGGGCGTCCGGCTCATCCATCAGGATCACCTTTCCCGGATTGCCGTACAGGAAACCCAGCAGCAGCAGTGTTTGCTGAAATCCGCGGCCCGCATTGGAAAGATCATACTCGATGCCGTGTTCCGTATAGGTCATATCGAGCAATCCGTTTCCGGGATTGAATACCGGTTCATTGATTTTTATTCCAAAACGTGCTGTCAGCATACGGTTCAGTTCATCCCATCTCCGTTTGATTTCAGAATCCGGTAGTGCGTCGGTCGATTTTTCAGGATGCAGCAACTGGTAGCATATGTTCCTGATCACATCGGCAGTTTTCCCCTCCCCGATCTTCCTGTCGATGGATCCCGGGGTCAGCCTGTCTTCTGTGGATGCCAGGCCTGACATTGGCTGGAGATAGGCCACCTTGATTTCATAAGCCGCCTTATCGATGGTGTGCCTCTTTTCGCCCTTTTCATCCATCCTCAAAGCCCGGCAGTAGAACCATTCCTCATTCGCATAATCGAATTCAAGTGCGGCGTGCCATCTCACAGATCCGATGGTTCCCTCTGCAATGATCTCGATCAGGATATTCCCGGTTTTCTGGCTGCGGACATTCTTTTTATACCAAAGCAGTCTTGCCTGGGGAACCGGGATTGAGATCAGGTCTTTTCTGTTGATCGGGATACCCGTTCTGACTGTTCCGGATTTCTTTTCGGCGGCAATTCTCCTGAGCCCGGTTTCAAGCAGGGTGATTGCCTGAAGAAGGGATGTCTTGCCGGAATTGTTGGGCCCGATCAGCACCAGTGGCGATTTTAATTCAAACTCAATGAATTCGAGCCTTTTGAAGTTCCTGACGGATATTTTATCTATGATCATGATTCAATGGATGTGATTTTATCAATCAACTGGTTTCTGATATTCCTGATGTCGCCGGCCACTTCGGTGAAATGCCACCGCTCCATGCCGTATTTTTCCCGGACGGCATTAACGGCAGGCAGCCAGCGGTTTTCAACGAACCATTTTTTTTCATCCTTGTCGGTATTCATGCCGGTGATCTCGATGATCAGGTTTGCAACACTTCCTGACCTGGTTTTGATCCGTGCCAGGAAGTCGGGGAAGTACTGTCTGTCCGTGCCGTCTTTCTGGTAAGGCACGGCAAAGCCGAGGAACTGGTTTTTTGCGTAGGACAGCACCTGCGGGATTTCTTCGAGCGTTTTGGCACAGATGCCTTCCCATTCGCTGTCCATCACCACCAGGTTCACGTGGCTTCGTGATGTTGGGAAGACCTGTTTCGTCGTGGTGCCGTTGACATAGCGGGTGCTGCCGGAACGGTTGTAATGGTTGAAAATGGGACGGATGTGCTCTTCCGTATTGATGTGCGGGTTGATCCCGCGGCGTATATGGTCGGCGATCTTTTTCGGCTCCTCGAAGTATAACAGACGTTTGTACCGGGGATCGCGCTCATTGATCAGGATGACTTTGTGGTGGTACCATTCTTCGACAATCTGTTTTAATTTGCCGAACAACTGGAATTGCGGATTGCTATCATCGTCCGAAAAATGGTATCTGATCAGCGCCCGGGTGATCAGGAATATCAGCTCCTGATCCCTTTTTTCGAGAACGGAAGTCACCTCCATCTTTTCTTTATGCGGGGATATCGGGCTGACCAGCGTAGCCCGGAGGGGATAATCCGAAAAATCGAGCACGAAATGTTCCACATTACTGAAGTCATGAACGATCTCTCTCTCCAGTTCCTCGATCCGGTAACCGATAATATTCGGGAACGTGATCTCAAATTCCTCCTGCCGTTCAGGTAATGCCTTGATGTGCCTGTAATCGACAGGTGGTGGCGGCTGGGTGATACCCCCCCTGAACATCTTAAAGGGCACACCGATGATGTGGGCATATTCCGGAGGATATTTCCGGATCAGGTTTTCTTCCTTATATTTATGGATGTCCTTTTCCGGCACCTCTTCACCGGTATCTTTCCGGTAGGTTCTCAGGTAGTAGTTCATCCGTCGCAACGCCCGTCCGGCCACCTGTTCGCAGAGCAACTGGCTGCCGAAAGCCCTCAGGCCCATGATATGTGTGACCGTATTGGCATCCCATCCTTCGGTAAGCATCGAAACGGAAACCACGCAACGGATATGAGCGCCCAGTTTGTTTTGCTTGCCCACGGTATTGACCACTTCCCGGAGAATCTCAGCATCGGTGATCCGCTCCGCCGAGCCCTGCCCATAAATCCGTGCAAAGTCCCGTTTGAATTCTTCCAGCTCGCTGGCAAAAATCTTCCTGAACTCGTCGTTCACCTGTTCGGAATTTTCCAGGGCATCGCTGTCGATGAGCAGTGTGGGTGACCTGGGCTTGGGTTTCCTTGTATCCGGGTTGTAGTTGGAAAACATGGGATAATGCCCGTCCACCACACGGATCAGGTTGCCTTTGTAATCGGTTTCTTCATAGCCTGCAATGAATTTATACACCTCTTTCGATACCGAGGTATTGTTGCAGACAATGATGAACACGGGAGGTGCTGAAAAAAGATCGTGCCTTTCCTCCCGGTGCTTCCTGAATCCTTCGTAATACCTTATATAGTGGTTATAGAACTGATCCAGTGCAGCCTTGACCTTCGACGGAAGACGTGGGGGCTCTTCTGCAAGCCTGACGCCTTCTATCCTTGCTTCCGACTTCTTTTTTTTACGGCCTTTTTTCGGGAGGTCATTTTTTACATGTTCATAAAGGTTTCTCAGAACAGGCATACTCAGCTCCTGCGTATTGTCGCTTTCGGGCAGGAAGGGTATTTTTACCAGTCCGGATTCAATGGCCTCTATCAGGCCGAAATCGGTGACCACCCAGGGGAACAGGCTGTATGCCGGGTATCCTGATCCCTTAAGGAAGTAGGGTGTGGCGGAAAGGTCATATACATGCCCGACCTTAAACCTTTGTGCTGTTTCCACCAGACCGGTGAACCATACGGCCGCCCTTGCGTTTTCGTCCGATTCTTCGTTGTCGGTAGTTCGCCCTGAGGATTTCGGAAGATAGCAATGGTGTGCCTCATCGTTGAGTATCAGCAGCCTGGAATTCGGTCTGAATTTGCCCAGTATCCTTTTGATCACCTGACTGAAATCCTCCCTCGCTTCCTGTTTATTGCCTGCTGAATCCAGCTTTCCGTCAAAAGGGCTTCTCTTGTTGCCATGAAGTGTTCGTGGTTCGAAAGAATGATAGTTGGTGATGATCAGCCTCGCGTTCAGGTGGCCCATGTATGCCTCCATGTTACGGGGGACCAGGTCGCGAAGGGCATAATAATCCTCGCGGTCATATTTATTGGTATGTTGCCGGTCGACGAACAGTACCCCCAGTCTGTCGCGAATGGTAATGCCTGGCGTAACGATCAGGAAATAATCACCAAACCGTGTATCCTGCCGGTATTCCTGCCGGTTGAAAAAATGATACAGGATCAGACATCCCATAACCACGGTTTTTCCTGTTCCCGTGGCCATTTTGAAAGCGATCCGCGGAAGCTGCAATTCCCTGTTGTTTCCGGCAGTCTGTTGTCCTTCCAGGAGCTTGTTCAGAATATTCTGTCCGGAATTGGTCTTGCCGGCCACTTCATTCAGCCATATAGCTGTCTCGACAGCCTCCCTCTGGGCAAAGAAAAGCTGCCTGACGGCATGCCGGTCGGGATTATTGAACCAAAACTGAAGCAGCTCTTTGGTCACACGGGTGGTTCCCGGGTATCCGCCACTTCTCCATAAAGAAATCTCTTTTCTGGTCAGATTGATCAGATGCTGTCCATATTCCCGTTCATAATCATTGACTTCTGTCAACGTCATCTGACCTGTTACTCTTGAAGGTATGGCCTGGCCTTCCTGTTCGGGGTTGAATAATCTCCTGCCTGTAACAATTCTGGAATAATCCAGGGAACCTTTTTCAGGTCCGTCAGCCATGGTGGCATAATGATACACAGGCTTTTCGTAAGGGCTGTTGAGAATAGGATTCTCCTGATCCATCATCATAGACTGGAGTGTAATGCAATATCCGGTTTATTCACCGAAATTAGTGAAGAATGGAAGATCTTTCAAGATAGAGGTATGGAAAATATCAACCTGTTTCCAACCCATGACTTTACCTGTCAGGGTTCTATACCCTTTTTCGATTGATATCCGTAGTAAATGGTATCACATCGGCACCTGCGTCCCTTTGCCGGAGTTGGGTGCCCAGAGGTCGATTTTGTCGCCGTTGGTCACATTGGCGTCCATATCGTAGTCGCCGGGCAGGTATCCGCTCTGACCGGCCTGTATGGCCCAGACATCCACCTTGTCGCCCGTTTCCACCTGGCCATTGGCGTTGCCGTCGCCGGAGGTCATCCCGTACGCTCCGTTCCCCAGGTGGGTATGGGCCAGATTGCCGCCGTATGCCTGGCCGACCGCCGAGGTGAAGTCCCAGGTATAGGTGCCGTTCACCTTCTGTAACGGTCCGGAGGACATCACCGAAAGATGGTTCCGGTGCCGGATGACCGCGTAAAGGTTGTCGGTGATGCTTCCCGGGAAGGTCAGCACAGGGGAGCCGTCGGTGGAGACAATGCTGCCATCCTTCAGCAGCAGCCCCGCTATCTTCCCTATCATGGCGCTGGAGTTGGCGGTTGACGCTCCGCCTGAAGTTTCGCGCAGCTCTACCAGTACCCAATCCACCACATCGGCAGGTGGGGCGCCCTGCAAGGCGATCGTTCCGGGATAGTACCATGGCTGACCTGAGTAAGGCTGCGATGCCGGAAGGAACCCCGCCGTGTTCAGCCAGGTATCCATCTCCGACCCGTTGTAGGGCCCTTCAAGATATACTGTTACCTGGATGCTCTCCAGCGATACCACCGGCGGGAAGGTGATCATATCGACCCAGCCGCAGTCGCTGCCGCTGATGGTGTTCTGATCCTTGGTATAGTTCCATTTGAAGGTATGTGTCCCTTTTGTAACAGCATAGCTTTCATATCCCCAAGAAACATTGCCCGACCATTTCTCCTTCTCCTGGCCGTCGATCAGGAACCTCAGGTAATCGTAGTTGGTTTCGGAGGATACCTTACGGTAGAAGGAGATGGTGCCGTCGCTGACCACATCGAGGGTGATCTCCAGGGCGGAGGACTGGTTGTGTCCGATCGCGCCCGACCGGGCGCAGTAAACTCCCTGATAGGGTGAAGTGGTGGTGATGGTCCAGTTCTGATTTCCGGAGAATCCCCAGGGGAATTTCGAAAAATCCCCGGTCTCGAAATCCTCGTGTGCCGTCAGTGTACCGATGGCTTCATAGACGGTGCAGGTGGAGGTGGCCTCCAGCGACTCGAACAACAGCACAAGGTCGATTACCGTTCCCGTGGGTATGGACGGATCGATGGAGATGGTGAATGGTGCCTGTGCCGTCGTGTAGGGGTTGATGTTCCCCAGCATTACCGGTGGTGACAGGATGTTCATGAAGGCACATGCGGAGGTGAGGGTCGAGACTGTCTGACTGGCGGGCCCCATGCCGTTGTTGATCAGGTCGAAGATGATATCTGCCGTCTCACCCGGATCAAGCATGCCGTTGCCGTTACCTGTACCCGTGTCGTCGATGGTCACGCTCTGGACCTGGATGACCGGATCGGTGTTGTAGGGCGGGAAGGTGATGTAATCGATCCATGCCCTGTCGCTACCTCCGACCACATAGGCATCCTTGACATAGGCCCACCTGAATTCATGGGTTCCCGACGGGACGGGAAAAGAGGCCTCCCCCCAGCCCAACTCGCCCGACCACTCATCCTGCTGCACGCCGTCGATGTAAAACCTGAGGAAGTCGTAACCGGCCTCTGAGGAAACCTTCCTGTAGAAGGTGATGGTTCCGGCTGAGGTAAGATCGAGGGTGATCGAAAGCGTGGACGACTGGTTGTGGCCGATGTTGCCCGACCGGACGCAATACGCCCCGTCATAGGGATTTTCAGTGGTGATGAACCAGGGGGCATTGCCTCCGGTGGACCACTGGGGTTCGAAGACACCCAGCTCAAAGCTCCAGGCCAGGCTCTCCTCAAGCTGGAAATCAAACACCGTACTCTGCGGAGTGACGTTCACATTCTGTATGATGGTGGCATAATTGAGGGCATATACCTTGAACGGATGGATCCCTTCAAAGATCTGCGGGATGACGTATTGCCCGTTCTGGTTCGTGGTAAACGGCGGCAGGGGTGCATCCAATACTTCAACCGTGGCATTTTCTATGGGAAGCCCGGTAGAGAGGTCGGTGACGGTGCCCGAAACGCTGAGCACCTGGGCGGGCACCAGGTACACATCCAGGATGGTCTGGTTCACGCTGTTGATATTCACCCCCGTAAAGGTCTGGCTGATATAGCCATAGGCCGAGAAGGTCACGGTGTAATTACCGTTTGGCAGCATCCGGTAATACCTTCCGAAGGCGGTGTCGCTTCGGTAGGGCTCCCTGAAAACGCCTGAATTGTCAATGCCTTCGACATACACCTCGGCCACTACCGGCTGACTTGTGGATGCATTGAATACGTGCCCGGTGAGTGTGGATTTATTGATCCGGTCCTGGAGGATCAGGGCTGCCTGAAGGTTGTCCTGGCAGATGCTCAAAATCTCATTGGCGGGAGGTATGAATTCGGTTCCCAGCTCGATGGTGTAGCCGAATATGCCGTGTTCGCCGTAGGCGTAATCATCGGTGGTGCCTGATGCAGGGTAGAGTTGCCAGGATTGCTGGGGCGTGTAGTAACCCCCTCCTGCTGCCGGGATGGTGTTGGCCATGGCAATGCCGAGCGCTGACAGGGCGGCCTGGTCGGGTGGCGTGGCGCCGCTGGTATATCCGTAAGGCCACAGCACCAGCTCGCTGTAAGAATGGTAGGAGATGCCGGCAACAAAATGATGGGCACTCAGAAGGTCGCGCATGGCATATACTTCCGGCTCTGAAAAACCGGATGGCCCGCAATAAGTGATGTCTCCCGGATTGGTGGAGGTACCCTGCCCGCCCCACTCAAAACCGTAGTTGCGGTTGGGATCCACTCCGTCGGGATAACTCGATCCGGAGCTGGGATCGATGTTCCCATTACCGTTGTTGTCGCGTATGTTTTTCCTCCACCACAGATCCCATTCATCCGTCACGATCTTGTGCCCGTTCGGGTTGACCAGCGGGATGAACCAGATCTGAGAACTGTTCACATTGGCTGTGATCTGCGGGTCGGTACCGTAGTTGTTCAGGATATGGTTCAGGATGTACATGGCCACTTCGAGGCTGATGGGCTCCCGGGCATGGTGCTCGCCCATATAGTAAATACAGGGTTCATCCTCCTCCTGCTGCACATTGTCGGAGACTTTCAAGGCCCACACTTCATGGTTGTAATTGGCATAGTTGTTATTTCCGCCAAGCAGATACTCCTTGCCCCGTGAGTCGCCCACATCATAAAGCTTGCAAATCGATGGATGGGCAGCTTCGATCTGTTGCAGCTCGGTGAGCAGATCAGCGTATGAACGGTATCCGTTCAGCTCCGCGCCGGTGAGCATATGGTCCCTGAGCTCCTGTTCCGTCACGGTAACAATGACGTCCAATCCCTCGTTTTTTAGCTGCGAAAAAAGATAAAAATCGCCGACAATGTCGATGTGGCTTTTCGGCTGATAGGATGCCACGTCATAGCCCTGGCTGTAAAACCGTTTTACGGCCTGTTCAGAAGGATTCTTGATCCGTAATACGGCTTTGTCTTCGAACTGGGCCGTTGCTGCCTGAATCATGATCAGGGCGATAAAAAGGGTAAGGGAGGTTTTCATGATGTACCGCATATGTTTGATGTATGATAGACACTACTGGGCGATATTTGGATGCATGTGTGATCTGGAGTAGTCATGAGTCATCCGGTGAATGCTCCTTCATTTCCTTATCGACTGTACGAGCTGGTCTAAAGTGGCCGGTTGGTCAACAATGGTGTGTGTTTGGGCATCCACGAGCACCATGACCGGTGTAGCCAGGACGAAGTAAAGATCAGCTTCGGCGCTGTTGACCCCTCCTTCGGTGAGGATGTGAATCCAGCCGGGCATGTCCGCGACGGTTTTTCGCCATGCTTTGATACCCTCCTCCGTATCATCAAGCGAGAGGGCGAATATATCCAGAAGGTTTCGGTGATCGCCTTCCAGATACCATGGGTAGAGTCCGGAGACCATCTCCATGCAATGGGGACAGTCTGCGCTCCAGAAAATCACCAGCTTGTAAGGCTTTTCAGTGTGATAATCATGAAATGAGCCCTGGCCTCCCGATAGCTCAGCATACGAAAAATCGGGTGCAGGGAACCCAGGTACCAGGGTCTCCATTCCTTCGAGACGCTTCAGGATAGCCTGTCTTTTCGTTGTCAGGCAGTTGGGATCATCCAGATAGGGCTCCAGCATCGCAATCCCCACCGGAATGTCCGTACTCTCATAGCCTCTGTAAAAATAGTCGACCATCCATCCATACACCAGCGGGTGACCATTACGCGCCTGTTCGATCGAGCGCCTGCCGGCAAGGACAAAGAGTGAATCCCTCAGTGCCACGGTGGTGGCCAGTTCTCCGTATATATTCACATAGTTGTTCATCCATTCCGTGAACTCATTCGTCCGGGTCAGTAGCGGGTCATTAAAATCCACTTCGTCGAAGTAATGATCCATCAGGCTTTGTCTCCGCTCAGCCTCTGATTCTTCCCAACTGATAACCGGAAGGGACTGGAACGGGAACCTGCTGCTGACGAACAGTTTGTTGTACTTCTTTCGCTCAGTTTCAACCCATTTATTATGGGCAATCCTTCGCTTCTCATATTCCCTGATCCCCTCACCGTAAAAATCCGATCCGGGGTCGTCATAATACAAAAGGAACTGCTGAAGCAATCCCAGCATCTCCTTTCGTTGGCTGTTTTCCTTCATGAATTCCGCAAGGGTTGCATTCTCCAGCTCCTCCTGCTGGAACCGGGTGCTGTCCGGATTATTGCAAAACATCGGGTGTGCCCTGAGTTCCAGATCCTGGCTCCCGATAACGATCCTTTTCTCCGAAGGATAGGGCGTGGAGGACTGCTGCTCTTTATAATCGAACCTGAGCACAAAATCCCCGGGAAGGTTTTCACGTGGAATTGTCATGATAGCCGTATCACCCGGCACTACCCTTGTCAGCTCCGCAACTGCCTGGAGTGCCTTCCCTCCGGTTAGGGGAAGCAGGCTGATCTTACTTTCAAATACTCCCCGGATGTGCACTGTAAGGCTGATATCCCTTTCAGGGGCAAGCTCCAACTGCTGCTTAGATTGTTCCTGGGAGGCACCAGCCCCTGTCATCATGAACCATACGATCAGAACCGCTGATTCCCAAAATATTGATTTTTTTATCATGAGCTCCTGATTTTCGTTGGTTGATATCATTTTTCAAGCTACACCATCGGATGTATCATCCGATCGAGAACTTTTTCATTGAAAGGGATTATTGCAGCTTGTCATCATTTAATCGCAACTTACATACACGATCCCGTTTTGTAAAAAAACCTGGTAATTCAATCGTAGGTGGTACGAAGGTACTAAGGAATGAATACTCATTTATTTTTCAGGAACATTTTTTACCAGACCTCAATTCGAACCAGTTTCAATGGTGGGTAAGCTGTTGGGATTTTTAACTTCCCCGGATAAAAAGAAAAGCTGCCCTCACAGGAGCAGCTTATATGTCTTGTAGCCCGTAGGGGAATCCCCGTCCGACCG
>JAFGHD010000047.1 GCA_016939365.1 Bacteroidales bacterium | reverse complement strand
CCGGGCCGGACTTCCCGTGTCTTATCAGATCGATCAATCCCCAGGGGGATTGAACAATCATAGCGGCACATGCAATGTGCCGTCAGGACAAACAAAAGAGATGCAACTCCGAAGGAGTTGAACACCATCCACAGCCTCCTGATCGTGATCCTGATCGATGTCGTGACAGGAAAAACACTACATTTGTTATATAGATCAGATTCATTGATCCGTGAAAAAAAATCATCTGTGCAGCTTCATCATCATGACGGCTTTGACCTTTGTTCTGTCCATGATGACAGTTGGAAAGCCTGCCATTGTTGACCATCATGAAAATCTTCTCATCGGACACGATACTGTTGTGACAGATTCTATAACTATGGATCGTTCCGTGACCATTACCGGCGGGGCCACCCTGTGGGTGCAAGGCACGGTTTACTTCAACACCGGTTGCAGTCTGACCATAGACCGCGGTGCAAGGCTGATCCTCGACGGCGGCACCCTTACCTCTTCCTGCACCTGGTGGCAGGGCATCGAGCTATGGGGCACCTACAACCAGCCCCAGACGCTGCCTTACCAGGGCTATGTGAAACTCATCAACGGCGCCAGGATCGGGAATTCCGTATGCGGTATCAGGGCTATACGGAAAGTAGACGCCGGTGAGGGAAGCTTCCTTCCGGAATACTCCGGGGGCATTATTTTCGCCAATGATGCATATTTTGTCAACAACGAAACGGATGTTGAATTCTATTCGTACCCTGACTACAACTCCATCAGCTATTTCCGCGATTGCCACTTCACTACCGGCGAGGATAACCCTGTGGGCTTTCAGCCGGGATATCACATCCGAATGACGGGTATCGACGGCATCAGTTTCACAAACTGCTATTTCAGCGACGAAAGAGATATGATGAGTATTACACCGGATAACCGTCAGAGTGGAATACTTTCCAATACGTGTACATTCTCTATTGAAGATGATATCATCACTGATCCGCCGAACTTCCATCATCTTTTTTATGGAATCAAAAGCATGACCAGTTCTCCGGCACATCCTGCCGACATTGAAGGACTACGGTTTACTGAAAACGTAAGATCGCTCTATCTCGGATCTGGGGAAAATCATTGGGTGGCGCTTAACGATTTTACAGTCTGGCCGGATAACATCACAATGAAGACCTATTGCATGTACCTCGACCAGTGTACGGGCTATACCGTGGAAGAGAACCAATTCGTCAACACAGGACAGGTGAGAAGGGGGATCGGCTTGATCGTGAACCACTCGGGATTACAGGAAAATGAAATCTACAACAATTACTTCGATTTCCTCTCCTACGGTATGATCGCCCAGAACCAGAACCGGGGCGCTTCAACCGGACTTCAGGTAAAGTGTAATGAGTTCATCAACTGCGGATTTGATCTTTCTGTGACGGCGGATATGTCGTACGATCCTCTGGGGATCGCCCCTGTGCAGGGATCACCCGGTTCGTCTCCTGATGCGCCGGCCGGAAACCGCTTCAGCTGGACAGGTCCTGAAGGGACACCTACCGACATGAATAACCAGTGCGAATTCGTGACTTATTATTATCATGATGCTACACCACAGTTACATCTTCAACCAGTTTATTTCACCTCAGAAACCGTAGAGCCTGTGCCAAATTACGAGGCCCAATGGAATCCAGAAAGCTGTGCTTCGCATCTGTGTTCCGGGGGCGGCGGCGGAACGGGCGAAGAGGCTCTGAAAGGGGAAATGGCTGCAACGGAGCAGAAAGCGGATTCCGTCATGGCCATCATTGACCTGCTGGAGGATGGAGGCAATACTGCCACCACGAAATGGAATGTGGATATGAGCGCCCCGCCGCAGGCCATGAACGTGTATAACGATCTGATGGGTAAATCGCCCTATCTTTCGGATACGGTCATCGGGGCTGCGATCGAAAAGGAAAACGTCCTGGTGGAAGTCATGATCCGCGATGTGATGGTGGCCAACCCCGAATCGGCCAAGAACGGTCTGCTGCTTCAGAAACTTGACGAGCGCGCCAACCCCCTGCCGGAGTATATGCTGGATCAGATACTTCAGGGCCGGAGCCTGGTGTCGTATTATGGGGAGCTGCTGACGAGATACAGCTATTACTGCCAGAAACGGGCGTCAGCCTTCAAACGGCTTGCACATTATTACATGACCGATACCGTAAGCCCAGTGTCCTCGCTGGACAGCCTTACCGCCCTGTATCAAAGGGAAAACAGCCTGGATGCGCGATATAATACGGCGTTTCTGCAACTTGAGCGGGGACAGGTGCAGGCGGGCCATGACCTATTGTCCGGTATCCCGCTTATCTTTAGCCTGACCCCGGAACAGGTACAGGAGCATGACCGGATTACTGAATTATACGACATGAATGCATCAGGAAATGGCTTCAGTCCTGACAGTCTGCAAATGTCCGCCCTGTTTGACATTGCGTCTTCCGGTCAGGGCAATGCAGCCGCATATGCCCGGAATGTACTGCTGGCCCTGGATGAAATCACCTATGAGGAACCGGTCCTTTTGCCGGATGAGACGAAATCATCAGAGATACGGGAATATGCCGTAACAGCCAAGATGCCGGGGGCCGCAAAAATGCTGGAAGTTTTCCCGGTACCTGCAAAGGATCATATCGTAATCCACTGGAAGCTCGGCAGCGATCCTGCCGGAGCAGTGATCAGGATCACCGGTGGGCTGGGTCAGCCAGTTGATGAAATCACTGTTAACGTCCGTGAAAATCAGGTGGTGATGGATACCCGGGGGATGGATGCAGGTATCTATTATGCAGAAATGCGGTCGGGCAACCAGATGCTGGAAATGGTTAAATTTGTGATTGCCAGATAAAGGGATTAAAAACGATGCTCCGGAAGCATCTGACAAAATCCGGAATTATGCATACATAATCAGGTGCTTTCGGGGCTACTTTTCAAGACATTCATCATGAAAACGGATGCTTCTCTTGTCAGCATACTTGCAATATTGATGTTTCCGAGCATTGCATTGTCACAGGTATGGCCGAAGACTTACGGGGAACCAGACCGGGTGGAGTTCAGTTTTGATTTGGTTGAAGCATATGACAAAGGTTATATTATTATGGGTAATTATTTGAATTCCTCTTTTGTTCAGGAGGCTTCATGGTTAATTAAAACTGATATCAATGGTGGCATTTTGTGGGATAAAATAATCAACAGTGATGTATATAACAAATCATTTGGATTGGAACAAACATCAGCTGGCGGATTGTTGGTTTGCGGTTTGATTAAGAGAGAGGGAAACGGATTTTCAGAACCTTTTGTTATGAAGCTCAATAGCTGCGGAGAAAAACAATGGTGTAAAATCTTTTCTGAAAGTCCTAATCTTTCTGTGCCAGCATATGACATCAAGGAAACTGCTTCGGGAGAGATCGTCGTGTTGGTGAATATGTACGGAAATTATCCTGAAGAAACAATGCATTTGTTTAAACTGAGTGCCGATGGAGATGTTTTATGGAAATCAGTTATTTCCAGTGGTTATCATCATCCTTGTGCAATACCATTGGGAAACAAGTTAATGGTTACATCCAATCAGGAGTTTTTAATCACTGGTGACGTTTACTGGCCTGATCCATGGGGTCCTGGTACTATTAAATATTTACGCCCAATGTTTATCCTTGTCGATAGTACCGGTAAAGAAAAATGGGTATTACCCTTTGGATTGGAGGACACCATCAGAGGTACTGCAGATTACACAATTGAAATCTCACAAAATCAGTATATTGCCGTTGGTTCGTATTGGTACTCCCAACAATATATTGAACCGTTATTAATGAAGTTCAATAAATCAGGACAGGAACTCTCTTACAATATATTAAATAGTCATTCTATTGACACCAACCTCATAGAAGGCTCTTTTTTGTCTTTATCAATGAATGATACATTATTCTTCATGGGAGGTATTTTTGGCGATAATACAGTACAGAAGCACCCAGTTTTGGAAGTTAAATCCATACTTGATACAGCTTCATTGAATATAGATATCATTGGGCACCGGCTATATATTGATAATAGTGAACCATATACATTTCAACTTTCAGGCAATACCAAATTACTCAGTAACTCGGCTGATGTGACAAATTCCCCCGACTGGGACATCTATCTGGCCAAGATGAACCTGAACCTGGAGATGGACACCCTTGATCCGGGCAATTACACCTATGATAGCCTGTGTCCCTATCCCATACAATCAGGATTTATTTACCTGGATAGTTGTGAGATCATCACCGGCGCAGATGAAATTCCCACTCCGCAGGAGTACTATGCCGGCCTGCACGCCATCCCCATCCGGGTCTTTCCCAACCCGGCCAGGGGGGTGATCACGTTTGAGTTTGAGCACACGGAACACCACACTGATCTGGAGCTTCGTTGCATCAGCGTGATGGGCAACCGGGTTCACCGGGAGAAGCTGTACCCCTCCCAGGG
>JAFGHD010000046.1 GCA_016939365.1 Bacteroidales bacterium | reverse complement strand
TGACTATTCCGGCCCAATCAGCGCCACCCATTCCGGAGGAATCAGCGCCATTGATTCCGGCGCAAACGGCGCCACCCTGTGGAGGCTGATTTTTTAGCTGAGAAAGAAAGAGTCAGCAATTTTTTGACCTGACATTCCGGCAGAATCAGCGCCACTCAAAAGGCGGATTTGTAACACCAGTACCTTGCAAAAAAACAAGGTACAATGGCAAAACAACCCATTACGATGTTACAGATTCGACGTATCTTACAACTACTGGAACAAGGGACATCCAAGCGGCAAATTGCCCAAATTCTTCACAGTGGACGCCATACAATCGATGATTATGTTTTCAAGATTGAACAGTCAGGATTAAGCTTACCAAAGCTGATAAAGCTATCAGACGGCGATCTGGCTGCTCTTGTTTACTCAATAAATAAGAACACGGTAACAGATCCACGGTATGAATATATAAAGGTAAGGTTGGATTATTTTCTTCATGAGATTACCCGTACTGGTGTTACCAGGCTACGGCTTTGGGAAGAATACCGGCAGGAAGCTCCGGATGGTTACAGCTACTCCCAGTTTTGTGATCATCTTTCCCGGCACAGTCAAAAGAGCTCAGCGACAATGCATTTTGAGCATAAACCAGGGGAACGTGTCCAGGTTGACTTTGCCGGCAAGCCGCTTTTCTATATCGATTCATCCACAGGGGAAGTAATCGTTTGCCCCGTACTTGTTTGTGTTTTGCCTTTCAGTGGATACACTTATGTTGAAGCCTTGCAGTCTGCCCGTCAGGAGCATTTTTTTCCTGCATTGGGCAGATGTATGAGTTATTTTGGAGGGGTACCGCAGAATGTGCTGAGCGACAACATGCGTCAGTTCGTTTCCAAAAGCAACCGATACGAACCGGTGTTCTCCGAGCTCTGTGAACAATGGTCATTGCATTACCGCACTACCTTATCGGCCACCCGGATAGCAAAACCAAAAGACAAACCTTCTGTTGAAAATGCCGTTCACCTGGCCTATTTGCGTATTTATGCACCATTGCGCAACGAATCCTTCTACAGCCTGCAGCAACTTAACCAGGGTATTATGTCAACCCTGGCCCTTCACAACCGGACCCCCTTTCAAAGACGCTCCTACAGTCGCATGGATCGGTTTGTTAAGGAAGAACAGGCACTTCTTAAACCACTTCCGGCCGAACCTTTTCTGATCAAACATACCACCACAGCCAAGGTACAGAAGAACTACCATGTCATCCTCGGGGAGGACTGGCATCAGTATAGCGTACCTTATCAGTTCATCGGCAAACAGGTGAGGATCATTTATGACAGCGATGAAGTTGAGGTCTACCACAACCTTCAAAGGATCGCCGTACATAAACGTAATTATCGCAGGCACGGATATACCACGCTCGCCGAACATATGCCTGAAAAGCATAAAAAGTATCATGAAACCAGGGGCTGGGATGCCGATTATTTCCTTGGCCGGGCACGGGAAATGGGAACCTGCTGTTTCGATATCTTCAACCACATCCTTAAATCCAGAACCTTTACCGAACAAGCATACAATGCCTGCCTGGGTCTGTTGAGATTGTGTGAGACATACGGGCAGGAACGATTTGAGAACGCCTGCAAACGTGCCATGCAGTCACCACGGATCAACTACCGCCTGATCGATAACATACTGGCCAATAACCTTGATAAACAGGCGGAAGACCCAATGACCCTTTTTCCCTCCATACCGGATCATGAAAATCTCCGGGGATCACAGGCGTACCATTAACCCTTAAAATACAATCAATATGAACACACAGATCACCCTGGACCAATTGAAACAGTTAAAACTTTACGGGATGGCGGATGCCTACCAGGCGGTTTTATCCCTACCCGTACAAGAACAACCATCCATCCACCAGTTTATAGCCCGGCTATCGGAAGCGGAAACACAACATCGCATCCACCTGAAAACCCAGGCCTACCTCAAACAGAGCAAACTCCGGTATAATGCAGTGATGGAGCAGGTCTACTGTAACACGGCCCGCAATCTTACTCAGGATCACCTGTTAACCATTGCTGATTGTGGCTTTATTGAACGTTCTGAAAATATACTCATAACCGGTGCTACAGGGTGTGGCAAGAGTTATCTCGCATGTGCCATCGGAAGACAAGCCTGTTGCTTTGGATACAAAACTCTTTATCTTGGAATGACACGTTTTCTGGAAAAGATATCCCAGACAAAACTGGATGGCACCTATATCAAGTTGCTCAACCAGATTGAAAAAACTCATTTGCTGATCCTTGACGACTTCGGGCTCCATCCCATGGATAAAATAGCAAGGCTTGCACTGCTGCAAATGCTTGAAGACAGATATGGGAAGAAATCAACACTTATCTCTTCGCAACTCCCGGTGGACAAATGGCACCAATATATCGGAGAGAACACCATTGCCGATGCAATTATGAACAGATTGTCAGGTAATGCACATCGCTTTGATCTGAAAGGAGACTCTTTAAGAAAGAAAAAATCAGTGAAAATTGACTAATATCATACTAAAAATCCACCCGTTTTTAGGTGGCGCCGTTTGCGCCGGAATGGTGGCGCTGAATCACCGGAATAATCACTCAACTTCAAATCACAATGAATACTACCCAGTCCATCATACGGACCAGCAACCCTATTAACCTAATTGGTTATTTGTCCTTGTTTTGTGCCCGCGATACCATGAAATACACAGGATTTCTGCTCTTTCCACAACAGCATGTAAAAGAACGATACAGTTTATATTCCTCGAAATTCGTCTCTGCTTTCATTCAATCCCCATAGCGCAAACTGATTTCCTGGCGGGATTTTGTGCAACACGGCTTCATGCCTGCCTGTTCGGCAGACAGGTTGGGTCTCGTTCCTGCCTGCCCGCCAAGCCACTATCCTTCACATGGCAGGCGGGGACCACACGAAGCCTTACTTATTAGGCGCTGCTTATTTAATCCCAAGCATTGTGCTCTTGAGTCCAATAAAACAAAAATATTATTTGTTCAAGTTCAAATAAAGCTTTTTGTAATGCCTTAACCTCGAATCGTCCATCATAATTATTTACTATACCATGTAATATTGCTTGACTTGCTAACAAATCATGCGCTATAAAATTTCTATGATCAACTAAACTCTCCAATAGACTAATGAAATCAGATCGAAGACCTTGCTTTTTCAATTCTTCCTTTACCACTCCTAGAGGCCATTTATCAATTTGGTCAGGATTAGTCCGGTATTTAGAAATTAGTATGCTTTTTAATCCAATTTCCAAAATTTGACTTCGACCCATAAACATTGCAAATTGTTCAAGAAAGTTCAAACTATTATATTTTTCAAGTCTTTTAAATACTTCATCTTGAATTTCTTTACCAGTAATGCTTGGTTCTTTCATTGTGCAGATTATTTAATTTAGTTAAGTTGCGCCTAACGTGTGGCCGCTAAACACAGCAAACGATAAATGATTAATGAGAACCGTAACTGTTTGTAATGTTGTATTTTAGCGGCATGTTATGGCGCGTTAAAAATTTTTTCGCTTAAAATAATTCTTCTTATACTTCTTTTATCATCAAATGGAACAATGAACTCCTCCGTATTTATTTCTTCTCCGTCAATTAAATCAATATCTGGTTCCTTGGTTGTTTGAATTAGGTCGACATAGGTACCAAAATCCAATGAGTAAACATTATAACGTACACCGGGATTAACTTTATCGGCATACCCTCGTTTTATTAAGTGTAAAACTCGAGCGTCAAATAACTTTTGAATCACATCATGGGTTTCCAGTTCGCGAGGAATCATAAATGAGCGAGCTTTCCTTGTACCAATTACTTCATCTACAATCCGTCTTAATATATTTTGTAAGTCATCATCAAGATTCTTTGCCTTATCCTTTTCAAACCACTGTCGAGCTGCTTCAATTATTGTCTTTTTATCAATATTATTTCTGCCAAGCCTTTGGGAATCAAAGAAAGCAATTGAAAAAACAATTATAAGATCTCTAATTACACCTTCAGATGCTCTTACAAGTTCATTAAATACATTACTGTTTGAAAAGATTGTTTGAATGAATTTTTTCGGCGTCGAAATCTTATAATCGATTTCAAGATAGTTCAATGGTAATTCGCTTTCAATATGCCTAAATAGAATCTCTGAAAATATTTCTGATATGAACTTTGGGTTTCTATCAAAAACGTAATAATCATCTACATCTAGGTTTGTAGCAATATCACTTCCTAATTCAAAGCCAATATAGTTATGTTTTTCTTTAGGAATTGTGAAGTTTGACCTGTATTCTAAAGAGGCTATTTTAACTGTTATTCTTTGATTGGGGAAGAAGCTTCTTTTGAAAAATTCTGCAAGATATGGTTGAATTTCTAATGGAATTGTTGCCCATTCATCGAAAATTAGATATAAATCTATATTAGCGAGGTCCAGAACGCTTCTAAGAAAATAATTGATATCTGGGAAAAGAATTTTTTGTTCATCCTCAATACTATACGAAATTATCCTTTCACGATTACTCTTTTCTGAAGATTCACCACCAAATTTCAGAGCTAATTGACTTGGCGAAATTTCAAGAGCACTCGTAATTTCGTCTTTACTAGTTATTTGCTCTTTCTGTGAAATAGACTTAGTTTTTTGGATTTCAACATTACTTGCTTTATTAAAATTCTCAAGAGCCTCAAATGCCCTATCTGAGTTTTCATTTGGGTTTTCGATGAGATATTGGAGAATGGTATAGTAAATCTCTGTTAGAATATCATTAAACAATGATTGACACCTAACTCTAAGTGATAAAGTAGTATCAGTATACTGAGGGCTGCTGCCTAAATATCGTCCATCAATATAAGTCACAAGATTACCTAGAGATTTATGTAACTCATCCTCAAGCTTTCTTAGAATATGAGTTTTCCCGGTACCTCTTCTACCATAAAGAATTTGGTTATTTTTATTTGAAAGTTGAGGAAGAATACCTATTTCGACATACGTGTTTACAATTTTTTCGATTTTTTCTTGTCTATCCGCACGCTGATGTATCCTTGAAACAGCTTGCATAATAATTCTATCTTGTATCATTTGCTATTCTTTTTATGCGCCATAACGTTTATAACATTACAAAAAGTTGGTTTATCCAAACATTTAGGATAGATAACAGTATCTTTTTTTAGATGTAAACTTACTTAATACTTTTCAAAAAAGAATTAATGGGCTGCAATTCTTTTTTGCAGCAGAGGAGAGTAAAAAAGGCCCCGTCTTGATGAACCGATGCCGGAACGTGGATTCAACCAAAACCGATGGCATCGCTGTTGATAAACGGGGCCGGGAAATCAGGGTAATGAGAGTTCTGAAGAAATTCTTGTTCCGGCATCCTTCCGTTAAACACCCCGATGAACCGCGATGCGCTGCTACCCGTTGCATACACATGCTTCACTCGAATGCCGGAAAGCAGCGTTACGGCCGGAACAGTCCGCGGAAAAGCACCTGGGGTGCCAGGCCGGGCTCAGGTGATGCGCAGTTTCATCTTCATTCCTTTTTTTTATTTTTACATCAATCACCAGGTCAAATCTGCCGCCATGAAAAAGATCACTGCCCTTACTGCCGCTTTGCTGACGGCTTTCTTTATGGTTTTCTCCGTTTTGGAATCATTTTGCTCCACAGTCGACATAAATTCCGTTCGACGCGTTGCAGTGAACTACATTTCTGAAATGGCAGGGAATGAGATACCGGTACCCTACGTTACGGGAGTGATCACTTTTGAGGAACAGGGCCTCCGGGTTTTTCACATTGTGGAAATCTCCGGAAAGGGTTTTGTGATCGTTTCCGCTTTTGACCGGGTGAAGCCGGTACTGGGTTACTGCACATCCAATACATACGGGGGCAGGGAACATGCGCCTGCCTTTGAGTTTTTCATCATCGAAAGACTGAAGAACCAGCTATACCACGTTTTAATGGCCGATCTGCCCCCGGACGGGATGATCCTGTCCGAATGGCAGAGGCTGGCATCGCCCGATTTTACCCCTGTGCCGGAGGAGTGCCCGTTCCCCCTGCTCACCAGTGCCTGGGGACAAGGCTGGCCGTACAATACGGCCTGTCCTCCCGACACCAGCGGTCCGGGCGGACATGCCGTGACGGGCTGTGTGGCCACGGCCATGGCACAGGTGCTCAATTACTGGCAGCATCCCTGGCATGGCACAGGCTCCCATTCTTATACACCTTCATCCCATCCTGAATATGGGACTCTTTCTGCCGATTTCGGCAATTCGGTCTATAATTTTGACAGCATACCCGACACGGCCACCAGTGTCAGCGCCGACCTCGCGTTGCTGAACTACCACTGCGGGGTGTCTGTCGATATGGATTACGGGCCTGAGAGCTCCGGCGCATGGGGTTGGGGCGAGGATGATGTGTCCTATGCGCTCAAAACCTATTTCTATTTTGATTTAGCAGCCAACGATGTGGTCAGATCCTCCCATCCCACCACCTGGGTGGAGACCATGAAGCAGAACCTGGACGCATACAGACCGGTCATCTACGGCGCGGAAGACAATCAGCTGGACGTGGGGCATGCATGGGTGCTGGATGCCTACCAGACAGGCGATATGTTCCATTGCAACTGGGGATGGTATGGCAATGACGACGGATTTTATTCCATCGATGATTTTTCCCCTCCCGGATATACCTTCGACATGTATGAAACGGCATGCATCAGCATCTTCCCTCAAAGCCATCATCTCAACGGGACATGGACGGCAGCGGGCAGCCCCTATTACATCGATTTCGACCATTATGTCGATGCCGGGAGCCTCTTCACCATCGAACCCGGAGCGGAGATCATCTTCAGGGGAAGGTACCGGCTGGAAGTCAGGGGCAGGCTCCTCGCCCAGGGTCAGGCCAGTGATTCCATCATTTTCACTGCTCCCGATCCGGCCATCGGATGGCTGGGGGTGCGCTTCGAAGATACGGAGAACACATCCGGTGATACTTCACGATTGTCCTTCTGCCTGCTGGAAAACGGAAATGCGCATCATGACTGGATCATCTCGAATAATGACCATTATGGGGGAGCGATTGCCTGCGGGAACTCCGGGAATGTGGTCATCAGCAACTGCCTCATCAGGAACAGCTTTGCCTGGTCTGGCGGAGGAGGCATCTCCCTCAGGGATTCCTCCGATGCAGTGGTGAAGGATTGCACGATTGAACACAATACTGCCGCTATAGGCGGCGGCATGTACATCACCTCGTCGGCCCCCAGGCTGGACCGGTTGATCATTTCAGCCAATGAAGCCATGTACAGCAATGGCGGGGGCATATCCTGCCATACGGCAGCACCGCGGATCACCCGTTCGGATATCCTTTACAATGATGCAAAGTACGGCGGAGCCATCGGTGCTTACCATAGCGACATGGTGTGTGACAGTCTCCTCATGTGCCAGAATTCCGGTATTGACGGTGGAGGAATATACCTTTTCGACGGAAGTCTGGAATTATCCGGCAGCAAGGTTTTTGCCAACCATGCCTCATCCTGCGGCGGCGCCCTGCTTGCCGCAGGAGGGGCAACGGTCGCTGTGAAACGATGCCTGGTTTATGACAATGACGCCGTCAAGGGTGGCGCCATGGCCCTTTACGATGTGCAGGCAGAGCTGACCCACAATACCGTCTATGACAACAACGCATCGGATACCTGCGGCGGAATACTTGTCAATAATACAACCGGCAGCATTCTCAATTGCATCCTGTGGGAGAACCATCCCGATCAGATCGTGAGCCAGGCAGCAAATGTTTCGGTGATCTACTCGGATATCCAGGGCGGCTGGGACGGGACGGGCAACATCAATACTGATCCTGAATTCCAGGATGGGATGCTTTACTATTTTAATCTGACATGGCCGGAATACCCCATGCCTGACGGGGGAAAATCCCCCTGTATCGACACGGGTGATCCATCCTCGCCCCAGGATCCTGATAACACACGGGCCGATATGGGCGCCCTGCCTTTTTACCAGAACTATACAAACCTCTCAGGAGGGACCATTTCAGGTACCCTGACCTGTGCGAACAGTCCCTATTTTGTGACCGGCGACCTGATCGTGCCCAGTGGTGAGACACTGGAGCTTGAACCCTGTGTCTGTCTCATGTTTCAGGGACATTATGAGCTGAAGGTCAACGGCACCCTCATTGCCGATGGGACACCGGCCAGCCGGATCATCTTTGCCGCCTCCGACACCGTCACCGGCTGGGAAGGCATCCGCTTCCTGAATATCAACTCCCAGGCCGATTCATCCATCCTCCATAACTGCCGCATCACCTTCGGTAATGCCAATGGCCTGAATCAGTACAAAAAGGGCGGAGGAATATACCTCTACGGCTCCTCCAAACTGCGGATGCAGGATTGCCTGGTCAACAGGAACAGGGCAGAGGACTTTGGGGGCGGGATCTATTTTGAAAGCAATTCCAAACCTTTGATGATTAACAATACCATAACTGGCAATGAAGCCCGGATGGGTGGGGGATTATATACCTCCTATTGCCACATCGGGCTGCAGGGCGGTTCGTTGGATCACAACCATGCCGATCACGGCGGCGCATCATATCATCTGGGCGACGATCCTGAATATTCCGGAGTCATGGTCAGGTACAACCGGGCTCAAATGTATGGCGGAGGAATTGCCTTTGAAGGGGTAGCCTGCGAACCCGAATTCGATACGCTGAACAGATGCAATGTCTACCTCAATTATGCGGGAGCAGCAGGGCTCGATTTCTATGCCACCGGAACAGGGACCCACATCTTCGGCATCGTTGTCGATACCTTCACCGTACTCAATGTGAACAAACATTTTGCCTATCCTTTGGCCTCCTTTGATTTCAGCCTGCAGCATCATCAGATCGTGCAAACGGACCAGGATCTTTATGTCAGTATGACGGGATCAGACAATAATTCCGGGACGACACCCGCATATCCGCTGAAAACCCTCTTCATGGCCCTGATGAAAATAATGGTGGATGAATCGGATCCGGCAAATATCTTCCTCGAAAACGGAACCTATTCGGAAGGAGCCACAGGGGAGGTGTTTCCTGTGAACCTGAGAAGTTACGTATCCATTATCGGTACCGACAGGGAAAACACTATGGTGTACGGCGAAGACAGGAATCAGTTGTTCTACGGCTACGATGATAACGGATTTGCGGTTAAAAACATCAGGTTCCAGGGTGGATCCGGTACTGAGGGCGGAGCGGTGCACCTTGAAAAGTATTGCTCTCCTGAACTTGATAGTCTTGTTTTTTCAGCCAATCATGCCTCGGAATACGGAGGGGGATTGTTTTGCAAGGACCACAGCAGCCCGGTGATCACCCGCTCGATATTTCAGGACAACATGTCTGACAAGCAAGGCGGAGGACTGATGGCACACTCTTATTCCGATCCTGTGATCCGCAATATTATAGTAACCGGAAACACAGCCATTTACGGAGGAGGAGGGATATATGCATATCTGTATTCGGATGTTGCCATGGATAGTGTGACGGTTTGTGAGAACTATGCAGCCAACGGCGCAGGCATGATGATCTATTTTGAAAGTACCGCAAACATTTCCAACTCAGAATTCATGTTCAACCACGCCACATCCACGGTCGGAGGCTACTTCGGGACAGGAGGCGGATTGATGATAACCTACAACAACAGCACCTCTGTGTTGACCAATGTTGAAATTTCTGATAATTATGCTGATTATTATGGTGGAGGAGTATATTATCAGGGTGGCGGAACAAAGTTCAACTCGGCGGAGATAAAATCCAATACCGCTGCCCATGGAGGGGGCATATACATCGCCGGTGGATCGCCGAAATATTACAACACCCTGATCCGGGGCAATCATGCAACGGCATACCATGGCGGAGGGGTGTACCTGCAGAGCGCCAATCCGCTGTTTGTCAACTCCACCATAACGGGTAATGTGTGTGACACGATCTATGAAAGCGGAGGGTTTTACGTGTCGGCATCCAATCCTGAGTTCAGAAATTGTATCCTCTGGAATGACGATCCCCAGGAAATATATATCAGTTCCGGTACAGTTACTGCAAGCTATTCGGATATCGCGGGAGGCTGGCCGGGAACCGGAAACATGAATTCAGACCCTCTGTTCGAAAATAGCGCCGGGCATGATTACAGGCTATCTGCTTCCTCACCCTGCATAAACAAAGGAGACCCTGATACTACAGGATTGAACCTCCCGCCGTTTGACCTGGGTGGAGGATTCAGGATATCAGGGGATACCGTGGATATGGGGGCCTATGAGTTTCAATTTCCGGTATCCGGCATCATCCTGGACCTTAAAGTGTTCCTGGAGGGCCCCTTCGATGGCATGGGGATGTCAACCCTCATCAATTCATCCGGATTCATCCCCCTGAGCCAGCCTTTCAATACCGCTCCATGGAATTATCCGGGCACTGAAGCCGTCACAGTTATCCCTCATGCCGATGTGGTGGACTGGCTTCTGATCGAATTGCGTGATACCACGTTTGCCTCTTTGGCCACTCCATCGACAATGGTGGGCCGGAGAGCAGCCTTCCTGCTCAACGATGGGACGGTGACCGAAACTGATGGGGTGAGCACCCTTGTATTTCCCTTGCTGACCATTGAGGATTCCCTTTTTGCCGTGGTATGGCACCGGAACGCCGTAGCCATCATGTCGGCATTTGGCCTCGTGGAGAACAGCGGAGTGTATTCATATGACTTCACCACCGGAGCGGGTCAGGCATTCGGCGGGATCCTCGCGCACAAGGAAATTGCACCGGGTATATGGGGCATGGCCGGCGGCGACGGCAATGCCGACGGCGAGATAAACAATGGCGATAAAAACGATGTCTGGGTGGTTCAGGCCGGATCCAGCGGGTACCTCAGCGGCGATTTCAATATCGACGGGCAGGTGAACAATGGAGATAAAAATGATGTATGGGCTCCGAATACAGGTATGGGTGGGCAGGTTCCGGATTTGACAACCGAAGCCTCTCAGCCAAATAAAAAGGTCAGCAATGATGCAGGTAATCAATAGACTGATGGAAAAACACATTCGTTTGCCATCATCAGATATGAGGCGATCTGATAGAGACGGTTTAAATACTGATAATATGGAGATTGGAATTACGGGGTTTTGCGTCCATGTGGCCTTCGGGCAGCAGGTCCAAAATCCCACCCAGATTGCAACGGTATGATGCTAAAGTCAGAATGAAATCATTTGCCTTTCCCTGTGAAAGGATCCGGACCATCCACCTGATAAAAACAGTATGGCAGTCTTTAACAGAAACGGAAATCCGGATAATGGCGCAGGGTCAGATCCGGAAGCAGGCAAAATTCATCCGGTACCACAGAACAATATGTGCATCCATTAAAACAATAAAAATATATTGTGCCAATTGTCATGCGCTTTTATACAAATACTATAAGGCGCAGGAGGGTCATCTGGTCAAATGTTACCAGGAAAACATAAAGGAAGATTATACCCGGGGTGATCTGAAATGCCCGAACTGCTCCGTTAGCTTTGCAAGGGAAAAGATGATCCATGGAAAACCTGCCAACAAGATCATTCAGGGTAAAGTATATGTGAGACATTAGCCGTATAAGCCGAACATACATGGAGATAAAACGGTGGTATTCATAAATGATCATGCTGAGTCTTTTTGAAGAAGTAGAGAAAACAGAGGAACTCAGGTTGCTTAATTCCGTGATCAGGTCATGTACACGGTGCCCGCTGGCTGCCGGCAGAACAAATGCCGTCTGTGGTGAGGGCAATGCACTTGCCAGAATATTTTTCATCGCGCAGGCGCCGGGAGAGGTTGAAGACAGGGATGGCAGAATGTTCACCGGCCCGACAGGGAAAGTGATGGATGAGTTGTTCCGGGAAAGTCATCTCCACAAAACAGAAGTTTATATGACCAACCTGATCAAATGCAGGTTGCCCGGTAACAGAAAACCACAGCAGAATGAAATTGAGGCATGCAGCCATTACCTTGAAAAGGAAATCCACATTATCCAGCCGGATTTTTTAATCCCTCTGGGATATCATGCCACCAAATATGTTTTTGACCATTATTGCCCCGGACATATTTTGCCCCCGGATCCTGCCGGGAAGCTGTTTTTTTGCAACAGCAGGAAAATTTATCCACTCCGGCATCCATCAGCAACCCTGTACAATCCGGATTTGAAGTCTGTCATGGAAAGGTCTTTCAGGAAAGTTGCCCTGTTCACAAAGGTGTGCAAATGGTATCCGGTATGTCCGATGAAGATGCTCTATCAGGAAGGCAGGCTGGAGGAGAAGTGGATTGAATTGTATTGCAGAGGCGATTGGGAAAGCTGTGTCCGTTACCAGATGGAGGAGAGAGGCCAACCTCATTCCGACAACATGTTGCCTGATGGAACCATGTTCGGGGGGTAATCCCATACTGTTGGCACCGATTTGCAATCCGTGCCGGTCAGCCCACCACCTTCTTTCCGATATAGTTTGAGCTCAGCAGGCTGAGGATGCCCATATAGTTCATCCGGAAGGTGACCAGCCCGCCGGATTTATATTTCCTTCTGTTCTCCCCGAGGTCGAGGACGATCATGTCGGAGCTGGCCCCCGAAAACCGGATGGTTTTGTCTTCAGGGAAGATGTTGTCCATACTGATGTCGAGCAGGCCCAGGTCGAGTATGGCCCGCCAGGATGTTTTGCCATAGTCGCTTTCATTGATATCAGGTGTCTCTCCGGCTACGTTGGTGCCGATTTCCCCCATGGGCACCTTCGGTTTCTCATAGAGCTCGATGATCTCGGCATGCAGCCTGAACACATCCTGCTTCATCCCCTTGATGGGTTCCCCTGTGATGAGGTTGTTGCCGAGGAACAGGGTCTCACCGATGCGGAAGTGGTTGTTTCCTTTGGGCAGCAGCTTTTTCTGAAGCAAGGGTATGGCCACAGATGTTCCCCCCGAGACCCACGGTATTTTTTTATTGAACCGGGCTTCGATCAGTTGCTTGTAGAGGCTCAGCTGGATCAGCTTGTCGTGCGACGGCATGACGCCATGCAGGCAGTTGAGGTTGGTCCCGAGCCCGATGATCTCGATGTGGGGTAATCTGAACACCCGGGAGTAGAATTCCACCAGCCTGTCGCCCATCACCCCCTCCCTGAGGTCGCCCATCTCGATCATAATGATGATCCTGTGTTTCTTGTTCTGGCGGGTAGCCTCGTCAGAGATCATCCGGATCGTCTCGAACTCCGTGTTGAAGCTGACATCTGCATATTTCACGATACTCCGGAGGCTTC
Organism: Bacteroidales bacterium; assembly: GCA_016939365.1. GTDB lineage: Bacteria > Bacteroidota > Bacteroidia > Bacteroidales > JAFGHD01 > JAFGHD01. The sequence goes on along the minus strand of JAFGHD010000046.1, from coordinate 31,922 downwards.
TCCTGGGCGGGGGTTTGATGTAGACGGTCTGGATGTCGGGATCGATCCTTTTGATCACCTTCAGGTTGCTCAGCCTGGAATCGTGGATCTCCCTGATCCCGAGAGAAATCAGTTCTTTCAGGTAGAGGTGGTTTCCGCAAAGAAGCTTGGAAACCACACCCCAGTGAATGTGGTTCTTTTTGAACAGATTGTCCAGGAACCGGTAATTATGCACTATCTTCTCCCGGTACATCTCTATATAGGCCATGGCAAATGGTTTAATTATTTACGATACGGGTGATATTCTGCGGCAATCTGGCCAGAAGTTCATAATTGAGTTGCTCGCTGATCTCACTGAATGATGAGACGGTGATCTCCAGGTCTCCCTGTCTCCCGATCATCACTACCTCGTCACCGATATGTGCTTCCGGCACTGCGGTGATATCGGCGATCAGCATGTTCATATTCACCATTCCAATCACTGCCACACGGTATCCCCTGATCAGCACCCTTCCCTGGTTGCTGAGGGAGCGGTTGTATCCATTGGAGTATCCGACCGGAATGATGGCGATGCGCTTGTCCTCCTGAGCCAGGTAAGTGGTGCCGTAGCTGACAAACTCGCCGGTCCTGACCTTCTTGATGCTCATGATCCGGCTCTTCCAGCTCATGACCCTTTTCAGGGGATCGGTCTTCTTTTTTTTATCGTGCAGATAATGGATCAACGTCTCCTTGCTCGGCCAGAACCCATACTGTGCGATACCGATGCGCACCATGTCCATCCGGGTCTCGGGGTAATTCAAAGCTGCGGCGGAGCAGGCCGTGTGGCGTATCCGGGGTTTGATACCCTCCCGGAGGACCTTCTCCTGTATCTTCCTGAATGTCATGATCTGTCGGGTGATCCGGTAATAGTTGGCGATGCTTTCCGCCCCGGCGAAATGGGTGCACAATCCGTTGACACGGAATAATCCGGACGAGTTTTGTATATGTCGTAAGGCTTTAATCAGGTCTCCGCCTGCCAGCCCGGTGCGGTTCATGCCCGTTTCAACCTCCAGATGAACGTGGGCCGGCTTGCGGTGTTTTTTGGCAATCGATCCTGCCTGCATCAGCCTGCCGGGCTCAAAGACATAGAACGATATTTCATTCCGGATGGCCCATTCCATTTCATGTTTATCGAGCCATCCCATGATCATGATCTCCTGTTTGCCCGACCCTGCCTGATATACCCTCATGGCTTCATCGGCGCTGAATACCGAAAAGTGATCGATGCCGGCTTTTTCCGCCATGGGGACGAAATGCTCGATGCCATGGCCATAGGCGTTGGCTTTTACGACCGATGAGAGCCTTGTCCTTTTACCCATGATCTTCCTGAGGAAGCCGATGTTCTCCTCCAGTGCCTGTGGGTCGAGTATTATTTGCGAGGTGGTCGGCATGGTGTTATGATGTCATGAAACGTTTATAAATGGATATAAAAAGTTCAATGCCTTTTTCAAGCAAGTCATCCGGGAAATCGTAATCAGGATTGTGCAGTGCTGGATGGCTCATCCCGGCGCCGAGTCCGATCATGGCCCCTTTGAAACGGGAGGTGAAATGGCCGAAATCTTCAGACCACCTGAAAGGCTTGCTTATCCTGATCGTGTCCCAGCCGTTATCGCCGGCTATCTGTTCCAATATTTTAACAGTGTCCCTTTGGTTCACGGTGGCTGGAAATACCTCGGTGAATCGGTAATCGAATTGCAGTCGCTCTTCGGCAGCTGCTTTTTCGGCAATCCCTATGGCCATCTGCTGAAGCTTATCCATGTCGGTATCGGTGTAAGCCCTGAGTGTGGCCCTGATCAGGGCATCCCCCGGAGATGTACCAAAAGCTTTTTCGCCAAGGATTACCTGGATGACCGTGATCAGTATGAAATCATGGAAGAAGTCTTTGATTTTCAGCATATCATTGAACGAGTTGATGATCCTTGCCACTGCAAGGGCGGGATTGATCCCTTTTTCCGGCTCGGCAGCATGGGAAGATTTGCCGGTGAGTCGTATCTCGAGTCCCGCCGAGGCTGAGCTGAACAGCCTATCGGCGAGCACCAGCGATTTGCTCCTGAACCCGGGGAGGTTGTGGAGGGCAAAGACCCTGTCGGGTTTCAGTGATTGGAATTTTGTGTCATTCAGTACCATCTCCGCACCTTCACCCGTTTCCTCAGCCGGCTGGAACAGCAGGATCACCCTTCCCTTTCCGGGCCTGTTTTTTCGCAGGTGGTAAGCAAACCCTGCCATGATGGCCATATGGCCGTCGTGACCGCACAGATGGCCTTTACCCTCGTACACAGACCGGTATGCAAGCGTGGATATTTCCCTGACGGGCAGTGCATCCAGCTCGCACCGGAACAGGATCGCCGGACCGGTTTCCCGGCCGTCCCATACCGCAGCCAGGCCATTTCCTCCCAATCCTTCCACTATCCGGTCTGGATGGCATTTGTCGAGCCAACTGATGACCCTATTCGCGGTCTGTTCTTCGCGGTGCGACACCTCAGGGTATTGGTGAAGCTCCCGGCGGAATGCCTTTAACTCCTCCTTCAGCTTATCATCCATGACCCCGTCAGCTTGCGGTTTTAATAAGCCTCATTTCCAGGTATTTGTTGGTGAAATGGAACTTCTCGTAAAGATACCTTGCGGGATTATCGGGTTCCACATGAAGTGCGATATCGCCTTTGGCCGTATCAATGGTCCTTTTCATCAGCTCTTTGCCCAGCCCTTCGCCGCGATGATCATGGTGCACGGCGATATAGACCAGGATGTTCTCAGGGATGTAGCCCTGCATCCCGGTACGGTTCATTACGACGGCACCCGTGATCTGGTCGTTGTCGATCGCCAGCAGGATGAATCCGCCTGCGGACGGTTGAGGGCTCATGGCATATTCAATAGCGTTCATGATGGATTGTTCCGAATCTCCAAACTCATCCAGGTGCTTGAAAAGGAACCTCATGATCGTTTGTTTTTCAAGAAGTGTGGCCGGGTCTGCCGGATTGTACGTTTTGAAATTCATGATATGCTGTTTTTTATTATGGATGCTATTGTGTTGATATTAAATAATATATGAAACCAGGGCGGTGCTGAGCCCGAACAGATTCGGAGCCAGCCCGAGGGGAAGATGTTCTTCCACCAGGGTGAGTGCCAGAGTAGTGGTGCCACCGGCGGTCATCGAGACGAATGCAGCACCGGCATCGGTTTTTTTCCGGATAAGGATGGCCAGCACCAGGATATTCTCTAGAAATATGGTCAGATCAATGAAATGCCAAACCGGATCAGAATTGGATCTGGGTATCCCGGTGTCGTTTTCCGGGCCGCAAAGGCACGAATGCAGGGTGGCATTTGCCGGATTTATCTCATACAATTCAAATGTTTCTACACAAACAAAAATACAAAAAATTCTAATAATGAAAATGCATATCATTATTAATTAGGTCATTTAATTGTATAGTCTAAATAAATGTTGGTAGTGAAACTAAAGAATCCCGGCACGAGGTTACCTGGGTCATGATGAGGCCAGGTCCGGGTTGTCGGGCGGATGGATATAGTCCTCAATGGTCACCATGGGTGAAGCGGAGATCTTTTCAATGCCAAGGCTCTCGATAAGTGTTTGCAGGGTACGGTTGATCTCGTCCAATTTTTCCACGGAGAGGCTTTGTAACTTCTCAGATAGCTTTTCATGCAGCAGCCGGGGGGATTTCTCAAGCAATTGCGCACCTCCCGACGTGAGCGCAATAAAAACCGATCTCCTGTCCTCCGGTCTCGGCAGCCGTGCGATATAACCCTTGTTTTCCAGCCGGTTGATGATCCCTGTCACCGTGCTGGAGTTCAGATGCAGGTACTTCGTGATTTCGGCGTGGGTAGCCCTGTAATTGTCCCGGGAGGCCAGGTAACCAAGTGTGAGCAGCTGCGGAATACTGACACCATACTCCTTTTGTATCTTCTTGGATTCCAGGTTGACGGACCTGACGATCTTCCGGATGTTGATCAAAATTTCCGTGTATTCCATAAAACCAGATATCATGGCTTTGCCTCTCTGGTGAAATAAAACAGTGATCCCGTTCTTCCCCTGGCCAGCATCTTCAGATGTTCCCGTGACCCGATAAAGTTATAAAAAACCCCGGTGGCATGACCGGGGTTTTTGAGCGCAATTAATTGGAGAGATCCATACAGGAGGTGTTATCTCCGGATGATCAGTTTCTGCGATCCTGCAGCGGACTGAACGAAATAAATGCCTTCATGCCACCCGGTAACATCCAGGATTGACTTGTCCCTGACCTGAAGTTGTCTGACCTGTTGGCCCAGAATGTTGAAGATATTGACTTCGCAGGTCTGACTGGATTCATTCATGAAATAAAGCTCATTGCTGGCCGGATTGGGGAAGAAATAGAATGCCGGGTTGAGAAGGTCATTCTCCAACCCGATAGTGATCTCGTTGTTGGCGGCAAATGTGGGCTCCTGTATGATGAACGGGCCTGTGCCGTTGGGTACCCGGGCCAGCCCCATATCGGTGATCTGCTGTCCGAAAGTGAGCGAGTCGACGATCTCCAGATTGGGATTGGTCAGGATCAGTGCTTCTCCGGAGGCGGAGAGTTTGAAATTGCAGTGCATTTCTCCCTGCGGACCGTCTTCATCCGCCCAGACAATCAGGTAGCTGTCGGGTTCCAGGCAGGTGCTGTCGGGGAAGCTCCATTTGGTCAGGTCGTCCTCCTTATCGCTCAGGTAATATCCGCTCAGGTCAAGGGTAACTGGGCCTTTATTGTAGAACTCAATCCAATCTTCATATTCCCCAAACTCATCGGTAACGGTGGTCTGGTTGTCAGCCATCAGCTCGTTGATCACCACATCCTCCGGGGCAAATGCATACGCTACCTGGCAGATGTACACATCATGCTCGGCACCGGCAGGCTCGCAGGTGATCGTGTGGGCAGTGTTGCCGGCAATGGCTTCAACGTAAAACCTGACATATTCTGCACTGTTGTGCGGTGGGATGAAAGCACCGAAAACGCCGTCTCCGGCAGCACCATCCTCATGCTGACCGTCATCAAACATTTCGGTATTCTCAAAGGAACCCATGAAGCCTGTCCCGAAGTAAAGGTTGACGGCATGGATGCCCAAATTTCCGCTCACGCTGGCGTTTACTGTCACCTCCTGGGTGTTGTCCGGAGCGGCATAAGCCACCCCATCCACCAGCCAGGCCACATCCGCGACCGATAATCCCTGGGTGTTCACCTCGGCATTGTTCCACAGGTAATTGTTGCGGTTCTGGAAGAAGTTCTTCAATACGTTTATTTCGTTGAGGAACTGATTGTAAGAATATAGTTTTTTGGTATCATCCTGAACATACTGATCGATCAATGCGGCATAAGCGTCAATTTTCCCGGTGATCATCGACTGGTCCAGAGACTGGGTGAGGATGGTACGGTAATGGGCAAGGTATCTTTGCCTCATCCCGGAGTGATTCAGCAGGACATAAAGCAAAGCGAAATCGGGATTGTATGCATTCTTGAAGGGTGACCATGAATTGGCCATGTTCAGGTGCATACATTCGTTCCCGTCATACTCGATGGGGATGAGTCGCCCGGTGGTCACATCGAAATAGGCGAAATAATCCATGCCGCCCTTGTTGATATAACCGTCGTCATCGCAGAAAATACTCTCATGGGCGATGTACCAGAGGCTTCCGTCCACATCCATGCATGTATTGAGCGTATCCACAAGGATTCCGCTTGCGGAGTTGTTGAGCACGTCACAGACATGAACCAGGTCGTCCCACGGGTATTCCTTGAAGGCTGCCCGCAGCTTATAATAGGGTTTGTAGGCGTTGGTGTCCATACCCAGGTAATTGAGGGAGCAAAAACCTGCACCGAACATGCCGCCGGGTCCTCCTCCTCCCGTTTTTTCACAGCGCCAGCGTGTCGCTTCGTCATCCAGGAACCATTCCGCCACATGCTCCCTGTTCAGCTGCTGTACGTTGGGATAGAGCCCCCAGCTCTCCCCGTTGATATAAAGAACCACATAACCTGACTTGACATTGGCGATATGGTCCCTGCACAGGTTATTGTAAAGCACCTCACGGATGAACGAGGGATCATTGAAGCCATTGTTCAGGTTCAGCGTCTCATACCCCTCCACATTCTGATCATCGATGTAATAATCCGTTTCGATGCTGAATGACTTCTTTTGCGACCACTGTGTCTGCTGGTATGATGTCTGACCTTTGAAACGAACCCCCACACTGTCATATACCACCCCTTTATATACCAGGGTGGCCGGAATGTTGGTCTGACTCTGGTAATTGCTCTGGAGCAGACTCCAGTAATTTGGCTGGCTGAACTCCAGGAAGATGGTGTCGATGGTGGATTCATCGTAAAACCCCGTTGATGCCACTCCCCCCCGTATCAGCCGGTGGCCGTCGGCAGAGAAACGGAACTGTTCCGGGAGGTTCTGGGCGTTCAGGCAGACGGAGCAAAACAAGACTGTGGATGCCCCAAACAGTAATGTCCGATTCATGGTTATCCGTTTTACCCGATTGATCATCTCCGGGCACCCTGTAAATTGCCTCTTCCAAGAATGAAGTGCTTCAAAAGAAACCATTCAGTATGCCTGCTGCTTTTATCGAAGACAACTTTTATGCTTCATTGGATTGCTTTTTCGGCGAAAAGTTTAACGGATTGTTTAAAAAAGATCAGTATAAACAGACATGACAGTCTGAAAAGAAAAATCTCTTCATTGCTTAAATTTTTGAATATATGGAAAGGGCACCGGTATCTCCTGGTCGGGATGCCGGTATTTCAACGTTTGGGCCAGAGCCCTGAGGTTGAAATCAGCTTTTTTCTACCCGTCAGGTTGTTACCGGTGCCCCGTCTGATAACGGAATCCACCATTCCCATCCCCCAAGTGAAAGGTATGGAAAATGGACCGGAGAATCCCATCATGTGATCCGGAATAAGGTTTCGCCTCAGATGGCCGGCTTCACGTTTGTCGCATAGGGCCCCTTGTCACCCTGTTTTATTTCGAAAACAACTTCCAGCCCGGGCTGCAATTCAGTGTATGATCTCTGCAGTCCACTCCGGTGCACAAAAATATCACCGCCGTTTTCCGGTTCAATGAAACCAAAACCCTTGGATGCATTGTACCATTTTACTGTTCCTTTTTTCATAAACGAAATCCGATTAGTCTCTTTTTGGCTTGGCCTCGTTTACAATGATCTCACGGTTTTCCAGTGTCGCTCCGTTTAACTCATTGATCGCCTTCATGGCTTCTTCCGGATTTTCCATCGTGACAAAACCAAAACCTTTGCTTTTGCCATTGTACTTGTCGGTAATGATCTTCACGGAACCCACAGTCCCATACTCCTGGAAAATACCCTCCAGGTCGGTTTCATTTACCTTGAAATCAAGGTTTCCTACATAAATGTTCATAATTGAAAGAATTAAGTAATTGGTTTATAATTGTTTCTGCATTCTTCGAAGACTTGAACTGTTATCTCAATTCTTCCTGGTGGAATTCCCTGTCCGGTGTTCTGAAGATCGAACCCTGCCGGGCTATGCTCTTTTCCGGAATAAAACCGTAACTCCTGTCCAAATCCCTGATAAAGAATTTTAAAATACCAGAATTTAAAAAGGTGAGCAGTGAAATACTATCCGAAGGAGGGGAATGAGTAGAACGATGCGCAAATTCTCAAATCTGAATTTTCGACAAAGATATACTTAATTTTGAAACTGTTAATATTTATTAATTTTTTTTCATAAGGAATGGCTCTGTAGTTTTCGTTGAGAAAAGCATCTTGCTGTGATGGCCGGAGGCAGCTGATCGTGTGCAACCCCGGAAGTGTTCAAAGAAGCCCAGAAGTCATAGATTTGTAATTTGGTTTTACAAACGAACGGCTACTGACAACTGCGATGTCGCAACATCGGCTGTTATTGTTTCTGATGATTTTTCCGGTCATTGCCTCCGGCCAGTGCCTGAAGCAGGATCTTGCTTTCAGGTCCGGGGAACATCTGTCGCACAAGGTCTATTTCCACTGGGGATTATTGTGGCTGGAGGCGGGTGAGCTGGGATTCAGAGTGGACACCCTGACCGGAGAAGCACATGGGTTGTATCATTTCACAGGAACGGGAAATTCGCTCAGTGTATTCGACTGGTTTTTCAGGGTGCGCAATGAATTTGTCTCCCATGCCGGCGCCGGTGACCTCTCTCCTGAGTATTACCTTCAGAACACCTCAGAGGGAGGCTTCAGGGCACGAAACGTATATCATTTTGATAATGAGTTGGGTACCGTAGTTGCCCATACCGAAAGCAGCAGGCAGCCGTTCAGGACAGACACCCTCACGGTTCCACCCTGTACCTTTGATCCGCTGACAGCGGTATATTATACCCGCAGCATGGATTTTTCGTCCTGTCACCCCGGTGACACCATGGGTATCCGGATGATCATCGATAACCATCCCGTGACGATCCATATCAGGTATCATGGAAGGGAAATTGTCCGTGATGACAGTGGGCGGTCATACCTGTGCATCCGGTTCAGTGCACCGATGCCTGAAGGAACCATTTTCCGGCCCCATGAGGAGCTGCATGTCTGGGTGAGCGATGATCCCATGCATATACCCATTAAGGCGGAGGCCCGGATCGTTGTCGGAAGTGTCAGGGCATACCTTTCCTCATGGTCAGGTCTCGCAGGTGAACTGCCGGTCATAGCAGATTGAAAACAAATTTCCCACGCCTTATTTTTCATAACTTCGCCTCCATGAAAAGAATCTTAACGTTCATCAGGGATCATTATGCATGGATCCTGAAATTCCTCCTTTTCATCATATCCCTGGGAGCCCTGGTATGGATCTTTCCCACTGAAGGGAAATTCAAATATGAATACCAGCGGGCCAGGCCGTGGATGCATGACGACCTTATTGCCCCGTTCGATTTTGCCATCCTCAAGTCTGCTGAGGAGCTTGATCATGAAAAAAATGCGGCACTGGAGGGATTCTCCCCCTATTTCAGGATGCAGGAAGAGCAGGTGTATGTCCGCCGGGAAGAGCTCCGGGCTGAACTGGAGGCCTGGTTGCAGAAGAAGGGAGATAGTTCCATGGAAGGGGTCTATTCATCCCCCCGGCAGGCAGAGATCGTGCTCACTGTGTTCGACTCCCTGATGTCGAGGGGTGTCATCGAGCTGATCCCGGAAATGGAAGGCTGGCATGGTGACCGGAGGGTGATGCTCTTGATGGGTAATGAGGTGCGGCCCAGGATGCTGAAGGATTTCTTTACGGTCAGGGAAGCAGACCGCTTCATCATCAACACCCTCAACCGTCACAGGGAAGGGATCGATGTCAGGGACATGACGGCCCTCCTTGAGAATCATCTGTACCGGAATGTGACCTATGATAAAGAGACAACGGCCAAGGCGCGCCAGCAACTGATTGACGGGATATCCCTGACTCGCGGGATGGTACAGGCCGGGGAAAGGATCATATCCCGGGGCGAGCTGGTCACACATGACAAATTCCAGATACTGGAATCGCTGCGGATGGCTTTCGAGACCAAACTGGGTCATTCATACAGGTATCTGGGCATTGTCACAGGCCAGCTCATCCTGATCACCATCGCCCTGGCTGCCCTTTTCCTGTTCCTCTATTTCTTCAGGAAAGATGTTTACGTTGAAAACAAACGCATCATCCTGATCCTGGTGCTGATCGTTTCCATGGTGTTCCTGGCCAGCCTGCTGATCCGTTACGATATCTCGGCACTGTATGTCCTGCCGGTGTGCCTGATACCAATCATCATCAGGGTATTCTATGACACCCGCCTGGCCCTGTTCGTGCATCTCATCACCATTATCATCATGGGCTTCCTGGTACCCAACAGCTTCGAGTTTATTTTTCTTCAGCTTTTCGCGGGAATCGTCACCATCCTGAGCATTGCACGACTGGAAAGAAGGTCGCAGTTCTTTCTCACCAGCCTGGTGATCTTCCTGACCTATTCAGCGATCTACACGGGAATGACCCTGATCCAGGAAGGAACCCTCGACGGCATCCAGATGTCGAAATTCGTATTGTTTTCAGGCAGCGCGGTACTGACCCTCTTTTCGTATCCCGTGATCTTTGTTTTCGAGAAGCTTTTCGGGATGATCACTGACGTTACCCTCATGGAGCTTTCCAATACGAACAACAGGTTGTTGCGTGAGCTGGCCATGAGGGCTCCGGGAACATTCCAGCATTCGATGCAGGTGGCCAACCTGGCGGAGGAAGCCATCTACGAGATCGGGGGACATCCGCTGATGGTCCGCACCGGAGCCATGTACCACGACATCGGAAAACTCGAGATGCCGCTTTACTTCATCGAGAACCAGACCACAGGGGTCAATCCCCATGACGAGCTGACCTATGACGAGAGCGCCCAGATCATTATCAGCCATGTGATCAGAGGTATCGAAAGGGCAAGGAAACACAAGCTGCCGGAGCAGATCATTGATTTCATCCGAACCCATCATGGAACCACCCGTGTGGAATACTTCTATTACCTGCATAAACAGGATATGCCGGAAGGTGAGGAGCATGAAGAGATCTTCCGCTACCCGGGTCCGGTTCCCTTCTCCAAGGAAACTGCCGTGCTGATGATGGCCGACTCGGTCGAGGCCGCCACACGCAGCATCCAGAAACCCGATGAGGCCAGGATCAGCGGGATCGTCGACCAGATCATCGACAGACAAATGGAATCCGGACAATTCAACAACTCCGATATCACCCTCCGGGATCTCAGCCGGATCAAGAAAATCTTCAAGAAGAAGCTTATGAATATCTATCACCTGCGCATCGAATACCCGGGATAATGAATACCATAAAACCTGAATCCATCATGAAGAATATTTGCCTGTTGGCATTCACCTGCCTTCTGATCCTTCAGTCCCGTTCACAGGGATACCAGTTCTCCTGTTCCACCTCACCCTATGCGGAACTTACGGGCGGGACCGACCTTACGGCAGGGGCTCCCTGGACGGTACTGAACTATACAATACCTCTGGATTTCAGTTTCGGTTTTTATGGTGTCGGATACGATACCCTCAGGGTACGGGATTATCTGCAGTTCGATGCACTGAACCTCTCTTTTGCCTTTCCATTCTATACCAAGTTCATCGACCGCGGTGCCTCGCCGGTCAGGTATGAGATCACCGGTGATTCAGGCTCCCGTGTGATCCGGATCGAATGGAAGAATATGGGATTCTGGGCGGAGCATCAACTCCTGGGAACCATGGATGATTCCGTTTCATTCCAGCTCTGGCTGTTTGAAGAGGGCAACCATCTGGAAGTGCACACCGGCCCGGTATCGGTCATTCATCCCGATACATCCTACTATGGAAAGACAGGCCCTGCCATCGGCGTTTACGCTCTGCCCGATACTGCGATGGTGACCGGCCTGAGCTCCGTTTCACTCTCCGGTGATCCCTCTGCACCTGTCCCGGTCTTCAATGACCCTGAGCTGGATGTCTACCTTTCGGGAACACCGCCCGAAGGAATGGTGTACCGGTTCGAGTACTCCCCGGCGGGGATTTCTGGATATGCAGCTCAGCAATCACTGAATGTTTTTCCCAATCCCTCATCCGGCAACATCTTTATCCGGAACATACCGGAGGGCGCATTGATCATTTCCAACTTCACTGGGGTGCCAGTCATGAAAACGGTTGTCCTGAGTTCCGGTGATGATATATTACTGGATTTATCACGGTTCTCATCCGGTCCATATTACCTGAAACTGATCTCCGGGCGGGAGGTTCATTCGGGGAAGGTGATGCTGCTTAAATGATCACGCAGAGCGGACATGGATGGTCGAAATGTCACGGACAGACCGCGACATTATAGCTCCATTATTTTGTTGACCAGAGTGATAACTTCTACAGCCTCCCTGACATCATGAACCCGGAGGACATCAACTCCTCTGAGCAATGCGATGGTATTCAGAACGGTGGTGCCATTCAGTGCTTCCCCGGGAGTGATCCCGAGCGCTTTACAGATCATCGATTTGCGGGAGAGGCCTGCCATCAGGGGGAAGCCCAGCTCCCTGAAACGTCCGATTGACGATAGGATACGGTAGTTGTGTTCCAAAGTTTTTCCGAAACCGAAGCCCGGGTCAAGAATGATCTGTCCTTTCACACCCTTGTTTTCAATGAAATCGTGGGTCTGATCCCTGAAAAAGCCTATGATATCCTCCACGACATCGGTATAAACGGGATTCTGCTGCATGTCGCACGGTGTGCCCTGTATGTGCATCATCACGTAGGATATCCCGTACCTTGCAAGGATGCCGGGCATGTCCTTGTCCATCTTTCCGCCGGAGATGTCGTTGATCATGGCGGCGCCTTTCCGGCAGGCTTCCTCCGCAACGGTGGCCCGGTAGGTGTCCACAGAAACGGGGATTTCCGGGAAACGATCCATGACTGTTTCCACTACGGGCAGCAACCGGTCCATCTCCTCATCCGGGTTCACTGCTTCGGAGCCGGGCCGGGTGGACATCACCCCGATGTCGATGACCGAAGCGCCCTCATTCACCATTCGCTCCGTCTGCCGCAGCCACGAGTCCCTGTCTGCATACCTCCCCCCGTCATAAAATGAATCCGGCGTCACGTTGAGAATACCCATCACCGCCGGCAGGCCTATGGAGTATGGCCGCTTCCGCGTACCGATCCTGAGAATTCTTTCCTCCATCAAAAGGGTATTGGGCAGTCGAAAATAGGAAGAATTTCCAATCCGGTATTCACCAGTCATCTGATCAGACCTGAAAAAATTATGTCTCAACGAACGCCGCTGAAACGCGCACTTTATACTTTATAACTTTTTACTTTCAACTTTCTTAATTCCTTCTATTTTTGTCCGCAAATCGAAATATGATGTCTGAGCATCCCGCATATCCCGGCACTTCTGCCGAGTTTGACGCTGTAATCGCCAGATGCAGGGAGATATTCATCAGAAAGGCTTCCGATTATGGCAATTCCTGGCGGGTGCTGCGTCCCTCAGCTCTGACCGATCAGATCTACATCAAGGCCAGCCGCATCCGGTCCATCCAGCAGAAAGGCCTCAGCAGGGTGGACGAGGGGATCATCCCCGAGTTCATGGGCATCGTGAATTATGCCATTATGGCGCTGATCCAGTGCGAGCAGGGGGCATCCGAGGAGGATGTCATGCAGACCGAAGAATCCTTTCGCCTGTACGATAAATACGCGATGGAAGCCAAACGGCTCATGGAGAACAAGAATCACGACTACGACGAGGCCTGGCGGAACATGCGGATCAGTTCGCTCAACGACATCATCCTCATGAAGCTGATGCGGATCAAGCAGATTGAGGATCACGAAGGAAAGACATCTGTTTCGGAGGGCGTCGAAGCCAACTATTACGACATCATCAACTACGCCGTGTTTGCCCTCATCGGGCTGACCTCACAGGAAACATCCGGCCGGAAAGAGTGAGCAGGGCTTCCATCACCGGCGGTCTCTTCTCCTGGTTCCTGATGGGCCTGGTTCTTTTCTCAGGTTGCCTGATCCTGCGAATACCCGCGTTCAATGCCTGGTTCCTGTCGGGACAGATCATCCTGATGTTTCTGGCAGTATTTTTTTGCCGGAGGTTCAGTGCCTTTCAGCTCTCCGTGATCCGTACCCTTACCGGCCTGCTCTTTGTTTTTTCAGGATTTGTCAAGGGGGTGGACCCGGTCGGGACACAACTCAGGATCGAGGATTATTTCACCGCATTCGGTACGGAATGGGCAACGCCCCTGGCTCTTACCCTCTCTGTCATGCTGAATGCCGTTGAGTTCATCCTGGGCATGTTGCTCCTGTTCCATATCCGGTTCCGTCTGACCATATGGCTGGTGCTGCTGATGATGGCTTTCTTTACCGCCACCACCATCAACGACGCCCTGTACAACCCGGTGCCCGACTGCGGCTGCTTCGGCGACTTCATCATCATGACCAACTGGCAGACCCTTTACAAGAACCTGGTAATAGACTCCTTTGTTATCATACTGTTCCTGGCGCGCAACAGGATGCAGCCCTGGTTCGCAGGCACAACAGAAGCCTTCCTGGCCACCCTGTCTGCCGCCTGTTTTTTCTTTCTGGAGATCCACAGCATCCGCCACCTGCCCCCGCTGGATTTCAGGGACTGGAAGGTGGGCAAGCGGATGGTGCTCGAAGAACGTCTCCCGATGAATTTCTACCTCACCTTCAGGAACCGCGTCACCGGTGAAGAGCGGGAATACCAGTCCCCGGATTACCCGTACAGCGATTCCGCCTGGATGCAGCAGTGGGAGTTCGTCAGCCAGCGCGTCGAGGACCCCAATCCCCGTACCCATGAGCTGGTGATCGAGGGCCTGGAAGGCTACGACCTGACGGCCAACTATATTGAAAATCCCGGACTTCAATTTATCTGTGTCGCATATGATCTCGGCAAAGCCAACCTGAAAAGGATGGCAGACCTCCGCGAGCTGGCCAGGCAATCGGATGAGCAGGGCATCTCCTTCATCTTCCTCACCTCCAGCCTGCCGGAGACAGCGGAAACGTTCCGTCACACCCATCATCTTGATGCTGAATTCTATTATGCCGATGATACGGTGCTGAAGGCCATGATCCGTTCCAACCCGGGGCTGATCCTGATGAAGGATGCTGTGGTGCTCGGAAAATGGCATTTCAATGACCTGCCTTCATTCGCGGAGATCATGGCGAAATTCGGGAGTCCGTAAGAAAACAATTTGAAAGTGGTCAGGCCGGATACCATTCTTATTTCTTTCAGTCAGTAAAATTCTCCGTTATTACCGATCAGACTTCCTCGGTATCCGGCTTGGAAAACCCGACCAGCTCCTTTATCATGCATTGTTTATCAATATCATTGTATTGAATGCACAAATTGGGATTCAACGCCACCTGAACGAAGGAATTTGTTATTTTCGCACATGGATCATGTTGACTGGCCTGAATATCGGTGCAGGAGCCATGTCAACGGGCCTTTCGCCGGATACCCGGCAAAACAGGTCGTATTCAATGAACAGTAAACCATGTGCCACATGACCCGCATGTCGTCCATCCGGAATTTTTTCCAACAGAAACACATTGCTGTTGCCGGTGTTTCGAGGAAGAAAGGGAAATTCGGCAACACCATCTTTGATGAGTTGAACAGAAGGGATTACCGGCTTTATCCGCTGCATCCGGTACTGGAGGAGTATGGAGGTTCGAAGTGCTATTCTGCAGTATCCGCATTGCCGGAGGAGGTGACCGCACTGGTGGTCTGCACACAGCCTGCCTCAACCGCTGTCCTGGTGAAGGGGGCGCTGGAGAGGGGTATCCGCCATATCTGGCTGCAACAGGGTGCTGCCGGCAGGAACACCCTGAACGGAATAGACTCCGGCAGAGCAGAAATTGTCACCGGCCAGTGCATCATGATGTTTGCCGAACCGGTGAAGTCGGTGCACGCCTTTCACCGGTGGCTGAAGAAGAACTTTGGCAAATGGCCCCGCTGACCGATGTACGGGATGGTAAAAGGTAATCATCAGATGACAGTTTCACTCGACCATAAGACCATCAGAGCCACCGGTGAGTTACTGGCAGGTCTGAAGATCAGGCCCGGTTTCTACCGGAGGGAGTTCGTCTCCTTTAATGCCGATCGCGAAACCAAGCTGCGGGTGTACCTGCTGTCTTCGGCGATATGCCATCAGACTCACAGCCTCGCCTTCCCGGAGAAGAATCTATATGGTTGGGAATATCTTGAGGATGCCTTTCTCAGGCTGGTCAATGAGGGGGCAGCTCTTCTGAATCCGAAGTACACCTCCATCTGCAGCCTGGAGGAACTGGAGTATCGTTTTCGGTTGATGTTCTCCCCGACAGGTAATCCGGAAGACACCGCGCTGGAACGGGTCGGGGAACGTGCCCGTCTGGCGCTCGGCCTCTACCGGGGAGTGAAGGAACAATTCGGCGGGAGCGTATCGCAGATGATCGATGGATGCGGCGGGCTTCTGGTGAACGAAGGGATCGGGCTTTATGAAGTCCTGGGGAGGTTTGAGGCCTTTTCGGATCCTTTCCGGAAGAAATCAGGGTTCTTCCTGAAGCTGGCCCGGGATGCCGGATTGATCCGCATTGCCGACCCGGAGCACCTCGTACCCATAATGGATTATCATATGCAGCGGGTTCTTCTCCGTATGGGTTGTGTGGTAACCGATCCGGATACCCGGCGCAGGCTCACCGCCCGGGATAAGATGGAGACCGACGATCCCATCCGCGAAGCATGCATCGAAGCCGTGCGTATGCTATCCCGGGTCAGCGGACATGATATCCTTGTCCTGAACGACTTCCTCTGGCCCCTGGGGCGGAGCTGCTGCAACGAGACCACCCTTTGCCATGAGGGATATTGCACAAGGAATCCATGCACCTTCTATTCCATGGTGAATATCACCAGCCACCGGCAATGTTCTTTTGCCTCCACCTGCCGGGGCAGCCGTGAAGAGTCCTTCCGCCGTATATGGCAACCGGTGGTGAAAACGCATTATTATTGATGTCGGATGACCAACAGATGCTGCCGGATGTTCGTAAATAAAAGATAAAGAATAAAAAACATTTGCTTGTAGCTTCATATATCTTACCGGGGCGGAATAGGGGATGGGCGACCAACTACAACTTCTGCCCCGATCACCTTTAATCTGTCATTGGCCGGGAATGGAGTGAATTTTTTCACCTCCTCCTGCCGTGATCCCCGAACCAATATCCTGGGATTTCACATCAGAAGGAAAGCCTTTGGATGCATCATGTTCCCGGTGGGAAATATGTCTTCAGTGTTTCGATATATTTCCTGAAAGCATCGGCGCCTTTCGGGCTGATCCTGCAGGTAGTGAGCGGATACTTGTTCCTGAAGCTCTTTTTCACAAAGATATACCCTGCCTCCTGCAGATTTCCGATCTGAATGCTCAGGTTTCCACGCGTGGCTCCGGTCTTTTCGAGCAGGTAGTTGAATTCCGCCGACTCGACGGTGAAAAGGAGCGAAATGATGGCCAGCCTCAGTGGGGAATGCAACACGGGATCCAGTGCGGGTAGCATGGCGATCAGTTTTTGGACTGTAGCATGTACCCGGGGATCAGGTATGCCACGATGACCGACAGGGCGATCATCAGCAGCATAAAGTCGGCCGGGATGAAGAAGGCGGACAGGGCGATCACCCAGCATGCCATACCGCCCAGGATCAGCGGCCGGAATTTCAGCACGCCACCTGAGACGAAGGTGCCCAGGCCATACAGTGATACGATCAGCGGATGAGCAGTACCCCATGACAACCGGCCGGAAAAGGCAAAACTCATCAGGATCACCACAGTCATAAAGAATCCCCACCACAGGTAGATCATCATGGTATCGGTGTAAGTCCGTACAGTGGCCTTCCGGCCCATTCGAATGGCAATGAATACCGAAACTACCGTTCCGGCGATCATCAGTACCGGCCATGGAAGGTACGCATGCCGGTAACCGGCCTGGATCAGGATGAAATGCAAAAGACTGGCTGCCAGCACCAGCCAGCCCCAGAGCAGATAGAAAACGGTGTTTTCACGCAGGTTGCTTTTCGACGAAGAGATCATCTCGGTGATGATCCTCAGGCTTTCCCGTTCTGTCATTGGTGTTTCCATGATATATCATTTGTTTTGGTTCTGCTTCTGACTCCTTCCGTGACCTCCGCCACCCAGGGCCAGACGGATAAACGGCCCGGACAGACCGGCTTCAGGGGCCCCGGATAATTCATCTTTATTGAAATACCAACTGCTTCCCGGCTGCCACAGATAACCGGCCCTCAGACCGACCAGAAATCCGCCTGTGCCGCCTTCGCCCCGCGAACCAAGAACATAAAAATCGGCGGAAAGTGATGCCTGAAGCAGAAAACCACCGGTGCCAATGTATGCTTCCCTGCCGGGACTCTTGATCAGATCATCGAAATCAACAGGTGTTTTGGAACGGTCAGTCACCGATACAACCATCCCTCCTCCGCCAATTCCCAACACCGGGTAAATAAGCATCAGCGGGGTTGAATAGACCACATACCCCAGGTCAAACAGACCATACCCGCCTGAATGTGTGGTCCGGTATTCCTGATTTTCAGACGTCCCGCCTGAAAGACCATGTCCCTCGCCTCCGATCACCCAGTTGTTCAACATGAATTGCCCGCCTCCGCCAAAAGAAACTGAGCCCTCTTCCATTTCCTGTATTCCGTATGGCCTGAACCGGTTATTCATCCCTTTCAGATCCAGGAACGAATACCCAGCGATAAAGAAACCTGAACCTCCGCTCAAACGGTAGGAGCCTTTGCCCTGAGCGTGAATGTCCTGGGATGGCGCACAAATGAAGATCAGTCCAAGTGCGATCAGTAGGGTGTAACGTGTCTTTTTCATGGTTTGTTTTTTAAAAGTTGTTGCAAAAATAAAATAAGTTTAGAATATAAACAATAATTTTAAAAAATATTTTTGACCTTTTGTCTATTTTGACCTTAAACAGGAAGCATCGGTAATTCCGGGTGAAGATCCTGATTTACGAAAATTTTGTCCTTCCGGAGTTGTTGGAATGTCAATGCAGTGCCGGCAATACATGTATTTTCAGGAATGAGAGAGCTCTTCACTGTCGTGGTGCTGTCCTTTCTGAAAAGAGAAGCCTGCAGAACAGGGCCTACCCGGCCTGCCGCATGAATGTCAGCATCATCCAGGCAAAAGAGTGATGTGGGATATCAGAATGTCTGGTTGCACCATCACTCCGGCATTCATCCAAATCTGCTGAATAATAGAGGCCGTTGCGTGTGGCGATCATGACCAGCGAGCCCAGACCGCTGAGCTTTCTTACCTTCAGCGCCTCCCCGGTCAGTCCGGATTTTTTTTGCGTCCATGTGGTGAGCTGGTCGGTGGAGAAATAAACCCCTCCTTCCGTAGCACATACGGCGTAACCCACTCCACTCTCTTCCTATCCACCCATGTCATTCACCTAAAGCCCGTCACCCGAAATGCTGGTATTGGCGGGACTCCAGGGGCCCGATAGCTCCGGCGACGTGAAGATGCCTCCTCCATTGGTGCCCACCGCCCATTCCTTGTCAGGATTATTACCGTCGCCAAACCAGAAGAGAATTCATGATCAGTCTCCTTTCACTGAGGGTGAATGATACGACCGCTCTTCGTAATGCACGTCAATGTGTTTATCCCAGATCGGCATCCGTCAAGTGATACTTCCGGCCAGGTCGACCGCCATAGAACCAAAAGGCTGCACGGGCCTGATTCATTGAATCTTATGGTTGATGGGTGTTGCAGTATAACAGGATTTCAGCCAAGTGAGTCCAGCGAAAGAGTCAAAATGATAGCCAGGATGAAGTAGTTGATCTTCATGAAATAGGGTTTGGGGTTGACCGTTGTGCCGTTAGTCCTGATCACGGGGATGAAGCTGATGATCAGCCATATGGCGGAGGCGAGAACCGCAATTCCTGCCGTGAGGGAGGAGACGATACCGAAGACCGGTAGCATCAGGGCTGTGACCGCGGTGGCCATAGTCCAGATGAAGGTGGTATTCCGGATCTGACTGGTGGAATAGAGGCTTGTGATGGAGGGGAACCCGGCGGACTCGTATTCCTTGCCGTATTTCAGCATCAGCAGCCAGAAGTGGGGCACCTGCCAGATGAAGAAGAAGAATGCCAGCAGGGGTATATGAGGGTCGGCCAGGCTTCCGCCGCCGGCCACCCATCCAGCCAGGGGCGGTATGGATCCGATGACTGCTCCGGGTACCACGGCAAATGCAGAACGTCTTTTCAGGGGGGTATAGATACCGTTATACCATATCAGCGCCAGCAGGCCAAGCTGCATCGCAAGTAATCCGGCACCCAGGTAAAGCAGGCCTGCACCTGAAAGCGACAGGAGCAGGGCGATCAGCAGCGCACCGGCCGGGGAGACCCTCCCGGATGGGATGGGACGGTTCCGGGTGCGCTCCATCAGTGCATCCTTATCCCTTTCCTGGAAATGATTCAGCGCTGAACTCCCGCAAGCCAGCAGGAAAATCCCGGCTGCCGGCAGAATGATCCCGGCATCAAACCGTTCCCGTGCAAGAAGGTAGCCTGTTGCTGTGGTCAACGATACCGCGAAGGTGATGCGCACCTTGGCCAGTTCCGCCAGGGTCTGAAGGTATGATCCCAATTTGCTTATTGAAGTGTCTGTAAGTATTCTGTCAACCGGGTGAGCTCTTCCTCACTGATCAGTTCCTTGTAGGAGATCATGAGTCCCTTGTTGTATCCCTTCACCACCTCTGCGTTCGGTTCGTAGATCGCACGCCGGATATAGTCCCCGTCAACGGTGACTGTAATCTCCTCTCCCTCAGGGTTGACCACCTGTTCCCGCCTGCCCCAGATGCCCCGGAAGGAGGGGCCGACCAGTCGGGACCCATCCAGGGAGTGGCAACTGATGCAGGCATTTGTTTTGATCACTGTAAGCCCGGGATGTTCATCACCACCCACGGATGTTGTATCAGCCAGCCACTCGTAATATTCCTGCTCCGGAATTACAACCACCTTGCTGAGCATATAAGCATGTCGCAGACCGCAATATTCAGCGCAGAGGATATCATAAGAGCCTTCTTCCTGGCCGATGAACCACATCTTGTTGTTTTTCCCGGGTACCACATCTTCCTTGATGCGGAAGGCGGGAATGTAAAGGCTGTGCAGTACATCACGCGAGAAAAGGTCCAACTTCACCGCCTGGTTCAGCGGAACGACCAGGGAGTCGGACACCTTGCCGTTAGCATATTCGAAGTTCCAGCTCCACATCTGGGCTGTGACCTTTATCGGGATGGCATCTGCAGGTATGTTCCTCATAGGCCGGTAACCGGTCCACCCATACCAGAACATAACAAGCACAAGGAGGGTGGGGATCACCGTCCAGATGATCTCCAGCTTGTTGTTGCCCCTGATCTGTGAAGCTTCCGGATGGTGCCTTTTCCTGTACCGGATCACGAAATAGATCATCACTCCGGTAATGCCGATCAGAAAGAACAGGGATATCCCCAGGATCACAGCGAAGGAAGTGTCAACTCCCCTGACAAAATTGGATGCGCCGGATGAAAGCAGTATATTCATGGTTCAAGGGGTCAACGGGTCAGATAATCGATACCGGTAAGAATGATAAAAACCAGGAAGAGCAGCATCACAATGCCCCCCATGATCCGGTAGGTGATATGGTCCCATTTCAGGTGCATGAAATAACTGGCCACCACCCATGCCTTGGCAGAGGCGATGAACAGCGCCGTGATTACTGAGAAGGCGATCAGGCTGATACCCATAACGGATACCAATACTGTCATGGCGGTCAGAATGATCAGGCCCAGCCAGATTCCGAAATGAAACCGGTAACTCACGATGTGCGGGCCGGTTTTATCGCCCGGTAGAATCCTTGGTTTGTCCTTTTCGGCCATATCTGCCTTGATTAATGGATGAGGTAAAACAAAGGAAAGAGGAATATCCAGATGATATCGACCAGGTGCCAGTATAGTCCGCTGTTCTCAAGAAGCATATACCGTCCGGGAGTGATCTTTTGCTTCCGTATGAATGCCACCACGAATCCGATAAAAACCGCCCCTATTATGACATGAAGGGCATGCAGACCCGTCATGAAATAGTACAGGAAGAAAAAAAGCTTTTCGCCGGGCTCCAGTGTGTTGTAATGATCCATGCCGGGAAAGACTCCATGATCGATCTTGGCGTTCCATTCGAAATACTTATTCACCAGGAATATGACCGCAGCAAGGATGGTGAGGTACAAAAGGATCAGGGACAACCTGATATTTCCTTTCTGCATGGCGGTGATCGACATGGCCACCGTAAGGCTGGAGGTGAGCAGGACGATGGTGTTGACCGTGCCCATGATCACGTTAAGCTCGAGCGATGCAAGAAGAAAGGCCTCCGGATTGAGAATCCTGTAAATGGTATACACAAGGAAAAGACCCCCGAAAAGCAACAGCTCGGTGAACAGGAAGAGCCACATTCCCATTTTAGCGGCAACATCATCCCGGAGATGACCCGAATTGCTCAGAACCATGTTCTGCATAATCTCTTATTTGAGATCAAAATCATAAGGGCCTTTTTCTGAAAGCCGGGGTGTTTCATCGAAATTGTGCTGGGGCGGAGGCGATGGGGTCTGCCACTCCAGCGTCACTCCACCCCATGGGTTCCTTCCGGCAATGGCTCCTTTTCTTCTGGCCACGATCAGGTTGGCGATCATCAGGATCAGTCCGGCTGCCAGTATCCAGGATCCGATCGTGGAGATCACGTTGGGAAGATGAAACTCAGGTAAATAATCGTAATACCTTCTTGGCATGCCCATGATACCGACTACGAGCATCGGAAAATAGAGTATGTTGAAACCGATGAACAGGAGTGTGAAAGCCGTGTTGGCCGTCCGTTCGTTGTACATTCTCCCGAACATCTTGGGGAACCAGTAGTGCATGGCACCGAAGAAGGCAAAGGCCGTACCGCCGAACATGACATAATGGAAATGCCCGACTACGAAGTAGGTGTCGTGCACATGAACGTCGGTGGCAAGTGCGCCGTTGACCAGGCCTGTCAGTCCCCCGATGAGGAACTGGAAGATGAAGGCCATGGTATATAGCAGAGGTGTTCTGACATCGATAGACCCCTGGTATAATGTGGCCACCCAGTTGAATACCTTGATGGCGCTGGGTACGGCAACCAGGAAGGTAAGCAGTGAGAAAACCACACGGGCCGGTCCGCTCATTCCCGAGGTGAACATATGGTGGCCCCAGACGAAATAACCAATGAAGGCGATGGCAAGGCTTGACCAGACGATGGCGCGGTAGCCGAAGATGGTCCTTTTGGCAAAGGTGGGGATCATCTCGGATATGATGCCCATCGCCGGCAATACCATGATATAGACCGCCGGATGAGAGTATATCCAGAAAAGGTGCTGATATAAAATGGGATCGCCGCCCAGGGCAGGATCAAACAGTCCGATGCCGAACACCCGCTCGGCTACGATCATCAGCAGGGTAATGCCCACTATGGGTGTGGCCAGCAACTGAATCCACGAAGTGGCATAGAGTGCCCAGGCAAAGAGCGGCATCCTGAACCAGCTCATTTCCGGTGCCCGCAGCCGGTGGATCGTCACGATGAAGTTCAACCCCGTCAGTATGGAGGAGAATCCCAGAATGAACGCAGCCAGTACCGCCAATGTCACGTTTGTGCCCGTTTTGACGCTGTATGGAGCGTAGAAGGTCCAGCCGGTATCGGCCGGGCCGTCCCCAACCACCAGCGTCAGCAGCGCAAAAATGGCCCCGATCACATATATCCACCACGACAACAGGTTGATCTTCGGAAAGGCCACATCGTCGGTGCCGATCATGATCGGCAGGAAAAAGTTGCCGAAAATGGCCGGTATCACCGGGATGATGAAAAGGAAAATCATGATCACCCCGTGTAGGGTGAATACCTGATTGTAGATTTGAGGTTCCATGATGGTCCGTCCCGGGGCGATCAGTTCCAGACGCATCAGAAGCCCCAGAACCACTCCCACCAGAAAAAAGGCGAAAATGGCGTAAAAATATAACAGACCGATCCGCTTGTGATCGGTTGAGAATATCCATGACAAGATGCCTCTTTTATCTGCGTAAAAACTTGAAGGATGACTTGCAGCGATGGACATGGGTCAGGACGGGTTTTGGGGTTTGGATCTTTTTCTTCTCGAACTGATGGCCAGCCCGGCAAACAGTGCCAGCGCCAGCACGATGATCAGCGTGCCGGAAACCTTGGTGATATTGATTACGTACTTCTTTCCCTCCGGATCATAACTGAAACAATATTTGAGCACTTTGTTGATCGTAGGTCCCGAGCGGCCTTCGGATGCCTCGACCACAGCCATCTTGAGGTCGAAGGGTAAAAAGTAAATACCGTAAAGATACCGTGTGATCTTCCCCTGCGGGCTGATCACAATGATGGCCGCCGGATGGATGAACTCCTCTCCGTCGGGCAGCACCCTGAATCCCACGGTATTCATAAGGCGATCGATCATGATGCTGTCGCCTGTGAAGAAACGCCAGTGGTCCTGCACATCCTGCCCCTTAACCAGCCTGGCATAATTCTTTTTCTTTTCGGCTGCCAGACGCGCAGGCTCCGTATGATCGAAGCTGACGGTGAACACCTGGTATTCTTTTCCAAGTTCCATACTGGCCCGGTCAATCACCTCAGCCACACCCTCCAGCAAAGGGCTGCAGATGCCGGGACATTCGTAATAGACCAGAGCGAGAATGGTCGGCTTGTCGATGGCCTGCTTCAGGTTGACCTCATTGTAGTTTTCATCTGTAAAAACAAGGTCATCCGGCAATATCGCATCCAGGTGTTCATAAATACCCAATTCAGGAACCGAATCGGTTTCCTGGGCAAAGACCCCCTGCCCGTGCATAAAGATCATCAGGATCGTGAGTGATCTGTAAAGGATTTGTTTCATCTGCCTTACTGTAACATCAGATATACATCAATTTTGGCATTCAAATTTATTTAAATAACAGTTACGTGATCGAGTTGTTCAACAGTAACAAAATGGCAACATATTGCTGAGCACTCCATGCATGCCAGGCTCTGCCAGCTGTCATGAGCTTTTATTGGGCTTGCCTGATATCCGTTTCCTGAAGACGGGGGGCAACATGGTCACGATGAAATTCCGGAAAAAGCGGTATTCCCCCATCAACGACCCGATAATAATCAGGATCAGGAAATAGAACGGAGTAACCAGTATCAGATAGATAATGAAGGATACGGGGAAGGGCCCGGGAAGGGAAATGCCAAGCCAGTTGAATATCCACGGCTTGATCACCGCTATTGTAGTTCCGGTGACAGCAAAGGCAGCCATGATCAACCAGAACCTGAGATCATTTTCAATCCCCCATTTCCTTTTGAATGTTTCCTGTATCTTCCTGAGCATGGTTTTATCAATATTTCAATTGCTATAACAATCGACCGGGCGTTCTTGTTTCCGGATTCCGGTCAGAGGCAAACATCCGGCAAAAAAAAGTTTTTCTTCGATAAGGGATATCCCCGGAGACCGTGTAATAGGTTCAAACAGTTGATCACCCTAATCTGAAAAAAATGAAAAAGACCGTATTTTATCTGATGATCAGCATGGTAATAGTGCTGTCATCATGCAGGAAAGATGAATTGGCCCCCGAACCGTCTTCACCGCAAGAGGGGATCCTCCCGGAACGTTTCATGGTCGAGATTCCCGATGCCCTTAGCGGCAAGATGTACAAGAGCACCCAGGTGGACACGCTGCAGGGGGATGACATTTACGCCCATATGAGGAACTTCATCTTCATCGGCGGGCATGCCGCCATGACTGTGAACGAGATCATCTTCGCCATCAGCTTTTACCAGATCAACCATCCTATGACGTTTACCTTTATCAGCCAGGAAGATCAGAGGCTGAAACAGGTGGTGGTCATCGAAAACGCGTTTTTCGAAGGGTTGAACTGGGAGTTTGAGATGACCGTCACCGACATTGATCCCGATCAGGAACCGGAAGATGGCAAGGCATTGCAGATATTCTGGAACAGGAATCCGATCAAGGGTATTGCGATAATGAATCCTTACAACATCAACCGTATCGGGTTTTCCGGGCACCCGGAGATCATGTACCGGATCGATTACAGTGAGGCGCAGGAGCTGGGTTATGAGAGGCACATGGTGGTATATATGACAAATCTTCCGCTCGAACATCCCCTGACAAATCCCTATTCCATGAAGACGATGAAGATGTTTGCAGGTAAGAACGGCAACATGATCAGCCTTTTCGGTAATTCCGAACATCCCAACGCCACTTTTATCAGCGGTGATGTGGGTTTTGACTGGGCATTTACAGCAGGCGGCAATATCACGGCCGACATCGGCGTGGCGGAGGTGGGCCTGCCGTCCCATCTCCTGGATGCCTCAGACCGTTATACCCTTCTGGAGGAGAATTCGATCCGGAATGTGTTTATGAACCAGATTTACGAGATGTGGCCCGGGATAGACTCAACTGTGGTTCAGGCCTTCCTTCACCATACCGATCCCCCCGGATACTTTGCCAGTGGCGGATTTGTCCAGGGCGGTAATCCTCCTTCGCCGCAATATGCCCCTCTGGAGACATTGATAGAAGGATTGACCCCATACAATCCGCTGTTCATTCACGAGATGGTGATCGCATTCAAGGAGGAGGATGCCGGCTGGGCATCCGGGCAGTGAACCGTTTCTGTTCAATCGGAGTATCCGGTGAACGGGATGCTTGCCAGGACATCCCGTTCACCATGTTCTTCTGTTGCAGCGGGATTAGTCGATGATCACTCCGGAAGCTTCCAGAAAATAGGATGTATCGGGTTCCGTAATGGCTTCCACTTCAATGGCCGATTTGCCCTCCTCCAAAGCATATCTGCGGAGCGCTTCGACGGGAATGATCTCTCTCCATGCCCATCCTTCAACCACCGCAGAAACAACCGGAGTGTCCAGAGGGATAACGAATGCGTTGTCCCTGAAAGTCACCCTGATCACCTTACCCCCCGACAGATCCAAATCCATCCAGCAGCCTGATTTCTTGCACCGGCTTGTGACAGCTCCTTTCAAGGTCACATACACCGAATCGGTACCGGAGAGCCGGACAATCAACTCCTGTCCATCGATTGCATCTTCCGGTGAGATTTCTTCACCGAAATGGCCCTCCTTTCCGGCTGTAGGGGAGGTATCGCTCCTGTCCGGGCTGACAGGCGAACCGCAGAACGAAAGGAAAAGCAATGGAATGATCCAAACCCGGATATAACGGTTTGCCATAATGTTTTCAGCTATTCTCTCGGTTTGATCTGAATGTCAGTGATATCATCAAGGGAGAGGAATTTGGACTCATCAAAGCCGTTGAAATTTTTCAATACGTAATTGATCACAGCCAGGGCTTCCTCTTTGGTATCCACCTGTGCGGTCATAGGTTGATTATAGGTTTCACCGTTGACGACCATCTCCACATGGGAGCCGTTCAACACCTGTTCCACACCCCGCCTGGGATCAGCCTGCAGGTAATCCGACATGGCCACAGGAGGAAATGCGCCTTTGACCCCTTTACCATCTGCCTGATGGCAAACGACGCATTTCTCCTTGTAAATCTTTTCTCCAAGTGCCAGCTGAGCCTCAATGGCTGAAGGGGCTTTCTGAGTGACCTTTTCATGGTCTGGTTCAAGGGAGGTGTCTGTCTGCCGGTCCGCTCCTCCTCCGCAGGAGGATAAAACAATGACCGCCAGTGAGATGGAAAGTGCTGAAATTTTTTTCATAGAGCTGACTTTTGTGAGTGTTATTGCAAAGATAGTCATTTCGGAAGGATACAAAACATCCCTGCCGCTGCCTTTATCCGGCCATTTTGTCACCTTCCTGCCCATGGCATAACCTTTGTAAAATCTCCGGAAAAAACATAAATATGCAAAAGGGATCGATCAAGGTACAAACGGAGAACATTTTTCCGATCATCAAGAAATTTCTTTACTCGGACCACGAAATTTTTCTCCGCGAACTGATATCCAATGCAGTGGATGCCACCCAAAAGCTCAGCACACTCGCCTCATTGGGCAAATACAAGGACGAACTGGGTGACCTGACCATTCATGTGGAACTTGATAAGGCGAAACGAACCCTCACGGTGAAAGACCGGGGTATCGGGATGAATGCGGAGGAGATTGACAAGTACATCAATCAGATCGCTTTTTCATCTGCGGAAGAGTTCATCAAAAAATACAAAGGGAAATCGGAAGCCGACCGCAACGCCCTGATCGGCCATTTCGGGCTGGGGTTTTATTCGTCATTCATGGTCTCTGAAAAGGTAGAGATCATTTCCAAGACGTACCGTAAAAGCGGAGCCAATAAGGCCGTCCGATGGGAATGCGACGGCAGCCCCGAATATACCATGGAGGAGTCCGGCAGGAAAGAGAGGGGAACGGATGTGATCCTCCATATCCATGAAGAATCCACCGAATTTCTCGAAGAACAACAAATCCTTGAAATTCTCAGGAAGTACTGCAAATTCCTCCCTGTCCCGATCCAGTTCGGAATGGAGAAGAGGTATGAAAAGGTCGAAGGTGAGAAAGATAAGGACGGGAACGACAAATATGAAACGGTGGAGCAGCCCCGTATCATCAACAATACACACCCGCTCTGGACACAAAAACCGTCAGGACTGAAAGACGAGGACTACCGGAAATTTTATACCGAGCTTTATCCTCTTAACTTTGAGGAGCCGCTCTTTCATATACACCTGAATGTCGATTATCCGTTTAACCTGACAGGTATCCTTTACTTCCCGCGCGTGAGGAAAAATATTGATGTCCAGCGCGACAAGATCCAGTTGTACTGCAACCAGGTATTTGTTACCGACTCGGTGGAGGGCATCGTGCCCGATTTTCTTACACTGCTGCACGGTGTTATCGATTCACCCGATATCCCGCTCAATGTCTCCAGGAGCTTTTTGCAAAGCGACTCCAACGTAAAGAAAATTTCCAGCCACATTATGAAAAAGGTGGCTGACAAGCTGGAGGAGCTCTTTAAGGGTGAACGCACGGATTTTGAGAAGAAATGGGAAGACATTAAGGTCTTTATCCAGTATGGCATGATCTCGGAACCGAAATTTTACGAACGGGCCGAGAAATTTGCCCTGTTCAGGAACCTGGATGGAAAATGCTTCACTTTTGAGGAATACCGTCAGTATATCGAAAAAATCCAGAAAGACAAGGACGGCAAATTGATTTACCTTTATACCACCGATCCTTTGGATCAGCATAGTTTTATCGAGTCGGCCCGCAACAGGGGATATGATGTGCTTGAGATGACCGGTTTGCTGGACAATCATTTCATCAATACGCTGGAGCAGAAGTTTGAGAATTCGCAGTTCGTCAGGGTGGATGCAGATACGGTGGACAAGCTGATCCGGAAAGAAGATGCAGCGCCCTCAAAATTGAGTGAGGAGGATAAAAAGAAGCTCGAGCCGATCTTTAACAGGCAGGTGGACGAAAAGCAATACAGGGTGGTGGTGGAGGACCTCGGTGAGGATGATTTGCCGGTGCTGATCACACAGCCGGAATTCATGAGGCGTATGAAGGATATGTCGAGGCTGGGAGGCCATGAGATGATGGGGGAGCTGCCGGGATTTTACAACCTGGTGGTCAATGCCAACCACCCGCTGGTTTCAGATATCCTCAATGAAAAGGATGAAGGCAGGCAGGCGGAGATGGCGCGCCAGGTGACCGATCTGGCCCGGCTGGCACAGAACCTGCTCAAGGGGGAAGAGTTGACACGGTTTATACAACGCAGTGTGAAGTTTGTGGGAAATTGAAATATCTTCACTCTTTGCGGTTTCTTCAATCATTAATGGTTGAGTTTTAATCGCCTCCTTGTGTTTTTATGGCATAAGGAATGCTTTTCGAAGGGGACTCGATTTTGAAAGATCTGAGAAACTGCTGAATTATTATTGTGGTGATCGTGAATTTGCTTGGAATTTTAAACATTCTCTGAGAATGAACAGGTTTCAACTGACAGACATAAATACCTTCACATAAAAAACAATATTCATGAAAAAAGGATGGATCATTTTTATCGTAGTGGCTTTGCTGGTGATCCTGCTGGCATTGTCTCTCATCAGTCCCTATAACAGGATGGTCGGCCTTGAGGAAGGGGTCACCTCGCAGTGGGCACAGGTGGAGAACGTGTATCAGCGCAGGGCGGACCTCATACCCAATCTGGTCAATACGGTGAAGGGTTACGCTGACTTCGAGCAGAAGACCCTGACCGACGTCATTGAGGCCCGGGCCAAGGCCACATCGGTTACAATAGACCCGGCCAATCTCGATGCTGCTTCCCTTCAGCAGTTTCAGGCGGCACAGGACGGGCTCAGTTCGGCACTGGCCAGGCTCATGGTCGTCGTGGAGCGCTACCCGGAACTGAAGGCCAACCAGAACTTCCTGGAGTTGCAGTCCCAGCTCGAGGGAACAGAGAACCGCATCACCGTAGAACGTCAGAAGTTCAACGAGACCGCCCGGGGATACAACACTTATGTCCGGCAGTTCCCGAGAAACCTGTATGCATCCCTTTTTGGATTTGAGAAGAAAGCCTATTTCGAAGCGGAAACGGGGGCCGAAAAAGCTCCGGAGGTTCAGTTCTAGCCATGACGGATACAGGAAGAGTGACCGTCAAGGGATTCCTGAGCCCCGGTGAGCAGGAGGATATCCTGCTGGCCATCAAGGATGCCGAACTGGATACCTCAGGAGAAATCAGGGTTCATGTGGAAAACCATTGCCCGGGAGATGCCCTGGACCGTGCGGCGTATATCTTCGGGAAGCTGGGAATGCATAAAACGACTCTTCGAAATGGAGTGCTGTTTTACCTTGCCTTGAAGAACAGGAAATTCGCCATCATCGGCGATCAGGGTATCAATACGAAGGTGCCTGAAGGTTTCTGGGACCAGATCAGGGAACGGATGATTGTTGCTTTCCGGGAAGAGCAGTTTGCGGACGGGCTGGCCGAAGGGATCCGCCTGGCGGGGGAACAGTTGAAAAAACACTTTCCGCATCAGGCCGATGATGTGAACGAACTTCCGGATGACATTTCTTTTGGAGAAAAATGATGAATCCCTTATCAAAACCGATCGCCGGTACTGTATTGTGGTGCCTCTGGCTGTTGCCCGGACTCTCCCTTTCACAGACCATTCCGCCCCGCCCGGAGCCGCCCATGCTGGTCAACGACTTTACTTCAACCCTTTCCGGTGAGCAGGTGAGTTATCTGGAACGGAAGCTGGTGGCTTTCGACGACAGCACCGGCACCCAGATCGCAGTGGTACTGGTGAACGATCTCGGAGGCTATGACAAGATCATGTATGCTTATGAGATCGGGGAGAAGTGGGGAGTGGGCCGTGCCGGGTTCAACAACGGGGTGGTGGTACTGGTAAAACCCAAAACGGAAGGCCGCAGGGGAGAGGCAGCCATCGTCACCGGTTACGGCCTGGAGCCTGTGATTACGGATGCACTTTCCAAAAGGATCATTGAGCATGAGATGATCCCTTATTTCAAGAAAGAGGATTATTTCACCGGTCTCGACTCCGCCACCAGTGTCATCATGGGTCTGGCCGCCGGGGAGTTCACGGGCGATGACTACCGTAAAAAGACGGGTGATGAAGGCACGGGTGCATGGTGGGTTCCCATACTGGTTCTGATCATCATCATCTGGCTTATGAGCAGAGGGAGGTCTTCCAGGCAAATGACCGGCAAGGGCAGCCTGCCTTTCTGGACGGCTCTGTGGCTGCTGGGCAGCATGAGCGGCCGGGGAGGCAACTGGAAGGATTTCAATTCGGGCGGCGGCATCTTCGGAGGTGGAGGAGGCGGTGGCGGCTTCGGAGGCTTTGGAGGCGGCAGCTTCGGCGGAGGCGGTGCCGGCGGGAGTTGGTGATGAAAGAAAGGAGACAGAAGAAAGAATTCAGAAGCCTGCCCGACTAATCCCGATTCTTCGGGAGCAGGCGGGTCAGAATTCAGAATTTAGGAGCTTGCCCGACGGTTTTTCTGCCAAAGGTATGGAGACCGGCCGGAAGGCGGGAATCGGATATCAATGCATCTTCCGATCGAGTATAATCTGCACGGGTTGACCTCACACCCTGTGAGGCTGTTTTGAAACTTAACATTTCTCATAACGATTCGGAAATATCTGTATTACTCCGGTTATTGGTATACTTTAATAAACTTTAGTATGATTTCCGTTTTTTCATACTTTAGTTGAGGTTGGTTCAATACCCATCAGGAAGTTCCTTGCAATTGTTAATGCTGAATTGTCCTTCCTGCTGGTGATACAGATTCTCTTCGGGATAAGTGTTATAACTGTGGAAAAGAGTAGGGTTTTATA
>JAFGHD010000045.1 GCA_016939365.1 Bacteroidales bacterium | reverse complement strand
GGGCGCCCGACCCGGTTCAGCTCATACTGTCCTCCGATCTCATTGCTCTGAAGGAACTGGGGTATATTGACGGCATAGATCCGGATGATACGGACATCCACTGCATTCAGGTTCACGGCTTGAAACGGAATGACCAGGTTTCCGGACTGGGGAAGGATGTTGCCGGTATTAACAAACTTCACGGCCGGGTAAAGGGCATCGAAGGAGAGCACGATCTCATGCGGATCCTTAAGGGCCTTTTCGAATAAGCTTCGGACTGTCCCGTCGATCCGCAGCACCTGCCTTCCCTGCAGGCGGGCGGGCGGGTGAACCTGCAGCTCATTCCTCCGGGCAGTGAATTTCAGATCTTCCACACCTTCCACTATAACAAGCCCGGACAAAGATTGACTTCCTGACAATGGGTCGGAAAAAAGGATGCTGATATATTGCTCCGGGTGCTGGACCACATGGGCTTCCATCACCCTGAATGAGTCCTTTGATGGGATAAGGACACTTGTCTCGCCTTCATCTTCCGTCTGAAGGGGCTTGCCTTTCCAGATGATTACCACCTCCTGGTCTTCACCGGTACGAAGAAGGCTGTCGATGCGGAAGACCGATATTTTTGCGGCAAGATCATGTTCCCATCTGATCCAAAGGGATTGACCTTTAAGTCTGGCTGTCAGCACTTTTTCGATCCGGTCAGGTTCAGCCACATCGGCCAGTTTCACTACTCCCTTTAAAGCCATATAGGAGAAATCATCGTATTCCGAGAACACACCGTCAACCCCCACGACAAACGACTGCCGGATCACCCCGAAGGAGAAAGGAAATTCCCGGAGATCCGGAGGAACGTCGAAAAGTTGTCCCAGTTTAAAGACCACGTCATATTTCTTTCCGGATTCCATTGGTTTTTCAGGCCGGAATACCAGGACATCCCTGTCTTTCCAGAAAGCCTCGCCGCTGATCGCGGGCCTGAAACGAAACAGTGCTGCGGGATTACCCGCCCTTGATGGATCAGCATCTCTTGCAAAGTGAATCTCAATGGAAGCAGCCGATGAGATCATTCCGCCCGTATATGCTGTGATCCAATCCATAAAGGCGGCATCGGGAGGCTGTTCAGGTGAGGATGTCCTATGGCAACTGATCATCAGGACAAGCATCAGCAGGGCGGCAAGCGGTAACTTAATCCAGGAAGATTTCATGAGGCGGGCTTTGGATGATATACAATAAACCGTTCTTATTCAGGGTTGGATACTAAAATGGTACTGCACTTCGTCATGCAGTGGATCAAAGTTAATTTTTTTCCCGCTTGACAACAAGGAAAGACATCTTATTCCAAATATTTTCCTGATGAATGGAATTCGCACCATTATCACACATTGTTTCCCTCCAAAATTGCATCCTTTCCAGTGTTTTTTACGTAGAATATATTATAATCAAGACCTATCCGGGAGGACAAACTATGAAAAAACACCTTACATTATCAGTATTTGTTTCAGTTTTAATGGCTCTTGGTATCTCAGGGCAGGAGGCCGGACAATTTCCCAGGCTACTGGAACAGCTTTACACACTCACCCTGGAGCAGGAGGGACTGCCACCAGCCCTGCTGACGGATATTCGGCAAAGCGCTTTCAATTTTGCCAATCAGGGTATCATGGCAGACAATATGGGAGAAGTGGTTGAAAGGCTCTATGAGGAATGGGATAACGGCGCATGGGTGTACCAAGAGAAATCAATCATGTATCTGGACAACAACGGGGCCATTTATGAGCAATTGGATCTGGTATGGGAAAACAATGCCTGGCAGAATTCATTGAAAAGCATGTATACCAATAATTCCAGCGGAATGCCGGTGGAATCACTGCACCAGATGTGGGAATCAGGCTCAGGCACATGGATCGATTTCATGAAGACATTCTGGACCTACAATGCATCCGGATACCCCACAGAGATCCTGATGCAGATCAATATCGGAGCCGGATGGATGAACATGATGAAAATGACCTGGATCTATAATGCCCAGTGGCTGATCACCGAAACGCTGACGATGGAGTGGGATACGGTGAACAATGTGTGGGTGAACGATGGAAAATCGACATTCACATACAATGCCAGCAACTGGCTGACCGAAGAGCTGAACCAGGAGTGGGAAAACAATGCCTGGGTCAATTTCGAGCTTTACAGCTACACCTATGATGCAGGGGGGCATAAGACAGAGATGCTGATCGAGATGTGGATGGGAGGGGCCTGGATGAATGAGAACCTGCATTTGTTTACGTATAATGCACAATGGCTGAATACTGTGGAATTGGTACAATACTGGAGCACCAACACATGGATCAACAATTTCCAGATTTTATTCACATATGACGCCCAGGATAGGATCATCGAAGAACTGGAACAGCAGTGGGTCACCAAGGGGTGGGAGGATTACTCCAGGAGTACATGGTCCTACCTGACAACGGATATTGGGGAGTCTGACCCCGGCAGCCAGCTGAGCTTCTCCCTGATTCCCAATCCTTCAAAGGGGATTGTCCGGTTCACCTGCTCTATGGCTGCTCCGGGGGGAGTTACGGTACGCATTTTCAATGTGCTGGGCATGATACAGGAGACATATCCTTTCGGATTCCGGGAAGCCGGAACATATGTCGAAACCCTGGACCTGGCTCACCTGCCCCAGGGGGTCTATCTGGTGAATGCCGAGGCCCCGCACGGGTATCTCAGGACTGTAAGACTGTTACTGGCCAGGTGATACCGGCCACACCCGGAAACAGAGAATCTTGACGGGTGCATCAATTCATTGACTCACAGTAGGATGTGCGCCGTCACGGTGTACAACCTGCTCCGTCCGGTCAGGTTCTTCTGCATGAAGTAAGGAGGATGGTTTTCATTTCCCTGCTTCCAAATCGCTATATTTGCAGGCAGACGACAATTCATTCTTCATCATGGAGCCACCTGTAGTTTACAAACCGAAGCATCATATCCGTATAGTAACGGCCGCATCACTTTTCGACGGGCATGATGCTGCCATCAATATCATGAGGCGGATCATGCAGTCGAGCGGCGCGGAGGTGATCCACCTGGGGCATAACCGCGCGGTACAGGAGATCGTTGATTGTGCCATCCAGGAAGATGTCCAGGCCATTGCCATCACCTCTTACCAGGGAGGTCATATGGAGTTCTTCACTTACATGTACGATCTTTTGCAGGAGCGTGGATGCGGTCATATCAGGATATTCGGGGGGGGGGGAGGTGTCATCCTTCCCGATGAGCAGGAAGAATTGCACCGGTACGGGATTACCCGGATCTACTCGCCTGATGACGGCCGTCAGTTGGGACTGCAGGGGATGATCAACGATCTGATAGGAAAATGCGATTTCCCTACCGGCGCGGATAATCATACCGATATAGAAATGATCCGGAAAAAGGATGTCGTATCGATCGCCCGACTGATTTCAGCTGCGGAGAACTTCCCTGATACGGTGGCAGATGTTCTGGGGCAGCTGAAGGAACAGCGAAGCCGGAAAAAATCCCCTGTTCTGGGTATCACGGGTACGGGCGGATCGGGAAAATCATCCCTGGTGGACGAAATTGTCAGGCGGTTCCTGCACGCTTTCCCGGCCAAGACCGTGGCCATCATTTCGGTGGATCCCTCCAAGCGCAAAACCGGAGGAGCCCTTCTCGGCGACCGCATACGGATGAACTCGATCCACAATCCCCGGGTGTACATGCGCAGCCTGGCCACCCGGCAATCGAACCTGGCCATGTCGAAATATGTGCGTGATGCCGAGATGATCGCCCAGGCTGCCGGTTATGACCTGATCATCCTGGAGACCAGCGGTATCGGCCAGTCCGACACCGAGATCGTCGACCACAGCGATGTATCGCTCTACGTGATGACCCCGGATTACGGTGCCGGTACCCAGCTCGAAAAGATCGACATGCTCGATTTTGCCGACCTGATCGCCCTGAACAAGTTCGACAAACGGGGGGCTTTGGATGCCCTCAGGGATGTAAAGAAACAGTATGCCCGGAATCATCAACTCTGGCATGAGGAGGTCGATAAGATGCCCGTGTTCGGCACCATTGCCTCACAATATAATGATCCGGGTGTCAACAGCCTGTTCAGGGCGATCATGGACAGGATCTCCGAAAAGACCGGCGCAGACCTGAAAGTTCCCGGCAAGGATGAAGGGGAACTGCCGGAGAAGATATACATCATTCCGCCCCATCGTACCCGTTATCTCTCAGAGATCTCCGAAACGGTCAGAAATTACAACAGGTGGTCGGAAGACCAGGCCGCGATCGCACAGCGGATGTATTCGATCCGGGAGACCATCCGTTCACTGGAGGGATCGGGAAGCCAGGGGGAGGGGCTCATCCGGCAACTGGAGGAGGAGTACCGGAAGGCCGGGCAGCGTCTGGACGGACAGAGCAGGCACCTGCTGGAGACCTGGGAGGAGAAGGTGAAGGCCTATAAATCCAGGTTTTACGTCTACAAGGTCAGGGATAAGGAGTTCAAGCTTCCTACCCACACCGAATCCCTCTCCCACCAGCAGATACCGCGGATCAGCCTTCCGCGCTACAAGGCATGGGGTGATATTCTCCAATGGAATCTCAGGGAAAATGTCCCCGGTGAGTTTCCTTTTGCCGCCGGTGTTTTTCCATTCAAACGCGAAGGGGAGGATCCCACCCGTATGTTTGCCGGGGAAGGAGGGCCTGAGCGGACCAACAAAAGATTTCATTATCTCTCCAAGGACATGCCGGCCCGGAGGCTTTCCACCGCATTCGACTCGGTGACCCTTTACGGTGAAGATCCCCATCACCGGCCTGATATTTACGGCAAGATCGGAAACTCGGGTGTCTCCATCTCCTGTCTGGATGATGCCAAAAAGCTTTATTCCGGTTTCAACCTGGCTGATCCCAAGACCTCCGTTTCGATGACCATCAACGGACCGGCGCCCACCCTGGTAGGTTATTTCATGAACACTGCCATTGATCAGCAATGTGAGCTCTATATCCGGCAGAATGGCTTACAGGAAGAGGTCAACCGGAAGATCAGTGAATTCTATGAGGAGAGGGGGGCACCCAGACCTGCATACCAGGGTCATCTACCGGAAGGTAATGACGGCCTCGGACTTTTACTGCTGGGAATTACGGGTGACCGCGTCCTTCCGGCGGAGGTATATGAAAAGATCAAGGCGGACACGCTCGGCCGCGTCCGGGGCACGGTTCAGGCCGATATACTGAAGGAGGACCAGGCGCAGAACACCTGCATCTTCTCCACCGATTTCGCCCTGAAGATGATGGGGGATATCCAGGAATACTTCACCCAACATTATATCCGCAACTTCTATTCAGTATCGATATCGGGATACCATATTGCAGAAGCGGGGGCCAACCCGATCACCCAACTGGCACTGACACTCTCCAACGGGTTCACTTACGTGGAATACTACTTGTCGAGAGGCATGGATATCGATTCGTATGCGCCCAATCTTTCCTTTTTCTTCTCGAACGGGCTGGATCCGGAGTATTCTGTCATGGGCCGTGTGGCCCGGCTGATCTGGGCCAAGGCCATGAAGCTCAAATACGGCGGTGACGAACGGTCGCAAAAGCTCAAGTATCATATCCAGACTTCAGGAAGGTCACTGCATGCCCAGGAGATCGACTTCAATGACATCCGCACCACACTGCAGGCACTGTATGCGGTATATGACAACTGCAACTCTCTGCATACCAATGCCTACGATGAAGCCATCACCACCCCTACCGAAGAATCGGTGCGAAGGGCCATGGCCATCCAGCTGATCATCAACCACGAGATGGGTCTGGCAAAAAACCAGAATCCCCTCCAGGGCTCTTTCATTATCGAAGAGCTGACCGATCTGGTGGAAGAGGCCGTTCTGATGGAGTTCGACCGGTTGACCGAACGCGGGGGCGTGCTCGGGGCCATGGAAACGATGTATCAGAGGGGAAAGATACAGGAAGAATCGCTGTATTATGAAACCCTGAAACATACCGGCAAGCTTCCCATTATGGGAGTGAACACCTTCCTATCATCCAGGGGATCACCCACCGTCATTCCCGGGGAGGTGATCCGGGCCACCAAAAAGGAAAAGGAATACCAGATCACCATGCTCAGGAATCTGCATAAGGCTTACCGGAAGGAATCCACACAGTGGCTGGAAGAGCTTAAAAAGGCAGCGGTGAGGAACCAGAACATGTTCGGGGTGTTGATGGAAGCCTCAAAGTATTGCTCCATCGGTCAGATCACCCATGCGCTCTATGAGGTGGGCGGTCAGTACAGGCGAAACATGTAAACCCTGCACGGCCTTGAGTGTTTTAAATATGCATAAATTTGGTCTTTACCTGACCCAATCATAACAGACTATGATCAACAAGGACATTCTGGTTATCTATCCGGAGTCTGTCACCACCCAGATCGCACTATACAAGGGTACCAGCCTTTTGTTCCTGAAAAACATCAAGCACAAACCGGAGGAGCTTGACAAATTCGATGATGTGATTGACCAGTTGGAATACCGGACCAATCTGATCATCTGGGAGCTGAACGACAACCAGGCAGAGCTGAACGATATCGAGATCATTGTTGCCCGCGGGGGGCTTCTCAAGCCGCTGAATGCAGGAGTTTATGAGATCAATGAGAAGATGGTCCACGATCTTTATCATGGCGTGGTAGGCAAGCATCACACCAATCTGGGAGGTCTTATTGCCGACAATATTGCCAAACAGCTCAATGTGCGGGCCATTATGGCTGACCCTGTCTCTGTTGACGAGATGGATGACATCGCCCGTGTGTCAGGCCACCCCCTGTTTGAGCGCAGGAGCATTTTTCATGCGCTGAACCAGAAGTTTTACGCAAGGAAGTATGCCAAGGCCTATCATAAAAACTACGATGACATTAACCTGATCATGGTGACCATCGGTGTAGGTGGTATTTCCGTTGCCGCCCACCGGAAAGGACGGGTGGTTGATGTGAACAACGCCTTTGACGGCGACGGGCCTTTTTCCATCAAGCGCTCCGGCTCTCTTCCGGTAGGCGACCTGATCCGGATGTGCTTTTCAGGCACCTACAGTGAGGAAGATATGATCCGGATGGTCACCCGTGAAGGTGGGTATGCCGCCTATCTCGGGGTTTCCAGGATCCATGAAATCGATGCCCTGATATCAAAACAGGATGAAAAGGCCAATTTCATCTCAGACGCATGCGCATACCAGGTTGCCAAGGAGATCGGGGCCATGTATGCCGTTCTTGAAGGAAAAGTGGATGCAATCATCCTCACAGGATATATCTTTCACAGCGACCGGTTCCTGTCCAATGTCAGCCGAAGGGTGGGAAATATTGCGGAATTCATACTCTTCCCCAGCGTCAATGATATCGAAGCCCTCGCAGAAAATGCCTTCCTCGTGCTTAAGGGTGAGCTTG
Source organism: Bacteroidales bacterium (assembly GCA_016939365.1). Lineage (GTDB taxonomy): Bacteria > Bacteroidota > Bacteroidia > Bacteroidales > JAFGHD01 > JAFGHD01. The sequence continues at coordinate 14,932 of JAFGHD010000045.1, read as the reverse complement.
AAGTGCAGGAGTATGAATAATTGCTTATCAACAATTGACTGTCGAAATTATTGGAGACTGACCCATTGATTTTTCAGGTATTCCATTAATTTTGGCCTCACTAAGTTTATGGGCAGTCAATTCCGGAATCCGTGCTGAAGAAAAGCCTGCTTACTGTTATGTTATCCAGTGCCGTGATCCTGGTGGTTTATCTTTCCGGAGGCGACACCTATTACGAAAGGCCTCTTCCCCATATTGTCGCCGATTCTGTCTTTATGGATGCCGGTAAGGTTCTTTCGCCCCCCACGGCAGCCAGGATGGATTCCTTCTTTTCCCTGCAGGCTGAACGCGGGCGTTTCAACGGCACCGTGGTTTATGCCGTATGGGGCCGGCCTGTGTATGAGGCTGCCTTCGGTTTTTCAGACATCAGTAATAAAGAACTTCTGGATGTACACTCCTCTTTTCAGCTGGCATCCGTCTCAAAGATGTTTACCGCGATGGCCATTATGATCCTTGTGGAGGAGGGCACGCTCGGTGTGGACGACAGTATCACAAAATATATTCCCGGTTTTCCATATGAAGGGGTTACCATCCGGCATCTTCTTACACATCGTTCGGGATTGCCGCGTTACATGCCCCTGGCAGAAAAAAAATGGACCGGCAACGGATTCATGACGAATTCAGAGATGATACGGCTCTTGAGGACCTACAGACCACGGCCCTATTTCAAACCGGACCAGGAATTTCATTACTGCAACACCAATTATGCCCTGCTGGCCTCAATTGTCGAGGCGGTTTCAAAGGTTTCTTTCGACAGGTTTGTCGCTTACCGGATATTCCGGCCCCTGGGCATGAATGACTCTTTTGTTTACAATCCGGAAAACGACACCAATCCGACCCCGGCCAATGGATATACCGTAAGGGGCAGGAGGGTCAGGAGGGTCGGGGATCATTTCCTCAACGGGGTCATGGGGGACAAAGGCGTTTATTCATCAACTCCGGATCTGTTCAAGTTCAACGCAGCCCTTGACGAAGGGACGCTGATCTCTTGGGAGGGATTGCAACAGGTCTTTACCCCCGGGAGCCCAACCTATGCGAAAAGAAAAAACAATTACGGATTCGGATGGCGTATCAGGGAGGATATGGACAGCACTACCTATCATTTCGGTTGGTGGAAAGGATTCAGATCATACTTTATCCGCGACATGCGCCATCACCGGTGCCTGATTGTCCTGACCAATACCGATCAGGGCGTCTCCTCCGAACAACTGTGGGGCCTGATGGATCAGGAAAACTGGAATGAAGAACTCCTTGCCGGATACAGGAAGCTGTTTGAAACTAACTATCTGCCACGGACAATCTCACGAAATGCTCCGGACTAGCAAGGATAGGAATTATTTCCCCTGATCCTCTTCCCTATCCTTCCGGGTGACCAGCAGTTTGAATCCCACTCCATGGACATTCATCAACTCCACATCAGGATCGGCACGAAGGTATTTCCGGAGTTTGGTGACATACACATCCATGCTCCGGGCATTGAAATAGCTGTCGTCAAACCAGATCTTCTTCAATGCCACGCTCCGGTCCAGAACATCGTTCAAATTCTCACACAACAACCTGAGCAGATCGGCCTCCTTTGAGGTGAGTTTCTGTGTCTGTTCACCGATGTCAAGGGTCTGGCGGTTATAATCAAATGTGAAGCGGCCCACTTCATACACGGTTTGTTTGCCTTCGTTGCCGGCCGTATCCATTGTTCTGCGAAGGATGGCCTGGATCCTCATGATCAGCTCTTCCATGCTGAAGGGTTTGGTAATATAGTCATCACCGCCCAGCTCGAACCCTTTGATCTTGTCCTCCTCCAGCGATCTGGCCGTAAGGAACAGGATGGGTATCTTCCTGTCAATCGACCGGATCTCCCTGGCCAGTGTGAAACCGTCCTTCACAGGCATCATCACATCTACGATACAGCAGTCATAATCCCCCTGGATGAAGATATCATAGGCTTCCTGACCGTTGAGGCAGAGGGTGGCGATGAAGCCTTTTGCTTCAAGGTAGGACTTCAGAATAGTACCCAGATTCTTATCATCTTCAGCAAGTAAAATCTTCGCCAGCGCTTGTTCCATGGATAGGAGCATGTTAATTATCCAAGGGTAAATATACGGTAAATTTGGAACCTTTTCCGGGCTCACTCTCCAGCCGTATGTCTCCACCGTGCTGTTCCACAATGGCTTTCACATAGGAGAGCCCAAGCCCGAATCCCTTGACATTATGCAGGTTTCCTGTGGAAACCCTGTAAAGTTTTTCAAAAACACGTTTCTGGTTTTGCCGGCTGATACCGATTCCGTTGTCCTGCACAGATATGAGAATGCCGCTGTAGGAATTGGCGGTTGAGACCCTGATCAGGGGTTTTTCAGGTGTGTATTTATTGGCATTGTCAAGCAGGTTCAGCATCACATGGGTCAGGTGGATGGGATCTGCCATCAGCTCGCTTTGTCCGGCAGAAAGATCACTGATGATACGGCCACCCTTTTGCTCCACCTGAAGTTGAATGTTCCGTATCGCCTGTGTTATGATCTGGTGGACATTGATGTGTTCCCTGCGAAGGAGCAGCTGATCCTTATCCAATGCTGCCGACTGAAGGATCTTCTCGGCCATATTACCCAGCCTGCTGTTTTCCTCATGGATCACCTGGAGATAGTTGCGGTATATTTCCTCAGACTTGATCACATCCTTGTCTCTCAAGGCCTCACATGCCAACGAAATGGTGGATATCGGGGTTTTGAACTCATGGGTCATGTTATTGATGAAATCGGTTTTCATCTCTGAGAGCTTCTTCTGCTTTAAAATGGTAATCAGGGTATATGTGAAGGAGAGGATGATGACAATGATAAGCACAACAGAAACGGACAGAAGGCTCCAGAGCTGGGTGATCAGGAACTGTCGTTCCTTCGGGAAGAATACCATCAGATAGTCAGGCCGGGCTACCAGGTCGCTCGGGAAAAGGGCCTTGGAGAATCCCCGCGTCAGCAGTTCTTCGGGATATTTTCCTGTTTTCTGGACCGGCATCTGATTGCGGGATGGGCTGTATATCCCGAATTCATACTGAGTTTCAATTCCATTTTCGGCAAGCTGCACACGGAGCAGTGAATCGAGCCGGTTAGCATCAACACGCTGTTCAACAGGCTGATAGCGGCTGCGCTGAAACATGCTTTCAAGCACATCCCTGAAAAGAATTGATTTCCGGGAAAAAAGGTCCCTGCTCCATGCTTCCCCTGCAACACCTTCCATCCCAGAGAACAGTGTGTCGGTAGGATAAAACAGTTGCTCCCATTGCCTTGATATTTCCTCCCTCTGACGGATCTCAGACTCCGCTTCCAAATGTTCCAGCTGTTTGACAACTGCTGTCAGGGCTTCATTGACGCTCCTTACGAAAATAGCCTCCCTGACCATCATGGTATTCCGAATCCAGTACGATTGGATCAACATCAGTCCCATGAGGGCGAGGCTCATAGCCAGGATGATGAATATGAACACTTTGCGGTTCATGCTACAAAGATAATTTGTCCGAAGGCCTTTGGAAGGGTTTTAACGTTTCTTAACTTTTTTTGCAATAAAGAAAAATCTTTGGCATGGTTTATGAACTTTAATGTGTGGGAAAGGCCTAATATCCACCTTGATTCAACGTTCCGACAGTTCTTTACATTGCGCTGGTTTAATCCCTGTTCCAGAAGACCTTTCCCGATACGGCCGTGAACCAAAACACGGCCGTATCATTTTATTCCAGACCTCCGGCTCATCGTTCATGCGTATTGGCTTAAAATGACTACATTCGATCGTTCCAAAAATTCTGCGTATGGTACGGATCACAGCAGTCCTGTTGCTTTTCTCCATGCTTTATTACCGGAGCGGATACCCACAGAACTCCCCGACCCATCATGCAGAAGTGCTTGGTTCCTACCTGTATATCGAAGAGACAGACCTCTCGCTGCAGTGGTCTTTCCGTTTCGACCGCCATTCCGTCCAAACAGGTCCGATGTTTCCCATTTTTGGAAACCACAGCACCATTTTAGGATGGAATGTGTTGTACCGTTTTTATCCCAACAAAATTCGGCCGGCATTTGATCTTTTTTTTCAATATCAGGCCATACCGGTGAGAAGAAAACTTTTCAGCCAATCCACAGAAAAGGGATTCTCGCTGCATCAGCTTCTGGGATATGGTTTCGGGATCAGGTTATGCAAGGGATTATATTTTGTTCATTCCATCATGGCCGGTCTGGAAAAGGGGTGGTTTAAAGGATACCGGTCACTTACCGATCCCAGTATCCTCCTGAGTGCAGGAATTGGATTCGATATTACGGAACATCATGAATAGACCGCAGCATAACCGTATTGTCTTTTTACCGGGGCTGTTAATGGGAATGCTTGTAATGTACACAGTTTCCCTGCAGGCTGAAAAGGTCATCGCACACCGGGGGGCATCGGCGGAAGCACCGGAAAACACCCTGGCCTCATTCAACCGTGCCATGGGTTACGGGGCAGACTGGATCGAGCTGGATCTGAGACAATCGAAGGATGACTCTCTCATGGTAATCCATGACGAGACAATTAACAGGACCACCAACGGCGAGGGAAGGGTCAGCGACTTGACCTGGGCTGAATTGCAGCAGTTTTCTGCCGGTTATCCCGACCGTTTTGGCAATAAATTCGGCAATGAACACATTCCAGTGCTCTTACAGGTTCTGATGCTGGCAAGGGGAAATTGCCAGGTCTGCATCGACCTGAAAAATGCGGGTGAGCGGCTTGTAATTGACCTGGTACGCAATGCCGGAATGATCGGGGAGGTTGCACTCCTGTCATACAATCCTGAAAAGATAGCCCGTATCCGGCAAATGGATCCCGGTGTGCGCCTGATACTGGCCACCAACAACCTGACAGAAGCCGATCTGATCATAGCACAGAAATACGGCTGTTTTGCCATCGCCACCAGCTCCCTGCTGAATCCGTTACTTGTGGAGAGGTTGAAAAGCCTTGGAATGGGATGCTGGGCGGGCATCGTCAACGATCCTGTGAAGGGAGAGCAGCTTTACCGCATGGGAGTTACAGGTATCATGACCGACCGGCCGGAATGGATGACCCTTCTTTCAGGCCCTGCCCTGCAAGCCAACCCCAATCCTTTTACTTCAGAATTGTCTGTCTCCATACCGGCAATGGAGTCAGCCGAACGACTGGTGATCACCGGGTATCACGGTGCCTGTTTGGTCGATATTCCAGGCCCCGTCACATTACCTTTTCATTGGAGGCCCTCCCGCATGGTTCCCGGTATTTATGTCGTTATCGTGACTGCAGGTAAAAGGAGTTATACAGAAAAGGTATTATTTTCGGGGCCCTGATCTCTGGACAAAAAAATATGGCACCAATAAAACTGAACATCAGGCACTTACTGGAATTCATCACCCGTGAGGAAATTGACGGCTTGCAGGAACAGGTTACAAAACACCTGGATTCTCTTTTGCGAAGGAACGGCCGTGGAAGCGATTTTCTGGGATGGCTCGACCTGACAGAGCCTCCTGCAACGGATATCACCGGATCCATTCTGGAAACCGCAGCCAGGATCCGTTCGATGTCGGAGGTTTTTGTCGTAGTGGGCATCGGTGGTTCCTACCTGGGGGCACGTGCCGTGATCGAAGCCCTTTCGCATCATTTCGCCGGGATGATGAATACCGGCCAAACTCCACAGATCGTATTTGCCGGACAAAACATCTCGGAGGATTACATGGCGAACCTGCTGGAGGTACTTGACCGGAAGGATTACTCAATGGCGATCATTTCCAAATCAGGCACCACCACTGAGCCAGCCATCGCTTTCCGCCTCCTCAGAAGGCATATCGAGGAAAAGTACGGCAGGAAGGAGGCCGCCAGAAGGATCATCGCCATCACCGACCCTGAGAAAGGTGCCCTGAGGGCAATGGCAGATCATGAGGGTTATATTACCTATGAAATCCCAGGCGATGTGGGAGGACGCTATTCGGTGCTGTCGCCGGTCGGACTTATCCCCATTGCAGTTGCCGGACAGGATATCCTGAAAATTTTGGATGGAGCTGGAAGTATGCGCGGGCTGACGACCCGGACAGGAAACCTTGATGAAAACCCGGCAGTTTTGTATGCCGTCATAAGGAACCTGCTTTACCAAAGAGGCATGCTTGTCGAAATACTGGTATCGTATGAGCCGGCGTTACACTATTTCTCAGAATGGTGGAAGCAGCTTCTGGGGGAAAGCGAAGGCAAGGAAGGCAAAGGGATTTTCCCCGCATCGGTCGACTTCACCACCGACCTCCATTCACTGGGGCAATATATCCAGGAGGGAAAGCGGATCCTTTTCGAAACGGTTCTGGATATTGAACATCCTGTGCATGAGGTTAAGATCGCTCCTGCAGACGACGACTCCGACGGACTGAATTACCTTGCCGGGATGCGGTTGCATGAGGTGAACAGGATGGCACGGTGGGGAACGGTACTCGCCCATGTGGACGGCGGGGTGCCGAATCTCGTTATTACTGTTCCGGACATCTCTGAGAAATCCCTGGGAGCGCTGATATTCTTCTTTGAAATGGCATGTGCGCTGAGCGGTTATCTGCTGGATGTAAATCCCTTCGATCAGCCGGGAGTGGAAATGTATAAAAGAAACATGTTCTCCTTACTGGGTAAGCCGGGATTCGAAAAAGAGACATTACAAATCAGAAAGAGACTCTGAAGGCTACCTGAGTTCGAAACTTGCCTCTCCGATCAGGGCCCCTTCAGCATAAAGGGTAACGGTGTATTTCCCCACCATGGCCGACTCTTCCTTGCTTTTCTTTGACCAGTACATGCAGAGATTGAGGGTCTGATTCTGGTATTCTATTTCTTTCTTGGAGGTGAATTCAAGCTTTTCACCCTGGTAATCAAAGGTGTAAACGTCTCCCATCTTTTGGGCGACAATCTGGTTGTCGGGCCGGGCAATCCTCATATAGATGATCTTCGGTCCCGGTGTTACCAGAGTATTCTCGCTGATGGTAAAGCACACCTTCACCTGCTCGATCTTGGAAGCCTTATCGGTAGTTCTCTCCCTACCGCTTCCGGTTTGCCGTATACCCTCGGCGGTCACATTGTAGGCCTTGAGGATGGCAGCCGTTGACACTTGTTCCTCAAGGACTTCCATTTCACGGATCAGTTGACGGCTTCTGGCCTGTTCATCGGAATACTGTTGGCGAATCTGTTCGTTTTCTTCCCTGAGCACCCTGTTGACAGTAAAAAGGGAATCTATCTGATGTACATATCCCTGAGTGATCTCCCGCAGACGGTCGAGTTTCTTCTCCACCTTGTAATATTCCCACTTGTAGTTCAACAATTGCTGTATCTCCCGGGCGTTCGCCTGAATGATGCTGTCTTTGGCGAAGAGGGAGTCAGCAAGTGTCCCGTAAAGAATCTTGATGCTGTCATGGCTGACCATCAACTCGTCCAGTTCTTTCTGAAGTTCCATCCGCTGAAACTCCTTGTCAGCGATCATATCCCTGTAACGCCCGCGCATCGTGAGGAGCCAGACCAGTAAAACGACAACTACCAGAAGCAGCAGCAGGGCGATGACAATCAACTGGTTGTTCCTGTTCCTTTGTTTTACCGGAGGTGCGGTACTTTTCTGTATGGATTCTGTCATGGTTGCTGTAAGGTAATGAATAACATCCCCGACGGGATCACACGCAAATTTACGGTTTAATTATTTGAAAAGTGTAAACGGGATCCATTAAAGTTAAGACTGCCGGAAATCGGGTCAAATGCAGATCCCCCGGATCAATACGGAACATCTTTGATGGCACCATTCCTGTTCCAGTCGGGGATCACATAACGTTCCGGCTCTGAGGAAATGATTGTTTTTTCCCATTCGTCCGGGTATCCGGCCTCCTGTGGCACACCCCGGTCATCCTTGATATATCCGTCATTGTATTTGGTGATCAGGTGTTCGGCCAGAGTGACCCATTCGCGGTGGACCCATTCGCCCCTTGATACGGTATAATGGGTGAGGCTTGCCCGCAGTTCATCTCCCTTGAGCACACCGGCCAGGGAAGCGATCGAATCCTGCTCGGAGATCATTTTGGATTCCAGTTCGTTCCCGAAGGAACGGATCTCTTCCGACATGGCCGAAAACCTCAGATTGGCATAATTGGAGACGAAGTTGAAGACCCACCATGCGGAATCCCAGGAAAACTTCCTGATGTCGCCTGTTGCAAAGGGTTTGGGGATTCCGGTCACGCTGCAGAACACAGGGATATAGCAGGTGAACCATGTATCATCCACACCGAACCAGACGATACCGCCCAGCGGGTCGGGAAGCCATGAACGGCTCTGGGCGATCATCGAGAAAGCCGTATTGTAAGTGGAGACTGGCCTTTCCCAGGAGTATTTTGTCTCACCATCCTCCCAGAACAAAGGCCTCCACCGGTTGGGGTTGCCGAAGGGTCCGGCAGCGACACCTGTTGTCATATCAAAGGGTGTGCCTTCATAATGGTCACGGACAAGATCCAACACATCAGCAAGAGAGATTTTCCGGTCAGGCTGTATCCAGAGGGGGTATCGTGCGGCACCCGGTACACCCCGGTGGTAGTCGGATGAGAGCCCAAGGGAGGGAGCAGTTCGTGTAAAGAGACTCCACACCCGTGACTCACAATATTTGAGACGGTCGGGTGAAGGCGGGTTATACGCCTCATTGAACCGGAAAGGTTCGTCCCCTTGGGGGTCATAATATCCCCTTTCAATGGCAAAGGATATGACATTGTCAGAATAGAGGCAATTGTCAGGGTCATCGATTGGAAACTCTCCGATTCGGGCCATGTTGGCATGGGCCGAGATAAATCCGTCAGGTATTCTCACGGCCACCCAGACAGCTCCAAGCCCTCCTGTCCCTGTTCCGATCATTTCCAGGATCCAGGCTTCGTCGGGATCGGTGATGGAAAAAGACTCCCCTTCGCTGCCGTAGGTATATTGCTCCGCCAGGCTGGTCATCACCAGAACGGCTTCCCGTGCAGTGCGCGCCCGTTCCAGTGCGAGTTTCATCAGATGCCAGTATTCGAGGAACCCGGATTTATTCCACAACTCCTCCCGGCCGGTGAAGGTGGTCTCTCCAACGGCCACCTGGAATTCATTCATCTGAAATCCGACCACACCAAAGGTATGCGGTACCTGGGGCAACTTACCGCGTGTTTGATTTCTCCAGCTTACAAATTCAATGGAATCGCCGGGAAGGTGGTCTGCAGACGGAGTAAGGTCAAGCCGGTAAAGCCATTCACCATCATTGGTATACACCAGCATGACCGAACCGTCTGATGAAGCTCCGGCGGTAATGATCAGGTTGGTACAGGCAAAACTTCCCTGAGGATTACAAAAAACCAACAGAAGGGATACCCAGAAAAGGCGATTACTCATGGCTTTACGAACCAAGTGATGCATTATTTCACAGGCATGTTAATGTCCCGTTCCTCCGACCACCTTAAGTATTTCTCCGTTATCTTCAGCGATCCTCCGGTACCAGGATTCACCGTATCCGGGTTGGTCCAGGGTAGGCACATGGTATTTATATCCGTCGGGAACCTCTACCGGAGTTTTGATATTGCCATCCATGTATTTGGTAAAGAGGTAAATCCACAGATCTTTCCATTTGGTCAGGGTTTCATTTCCAACAGAAGCAGAAAAATCGGTGAGCAGGGCTACTGCTCCTGCGGGGTCGGATTCAAACACCTGCAGGGCCTTTTCGTCCATGACCGGCACTTCTCTCATAAACCGGTTTTCGAGTTCGGTCTGAGCCGCTCTGATCTCAGGATGGATCACATTGTACTGGGAATAGGCAAAGTTGGAGACCAGATTGAACACCCAAAATGCGGCATCCATAGTGAATTCCATCATGGATCCGTTTCCGGGGGCATAGGCTTCGGGGACTCGTGTAATGGAACAGTACATGGGAACAAAAACATTACTGGCTGCGTCATCCACGCCGAACCAATGGATACCGCCGATGGGGTTGGGAAGCCATGACCTTGACTGGGCAACGAAAACGAATCCGGTCTGCTGGGTAGCCGTAGCCCTTTCATTGCAGTAGGTAATGCCGTCCACTTCAAACGTAAGCGGTCTCCATCGGTATGGATTACCGAACGGGCCAGCTCCGATGTCCTTTGTCATATCCAGTGGGGTGCCCTCCAGATGATCACGCATGAAATCCATCATGTCCTCCAGTGAAACCTTGCGGTCGGGCTTTATCCACAGCGGCATGCGGTTCTTCAGATTGTGGCCTGAGGCGTAATCGTAATACTTATCCATCCCGGATTTCACGCTCCTGAAAAAAGACCAGACACGGACTTCGCAAAAACGGGCCCCTCCGAATTCGACCGGGGCATAAGTATCCGAAAAACTGAACTCAGAGTCCATACCTGAGAAATACCCCTTGTTCCTCGCAAAGGTGATCACATCGTCAGCATAAACGCATGTGATCTGAGGATCCATAATTTTATCCAACTGACCGGAAGTGATGGAGGTTTTTCCGTCAGCCAGGGGGAATGTGGTAATCCTTGCCTGGTTGGCGTGGGCACATACATAACCGTCAGGGATGAGGCGTGCGACCCAAACTGCACCCTTTTCGCCCTCTCCCTTTCCGATCAGTTCGAAAATCCATGCTTCATTGGCATCTGAAACGGAGAAGGATTCTCCTAAACTGGCGTATCCGTGTTCAGCCATCAGTTCAGCCATGATCTTAATGGCCTCCCTTGCACTCCGTGATCTTTGAAGGGCAATATAGATCATGCTTCCGTAATCCAGGATGGCCCCGGATTGGCTTCCCAGTTCAGACAATCCCCCATATGTAGTTTCACCAATGGCGACCTGGAACTCATTCATGTTCCCAACCACATTGTAGGTCTGACGGGCCTGTTTGATCTGACCGAGATATTTTCCGGTATCCCATTCGTAGATATCGAGCATGGCACCTTCCGGATATGTCGCTGCAGGCCAGTGATACAGCTCGCCATACAAAACATGGGAATCAGCCGCGTAACTGATCATGACCGAACCATCGGAAGAAGCTCCGCGGGTGATCAGAAAATTCGTACAGCCCAGAGACGGCCCGGTCTGTCCTGAAATGAGAAGTGCCATCAGAAATAAAGCAGTCAGATTCTTCATAGTTAAATAGTTATTACGTTAAATATGATTGCAAAAATAATAATTTACGCCTATCCATTTTAAACGGCCGAAAAAGAAAAGCCCCGATCTGTTCATCCCATCAGAAGCCAATGTTAAAACCAGCGGTAAAGGTATTTTTCCTTCCCACATAAAAACCCGGGGAACGGCACCCGCATGTATCGGTGATATCACTGTAGGTCCAGCCTGCAAAAAGATATGCATTATTGATAAATTCCCAGTTTACCCTGAGGTCAAAAGCCTGGTTTTTATACACGATGGTATCCAGGGCGGGCAGCCGGTCAGGTTCTTTCACTTCATTGTAGTCGAAATCGTCTCCGTGAATGGCATCCAGGTATGATACTCCGATCCACAGTCCTCGGATGGGTTTATACTCGATCGCGGCATAGAACTCCCGCGAATTATCGCGGAGATAATGACCCAGGCTGTAATAATTGGATTCAAAGGTAGTAGTCGGTATCCGGTGCTGATATGTCAGGGGAAGTGTGTATGTAAATTCAGTGGTGAGAGCCAGGTTCCCGAGTGGAAAGTTGCTGAGTCTGCCACCTGCCTTATAGCTGATGAAATTATGTTCATCAGGTTTGGTAATTCTGGATATGGCCAGTTCGTCGATAAAAACGGATGTGTACAGGTGAAGGTGCTTGAGCTGCCGGGAGCTGACATCGAAGTACATTTGTGAGTTCTGCCCTGACTGGTTATTGGTGCCGTTGAGGGTATGATCGATGGATTTGTAGAACATGACCGGGATCAGGTATGCCGGATGCACTCCCAGGTCGCTATAGACGATTGAATTGCCGAAGGAGATCTGCAGATGTTTAAAAGGGGTGACGGTGAACATATTTGCAGCGAGGTATTTGGGATAGAAAACCTCACGAACATCCTTGTTGTGATATGTATAGGATCTGTTGGTGTCAACGATTTCGGAAACCAGCCAGCCATGGACATAGTTGAATTCAAGCCATTTGACCGGGTGTACGGCCAATCTGACCTGAGCAAAGGAAGGGGTCCGGCCGGAAAAGATGTTGGATCCGTTGTAGTTGTTTCCCCAGACGAAATGGTCCTTCATCACGCCGAAGCTGCCCCATTTCCAGGTATAGACCAGGCCGCCCCTCATTTCGCTGTAATCGCCGCCTGTAGTATCCACCTTGTACGGCCCGCCCTGACGGTTTGTAAAATATGACGGTTCGATAAGACGCTCGCTTTCCGAATTGTCCCTGAGGTTGGCATAGAACGACCAGTGCTTCCCCACATAGGCATAGGCCTCGGCTCCTCCCCAGCGGTGAAATATTGAACCACTGTCATTCACAAAATATTGAATGCCCCAGATCGGTTTGAGTGAGAGTGTGAATATTGAATCCTTGTAAAAAACTCCCAAAGGATTGATGGCCGTCGCGAGGCCGGAATTTTTCCTGAAGAGGTCAAACCGGTCGGGATATGAAGGAGACTCTCTGAGTTCCAAAAGGTAGTCAAGCAAATAAAAATCAAGCTCTTTCTGCTGGCGTTCATTGAGAAGTTCCCTTTTTTCTGCGGCTTCAGCGAGTTTCCCGGCAATGAACATCCTGCTGTAAGGTTTTGCTGCTGAGTTGATGGTGATGATCTGCTCCATCGCCAATTCGTCGAGGAAGTTGTAAATCCGTGAATTGCTGACATGCTGGAAAGCCTCCTGGCCTTCTGACGGAATCACCGCGAAAAAAGCCAGATAAAGTATCATTATGGTAATTAGGGGTCTCATCATCCTGTTTTTTATTGACTTCTGGCTTTTCTGAATATGATATTGTAGACAGCCCTGAAAAAATAACTGAGATCAGTCAGAAAAGGATTTTTATCGTAAGCCTCCAGGTATTTCATTTCCGATGCAGTGATATCATCGAGTGTTTTAGGCATGTCGGCGTAAAATGGCGGAATCAGGCCCGGTTTATATCTCATGCGTTTCTTTCTTGCCTCTTCGGGGTAAAGATTGAGATAGTGCCTGCTGAGCGGCCTGACCCCAACGAGCTTCATATCACCCTTGATCAGGTTGATGAGCATGGGAAGCTCATCCAGCCAGAATTTCCTGAGGATCCGGCCTGCTGCTGTCACACGGAAATCATCCCTGAATTTCCCGCCTTCCTGCAGACTGTTCTTGAGATAGACATATTCCTGAAGATACTCAGAGTAGGCATGCATGGTCCGGAGCTTGTAGACTCCGATGATCCTGCCGTTTTTCCCAAGCCTCCTGAGCCGGACAAAGGGGCCGTAAGTTGGATTGTAATCGAAAGCAGGCTCCTTAATCTTTCGCACGGTGAAATAAAGCAGTCCCCGGATGAATTCTTCACGTACCACTTCAAAGCCACAAGAGTAGAGCCTGCCCAATGTTTCGGCCCTGGAAAGCACCCGTCCTTTTCCCAGGGTGATGAAAAAATAGATTTTTTTCAGAACCGGCATCTTCGGGAAGACACGGGTGAAAATATAGTCAAAGAAATAAACGATGCGGTTGATGAACGGTGGATACTTTCTAAGTATTCTTTCCTTTCTGAGTGAATAGGTTTCTGCATTTCCGATAAACAATCCCTGGTAGGGCAGTTTTGAATTCACCGCCTCGAAAAATTTGTTCAGCCTTCTGATATCATTGATCCGGTAAAGGTTAATAATTTGCTTGTAAAAATCCGGCTGGAGCTTGTCGATATTGAACTGGGTTGTGGTAGAAACCACAAGGGTTTCCGGATTACCCACATCAGTATAATTATCGATGAATTCATAGACTTCGTTACCATATTCCTCCAGTATCGCCTTTCGGATCTCATCACGGCGTTTTGAAAATACCTCTTCTCGGAGATGTTCAGACGGCAGTTCGGCCTGTTCACGCAGGAGCGTCTCCAGTTTCGAGGGTGAAGGTTCAAACTCGGGCACATTGACCGGCATCTTGTATGAGAAATAGAGGTATGAGAGGATGACCTCAATACCGGAGGCCATCACAATCGTTCCGAAAACGATCAGCCGGGAATAGATAAAAGCGTTGAATGAATAGATCAGTGTGATAACAACGGCAAGCACAGTAATGTTGGCGATGAGGATCGGGATGATTACATCCTTGGTTTTCCGGGCAGTATGAACGTCGAATTTCCCGATGAGCAGGGAAGTAAAAAGCCAAACGCCTGTAAAAAAAAGGATCGGATTGAAATAAGTGGGAAGGTAATAGGCCTTTGTGGCCGGCTTGAGCCATGCGAAGAAAAGAAATGATCCGGCAACGATCAACAAATCGATGAACAGATATACAAGCTTTCTGAGTATGATATTCCTGTGGTTTGCCATTGGAAATTACATTTCCGTTCCCCTCCTGTTCAAATATTGATTTTTTTTCGAGAATGAAGCGAAAATACTAATTTCGTTTTACAAAGAACCTCTTCTTTATCAGATTTTTAAAAGCCTGCAAGACCAGCTCACGGATCCAGGGAACCGGATGGCTATTCCACCTTTGCGGATGGAAGGTAAACATAATTTTACCCGGCAGACTCTCATTTTGCAGTTCCCTGATGATATCACCGGTATTTCTCAGGATGCAGGAAAAGGATGTTTCCATCCTGTCCCTGACGCTGAAGCGGTCTCCATCCCATCTTCTACCGGTATCGGTCAGGTAGAGGAAATGGGATCTATCCAGGTCAAAATAGGGTTCTCCGAGAATACCATAGGACCTGTAGTCATACCATTCCCACAGTGACCTGTTGTCAAAGGGTGAAAGGGGGCTTCCATGCATACAGAT
>JAFGHD010000044.1 GCA_016939365.1 Bacteroidales bacterium | reverse complement strand
TATGATTAATATGAAATCTTTAGTGATGATGATCATCTGTGCGACGGCAATTGCAGCAGGTTCCTGCTCAAACCGTATCGCCCCTGCCGACGGGGAGAAGAACGGGGATGTTCCCCAGGCCGGACAGGGTATGTCTGCAGGTCCTCCGGCCATCATCTACAAGACCCGTGGAGATTATTACGACAAGGTGCCGGTTACCCTTTCGGAGGATAAGACATCCATTGTGTCTTACCCGGCCCCCAGGGACGTGATAAAGGGAGGCCTTCCAGCCTATCCCGAACGCCTGCACGATGGATTCCTGCTTGACAACCGCGGTATCACCGAACACTCGGCCTTTCTCGGTATGACCTACGGGGAATACAGCCGGCTGGAGAAGTCACCCGGCATGGAAGAGCTGATGGGCCTGATCATTGACAAGGATCCTTTTACGGAGATGTATCATTGTGGCAGCCGGTATCAATACAAGAACCTTTTGGATGATCTCAACCGTATCATTGACGGTGGGAACCTGACCTCCTTCAGGAAGCTCAGATAACCGTTCCTGCCTGCCTGCCTTTGCCCTCAATGTTTAAACTAACGGCCCCTGCTTGTAGGTTACGCCTGTTCTCCAGAAATCCCTGGCCTTTGCCCTCAATGCTGAAACTAACGGCCCCTCCAGCCGTAAAACATTAATTATCTTGATTATTACCTATGAGGCACCGGCCTGAGACATACCGTTTCGGCACATTTGCAGGGGTATTTACCCCGTCCATCCTCACCATTCTGGGTGTGATCATGTATATGAGGCTGGGATGGGTGGTAGGTCAGGGTGGCATTCTCGGCGCTGTGGGTATCATCCTGCTGGCACATGTGATCTCAGTCACCACAGGCCTCAGCATTTCATCCATCGCTACTGACAAGAAGATCAGGGTCGGAGGTATCTATTATGTGTTGTCGCGCAGTCTCGGCCTTCCCATGGGGGGCGCCATCGGTATCACCATCTACATCGGTACCGCATTAGGCATCGCCTTGTATATCATAGGCTTCTGCGAGAACTTTCTGGGTGTGGAGCAGATAACAGGCCTTACCGGCCTGATGCCGGGAATCGGCGCATACCGCCTGTTAGGAACCATCACCATTGTATTCCTGATGATACTGGCATGGATCAGCACGGCACTGGTGATACGGACACAATTTATGATTCTGGGTGCCATTGCACTTTCCTTGATCTCGGTGTTCACGGGCTTTTTTCTGAATGGGGGGATGACCGGATCCGTTTCCATGGCACCTATGTTTTCCGGGGCTTCCTTTGAGATGGTATTCGCGATCTTTTTCCCTGCAGTCACAGGTTTTACAGCAGGGGTGGCCATGTCGGGTGACCTGAAGGATCCCCGCCGTTCCATTCCCATGGGTACCATGGCTGCCATCATTACAGGTCTCATCATCTATCTGGCCCTGGCTATTGGATTTGGGTATTTTGTGGACAGGGATCTGCTGCTGGGGGATAAGAATTTTCTTTTACGGATCGCATGGTTCTCGCCGCTTGTGATCGCAGGAGTGTGGGGTGCCACACTTTCATCAGCCCTGGGAGGTATTTTGGGAGCGCCCCGGATATTGCAAGCCATGTCGCAGGACCGCGTCACACCTACCCTCTTCGGTAAGGGCGCCGGCAGAAGCAATGAACCGCGAAATGCCCTGTTGTGCACCTTCCTGATCGCGGAAGCGGGAATACTGATCGGAGAACTGGATGTGGTGGCCCGCATCGTCACCATGTTCTACATTGCCGCCTACGGGTTCATCAACCTGGCATTTGCCCTTGAAAGATGGGCCAGTGCCGATTTCAGACCCAGTTTCAAGGTATCCAGATGGATCGGCTTCGCAGGCTTCTTTACAGCATTCGCCGTGATGTTCAAGCTGGATACTGTGGCTATGGTGCTGGCATTTGTCATGATGACCGGGATATATTTCTTCCTTCGAAAGAAGGAGTTGCGGCTTGACCTTGGGGATGTCTGGATGAGCGTATGGAATTCCATTGTCAGGACATCACTTCACCAGATGGATATCAAGGGCATCGAGGAAAGGAACTGGCGTCCCAACATCATCCTGTTCAGCGGCAGCACCTTTGCCAGACCCTATCTGGTTGAACTGGGGAAGGATATCGTAGGGAAGCACGGCTTTTTATCCAACTTCGACCTGATCGAAAACCCTGAGGCTGAAATACTGTTTCCCAAGCACGAACAATCCGTCATTTCATAAGACAGCCTGAAATACAAGGGAGTCTTCACACGCAGGCAATCCTGCAGGAATTTTTTCGATGGGGTTGAGATGATCTCCCGGTCGTATGGCTTCGCAGGCATCGAGCCCAACACAGTCATGATGGCCTGGGAGAGGCAATCCCTTGACCCCGTTAGGTTTGCTCAAACCGTGAAGACGCTCACCGGCCTTGACCTGAATGTCATCTTGATGGACTATGATAAAAGGGCGGGATACGGACAGAAACAACGTATCGATATCTGGTGGAGGGGACAGAGCAATAACGGGAACCTCGCCCTTTCACTGATGAAATTCCTTTGGTTGTCTGAAAGGTGGAGAAAGGCACAGCTGCGGTTACTGATTGTCAATCCGGTCAACGATTACAGGGAGTCCATTCTGCAGAATGCCTCGCAAATCCTCGATAACTTGAGGATGAGGGCAGAAGTGAGGGTGATCAACAACCAGTATGAACAGCGCTCCTTCTATGAGATTGTCCAGCAGGAATCCGTGGAAACAGACCTCACCTTCCTGGGCTTGCCGGATATTGAACCGGGGAAAGAACAGCCCTTTGTGGATGAGTTCAATTTTTTGTGCCAGAATATCGGCACTGTAATACTTATAAGGGCTTCTTCGTTATTCAAGGAATTGAAGATCGGAGGCAGTACTGACAGCAAAAAGGGTATGAGAAGAATGGAACGCTCTCTTCCTGAGATTTTAAGGCATGAGGAGACCCGGTCCCGTGAAATTTCCTTTCCCGGCGATCCTGAGTTGGATCTGCCTGTCCGGGAACTTTATCATTCCCTGCTACGGGAATATGACCTGTTATACCATAATCATTTGATGGTTATGGGTAATAGCGCCCTGGAGACAATAAGGTCAATCCGCGCAGCGGCTGCTGAAGCCTTTTCAAGGATCAGCTCAAGAGCCGGAAAATCAGGACAATCGAATAACTTCATCTTCCGCTCCCAGATGGAGTTTTTGAGAGAATCCGGGAGGTTTCTGGAACAGTATGTGAAGGATGTGACCGAAACCCAGCGTGATCTTCTTCGGAATGCCCTCCTGGGCTACGCTGAGGCAATGGAAGCGATTGCCTCAGGACTGCCCCGCGATATATCCAAGGTGTTGGATAACAATCAGATAGCCAGGCGGGATGGGGATGGCTTTGCCCTGAGCTTGTTCAAATTGCGCAAAAGGATACTGAAGAGGTTCATTAGAAGGTCTCCGGTTTACCGTATCAGATTCAGGAAACTGGCAGGTGGTTATTTCCCGCGTATTTCGATGGAGGGGCTTTATGATGCCCTGCAGGAATTTGGAATGATGGGACTATACCAGTCTTCGGGCATCAGGAAGTTCGTCTACCTTGCTGACCGTCTGTTCCAGGCCATGGATTCCCGCCAGGGAGCCGGCGATAAGGATGGCCCGGAACATGAGATTGATTGGTCTCAACTGGACCAGCAGGTGGCTCATCTGGAGAAACAGGTCGAGGAAAGTATGAAGCAGTTGCACCTGCGGATGATCACATACCTGAACTCAGCTGTCAGAAGCCTGATCCTTGATCTTCAGTATCCATGCAGCAACCGGAGGATCAGGAAGAGGGACAGGGAGGGTGGCGGAATCATTGAATATGAGCGGATACTGGGACAAATATCTGAACAATGGGCGGCTAATCAGGAGGTGCTGTTCAATTTCCCCCTGCTTCAGGTCCATCTCCTGGTTTTTGGGGTTCAGATGCGCAGGATATCATCCGATTCACACAACCGTATTTCACGGCGGATCGGACAGGATATCCTGGAAGTTCAGAAGAGATTCAGGGATTATCTGGAGTCATATCTGGCGGAGGGAGGGAAGGAGCGGGGTTTCCGGTTTGACATCCCACAAACATGGCGGGATGATGTAAGATTGTTGTCAGGCAGTGTCTCAGAAGAATTCAACCGCAGGATCAGACAGCTTTTTGTTAAAATACCGGATCAGATCCTCCTTTTCCCGGAGTCGTCACTGGACAATTATGCGGTCACTCAGTTCAGTGGTTTACCGACCGTTTCATTATCCGTTTCGGGATACCTGGATTATCTGGTTCAGACTGCTCTGATAGGGCCCATTCAGGAGACCTTCAGGTCTTTCCCGGCCGGCATGGAGGAACAAATGACCCTGCTCCAGGACATCATCCGTCAGATCGCGGTAAGCATCACTGATGAGGAAGATGAATGGTCTCCCGAAGGGTATGATGCCGGTCAATTTGTTCGTGAACAGATTTCCCGGACCGACCAGTTGATACGATCCAGTGCACGTATCCGGGACCAGGTGCTCCTCAGGATCAGGGAGTCGACCGCTGAAGTGGACGCGCAACTCTCGGCAGGTTCCTTTGTGAATCATGCCGCCAATCTGCGTCAATATATACGTGAGCAGGGCAGCAGGCGAAGGAAGATGTGGCTCAACAAGACCGGACGGCAGTTACAGGAGATCATGATCCTCCTTGCAGATCAGTTCTGGTACAGGCAAAGCAGGGGATTCATCCTGGCAAGGAAAATGACCGGAAAGGATTCCATGATCCGGTCACATGTTCATGACCTGCTGACCCTGGTTGAAAGGGTATCCCCGCGACAGGAGGTGATGAGCCGGCTTCCGTTCTATTACAGGCAGCTCTTCCTGAGGCGGCAGTCCTTTATGAACGAATTCTGGACGGGGAGGGAGCGTGAACTGGAAAAGGCCTCCGCTGCACTGAAAAGGTATGAACGGGGACACCGCGGCAGTATCATGGTAACCGGTGAAAGGCAATCGGGGAAGTCTTTCTTTGTGCACTACATGGTCAGTTCACGCCTTCCGGGCCGACGGCTGTATGTGGTCCAGGCTCCGGTGAACAGCACAGCCCGCATAGAACCATTCTATGATGCCCTGGCGGAGAGTACGGGTCAAAAGGGTCCCGGCCCGGACAGCCTTGCAAACCTGGAGGAAGGGAGCATCCTCTTTTTTGAAGACATAGAGCTTTGGTGGGAAAAGGCCGGGGGAGGGCTTCAGGTGATCGATCTGATAAAGGACATGACAGAGCGTTATTCCGGCCGCTTCATTATTGTTATGTCCTGTAACATCCATGCTTTCAGCCTGCTGGCCAAGATGCGTCCACTGGAAGACGGATTCCTGTCGGTCATCCGCCTCATGCCCCTGAATGCCGAGGAACTCCGTGACATACTGCTCAACCGCCACCGTTCAGGAGGACTCAAGCTTGCATTCGAACACAAAAGACATCTCGCCGTCAGAACATGGGAATATGCGAGGCTCTTTAACCGCTACTACCTTTATTCCCAAGGTAATCCGGGCGCAGCACTTCGCGCGTGGATGGCACACATCACCTCCGTGGAAGGATCCACCGCCGTGACCCGATCACCCAGGCTTCCTGACCTTGACGTTTTCGATCACCTTCCTCCCGACTGGTACGTATCGATGGTGCTTTTTGTCCTGCATCGCAGAATGAACATTGACAAACTCCGCAGAACCTGGAATTCCGATTCCCGGAAGGGTGATTCCGGGTCAACAGGTGATCCCCTCGAAGCATTACTGGCTGATATGAAGCGGGCAGGAATACTTATAGAGGCCGGAAAGGGCGTATTTGAGCTCAATGAATGGCTTTATCCGTTTGTGGCAGGTTTCCTCATTGATAAGGATATTCTCTGACCAATACGACAAAAATATTAAATGATGAATACGGCAGATTTTCAATGGACAGGCTTCACTGTTTATCTTTTCCTTGCTCTGGCAGTGGTGCTGCTCCTTTTGTTCCGGATACTCCGGATCGGGATTCACTTACTGCCCACTGGACGCAGGAAGAAGGATGCTCTGGTTCGTTTCGTGCCTGCCACCGAGATATTCGTTTGGCTCTTGTTTACGATCTGGGCCATACAGCTCTTCTGGGACACCAACCGTTTGTATGCACTGATCATGGCCGTGATACTGACCTTTATCATCCTGTGGCTTTGCTGGTTTGCATTGAGGGATTTCTTAGCAGGAGCACTGTTCAGGGTGGATAAGGGGTTTCAGAAAGACGAGATGATCCGGGTGGGGGAATATTCCGGGAAGATCAGGGAACTGAAGCACAGGTACCTACTGCTGGAAACGGGAAGCGGTGAGATCATTCATATCCCTTACACAAAGCTGCAGGGCCAGATCATTACCAAATCCCATCCTGCAGCCCATATCCTGGGTCATACCTTCCAGATCAGGGCCAGGAGATCTTCCGGATTCAGGGAGCTCTCTACATCCATCACAGAGAGCCTTCTGAACCTGCCATATATCTCGGTTAAAAAACCACCCCAGATCAAGAGGATCGGGGAGGAGGAAGACGATTATCTGCTGGAGATCACTGCATATGCTGTCAATGCCGGTTTTTTTCCCGACATCGAGCATGCCATCCGGATGAAGTATTCCGCTGAAGCGGACAACTCCACCAACCCCTGACTGATCGTTCTGTGTTAACGGCCCGCTGGAATTCATTACTTTTGCCACAGGAATCATCTTTATTACAATCCTGATAATACATATTTGTGATCTGGATGAACATCGCACGCCCTTTGCGGTGATCCGGGTGAGATGCTGTGGGTGATGGAAACACTTCAACTGGACGGCAAGAAATTTTACTACAGCTTCATGGCAGGAGCCCAGAAGGTGTTCATGCACTATGCCCTGATCAACAAGCTCAATGTGTTTCCCGTACCTGACGGGGATACGGGTACCAACCTGGCATCCACGCTCAGGTCAGCCATGGAGAGTTTTGTCCCATCCCATGATATCAAATCCACTGCGGTTGCCCTGGCCGATGCAGCGCTGGTCGGTGCCAGAGGCAACTCCGGGATTATTTTTGCACAGTTTTTATATGGGTTCAGCAATGAGATCCCGACGGGGGGTACGCTCACCGTCTCCTCATTTGCCGAAGTAGTCAACCGGTCGGTCCGGTATGCCTATGAGGCCATCACAAATCCGGTGGAAGGTACGATGATCACTGTCATCCGAGAATGGGCTGAGTTTATCTATTCCCTCCGGGATCAGCTGGAGGATTTCAACCAGTTGATCATTGCCTCCTATCACAGAGCGGCCGAAGCCCTTGCTGACACGCCGAAGAAGCTGGAACTTCTGGCCAGGGCGAATGTGGTGGACGCCGGGGGCAAAGGTTTCGTGGTATTCCTGGAGGGTATGGTCGATTTTTTCCGTCACGGCAGGATCAGGAGCCTTGTGGAGATGCGCAGGAGTATGAAGTTGCCGGTCTACACGCCGCCACCCCATTCCGGAAAGTACGACGGGTTCCGTTATTGTACCGAAGCGCTGGTCAGCTTCGACCATCCCGCACCGGACAATCGCCGGAAACTGACCGACATGGTCTCTGGATTTGGGAATTCGATGGTCATTGCCGGTTCGCCTGCCAAGCTGAGGATACACATCCATACGAATGATCCATCGGGGATGATGTCGGCCATCAGGCCCCTGGGGTGCATCCTGCACCAGAAGGTGGATGACATGCTGCTGCAGAACCGGGTGGTTCATCACAGGAACTGGGATATTGCACTGGTGACCGACTCCACCTGCGACCTCCCGGAGGAAATCACCGACCGCTATCAGATACATGTGGTTCCCCTGAGCGTTCATTTCGGTCAGGAAGGATACCTTGACAATGTGACCCTGACACCGGAACGGTTCTATGAGATGCTGAAAGAAAGCAGCATACATCCCACGACATCCCAACCGGGATACCGGGATTTCCTGAACAAATACCAGTTCCTTTCATCATTTTACGGATCGGTGATCGGTCTGCACATCAGCGACCAGATGAGCGGCACCTGCAGTACCAGCAGGAAGGCGGCGGGTGAGACGGCAGTTCCGTCGGCCGTCTTCAGCTCGCACAGTGCGGGTTGCGGCCTGGGTTTGATGGTGCTACGTGCTGCGAGGGAGATTGAAGGCGGTGCGGCTTACGGGGATCTGGTAGGCAGAATACCCGGGTGGGTGGAACGGTCATATCTGTCCTTTGGCACGCGGACCTTGAAGTACCTGATACGGGGCGGCCGGGTCGGCGCCGTCAGGGGCCGGATCGGCCAGCTGTTCGGCATCCAGCCTTTACTCCGGATGTCCGAAGCAGGAAGGATCGAACTGTGGAAGAAACCGCGCTCAGCCGCCGAAAGCATGAAGATGATGCTGGACGAGGCCATACGCATTTTGCAGAGTGGTGAGCTGTGGGGCTACGCCATATCCCATGCCCAGGCTAAAGGAACTGCCGAACAGCTGGCCGCACAGCTGGAACAGCTGACCGGCCGCCCCCCCATGTTTATCCGCAGCGCTTCCCCTGTCCTCGGAACACACACCGGCCCGGGAGTGGTGGGCCTCGGAATACTGCTCGAATAATTACCGCACAGATAAAAGGAGACTTTTCCCCATCTTTGTACTCCGGCAAACCCAAATGATCCCATACCACCTCAGGCATGTATTGCGCGGCATCCTCATCCGTGCCCTGATCTCCGGCACGGTGACCGCATTCTACATGTACCTCTTCGTCCATCGCGACCTCATCTCCATTGCAACCGGACTGTTCATCGGCGGGCTGATCCTTATCCTGCTGGAGATATACAGCATGACCCTCTTTGAGCGTTACATCAAAAGAAAAAACCTTACCATCGTCCTGACGGTCAACACCCTGGTCTATGCCCTTACCATTCTTGCAATAGCCATCCTCGGAGTGGGTGTGTTCTACTTAAATAGCCGGTTTTCATTGCTTTTCAGTAATATCGCCGCTATTAAAGGCTATTTCCTGGCCGGTCTTGCCTTTGGCCTGCTGGTCAGCCTGGGATTCAACTTCGTCTCCATTGTCAGCACCATCATCGGAAGGAATACACTGGCCCGGCTGTTCCTGGGCAGATACAGGAAGCCCCATGAAGTGGAGCGCATCGTCATGTTCCTCGATGTCAGATCCTCCACCACGCTGGCAGAACGGATCGGACATGCCGCCTTTCTCTCCCTGATGAACGATTTCTTTTATGACCTGTCTGTTCCTGTGCTCCGGACTGGAGGGGAGATATACAAATATGTCGGCGACGAGGCCATTGTCGTGTGGAAGATGAAAAGGGGACTGAAAGATGCCGCCTGCATAAGGTGCTTTTTTATGCTCCATGACCGCCTGAAGGGTGCAGCAGCAAAATACCTTAAAAATTACGGTATCATCCCTGAATTCAAAGCCGGCATGCATTGCGGACCTGTGATTTCAGGAGAGATGGGCTATCACAAGCGTGAGATTGCCTATATGGGTGATGTGATGAATACCGCGGCACGCATCCAGCAGGAATGCAATACCTATGGCACCGGCCTCCTCGTTTCGGCCGATCTGATCGAAAAAATGAACCTTCCCGCGGAGTTTACACTTACAGACCTGGGGCAGGTGCAACTCCGGGGCAAGAACAGGGAAATACAACTCTACTCTCTTAACCGCCAGGTTTTCAGCGAATCCGTATGAACTTCCCGGCAGAAACCGCTGTGCCCCGGTTCAGGCGGTAATAGTAAATCCCGGGGCTGAGCCCGTTGAGGTTCATCAATGCAGTGGATGCAACACCTCTGGTTGGCGGTATGCGGGTGGAGGAAATCAGGCTGCCCTGCTCATCGAATATATTGAAGGCGCCGGGCAATTCTCCCCTGTGTTCGATCCACAACTCATCCCTGCAGGGATTGGGGTACACACGGCAGGTTGCCCTTCCACCGACAGCCTGTTCCTGACTGCCGATGATATAGTCCCCCGTATAATAGACGCCCTCGTCGGTACAACAGAAAAAGCATAGAAAACTCATCCAGGGATTGTGGGTGATGGAATGGATTACCTTGTTGGGAAGATCGTCGTTCATGAAAATAAAGTCGCCGGTCAGGGTATCGAACATGGCCACACCGTAATAGGGTGGAACTGCATTGGCATCCCATCCGACAAAAATATTGCCGGTGGCATCATAACCCACCGAGGACATGTTGACGGAATAGTTACCCACAGTCCAGGTATTGCCATGATCCTGAGACCTCCACAGGCCAGATGAGTATGACATGTCCGGGAAAATCCCGAAAAGGTCACCATTGTTCTTGAACTTCAGGCAACTGATATACGGGGAACCGGGAAGGGATGCATTCCATGTGAAACCGTGGTCTGACGACCAGTACATGCTCGATCCCAGAGTCACGACATAATGGTTGTTGTGGCAATCCATATCCAGACAGGCAAGACCGTTGAAAGTCGTTACCGAAGTCCAGTTCAGCCCGTCGTCTGATTCCAGAAGCCCGCAGTCGAATCCTACGAAATATTTACCCAAAAGCTCATCGTGGCTTATGAAGTTTGGCATGAGGCAGGAGGAAAGATTCGTGTAAATGCCGGTCTGGGTATTGTACTCATAAATACCATCACCTGCAGAGCCCGAATTGAAAAGGAGCAGTATGCTGATCCCGTCCAGGTATTCGGCATCCATCACAGGATAACAGGTTTCATGCCACTCCCAGGTTTGCTGGAGGGTGCTCAGATAAAACCCGAAATCCGAGCAGATGACATCCCGCATCTGGTTGTCCACGTCGAAACAGACCCGGTAGGTGACGGCCGTATCCGGACCATAAGGAATCCACAGGGTTCCCCTGGAAACAAAAGAGAGCAGCAGGAAAAAAAACACTAATGTTTTCATGGTGGTGTGACTTTTATTGTTGCGGCTTATAAAGTTACCCCCTTCCTGAACAGATGTCAAGGAATTGAAGATAATTTGTCCGGAAAACATGCAATACCAATATTCACTGCACTGGTGACCACCATGATTAAACGTGCAAGCATGCATCAAGGGGAACGTCTGATGCCAGTGGGTCATGATGTCGGGTATAAATAGGGATGAAAATATTTCAAACAGCACCTATCTTGACGAAATTTTATAGTTTTGAGGATAAGAAAGTATGATGATGCAGGTGACGAATAGTCATTAACCAAATTATCTTTTTAATTATTTCTTATGAGTCAGAATTTGAAGAACATCCCGGTGGTTGCAGAAGGGGAAGCACCCTTGATCCAGCCTGTGGATATGGAAAGTTTCAGGGAGCACAACCGGAAAAAGAGCAAGACCCTTATCAGCAAGATGATGACTGAAGAGGAGGCGGTTGACCGTTTTGTAAAAGACGGGGATTACATCGGTTTCGAGCTTTACGGTACGGTACGTTGTCCTGTCAGTCTGACTCGTGCGCTGGTACGTTCGGGGAAGAAGGATTTCCGTATTGCAGGCCAGGGGGTTTACGAAATCGACCTGCTGCTTGCCATGGATTTGGTTCGCGAGATCGATTTCACATACATCGGCCTGGAGGTTTATGGTGTTTCCGAGCTGTTGCGCCGGCGGGTGGAGTCGGGCAGCGTGAGGCGGATCGTGGAATGGTCGAATGCCGGTATCTCCTGGCGGTTCAAGGCGGCCAGTATGGGTGTTCCGTTCATTCCCACCCGTTGCATGCTGGGCACCGACACCTTCAACAAGTCCTCGGCCGTAGCGATCGAGTGTCCCTTTAGCGGACAGAAGGTTGCCCTGCTTCCGGCGCTGGTGCTGGATGTGGGATTCATCCACGTGAACCGTGCCGACATTTATGGCAATTGCCAGATCGACGGCATCAGCGGATTCGCCTTTGAGATGGCCCGCGCCTCCAAAAACCTGATCATCAGCGCCGAAGAGATCGTCGACACGTCAGAGATCAGGAAACATCCCGGCAGGACCATCATACCCTATTACCTGGTTGACGCGTTGATCAAGGCACCTTTCGGATCCTGGCCCGGGGAAATGACGGGGCTGTATGAAAGGGATGAGCCTCACTACCGCATGTTCATCGAGTCACAGAAGGACCCGGAAACGGTAGACAGATATATGAAGGAATGGGTACTTGACCTTCCGGATCATCAGGCATTGCTTGACAAGATCGGGAAGAATCGGCTGGATGAGATCACTTTAAAAAAGTAACATATATGACAACGACATACACTCCTTCAGAACTTTTAATATGCCTGGCCTCCCGTGTGATGGAAGATGGGACCACCGCCTTCATTGGCACCGGGATCCCTATGCTTGCGGCCAGCCTGGCACAAAGCATGCACGCCCCGAACCTGGTGCCCATTTTTGAGTTCGGTGGCACGGGTGCCATTCTTGAAAAACTACCCCTTGCCGTTGGCGATATGCGTACGTTCAACAAGGCGGTGGCTGCTTCAGGGATATGCGATGTGATGGAGACGGCACAGCGCGGCTTTGTCGAGTTCGGATTTCTGGGAGGCGCCCAGATCGATTGTTACGGCAATATCAACTCCACCGTCATCGGGGATCATGCCCGGCCCAAGGTACGGCTTCCCGGCAGCGGCGGCGCCAATGACGTCGGCTCCTCCTGCTGGCGCACCATCGCTATCATGCGGCACGATAAGAGACGTTTCGTCAACAAGCTTGATTTCCTTACCACACCGGGTTATCTCACCGGCCCCGGCGCCCGCGAAGCTGCCGGCCTGGCAGCTGGAACTGGTCCCTACCGCGTAGTCACCAACCTCTGTGTAATGGGCTACGATAAGAAATCCTGCCGAATGAAACTGCTCAGCCTCAACCCCGGTATGACCGTTCAGGAGGTGATCGACAACACCAGCTTCGAACTGCTGATGGCCGAAGAGATCACCCGCAACGAACCACCGACACCGGAGGAGCTGAGAATACTCCGGGAAAAAGTCGATCCCGACGGACTGTACAGGTGACACAATGATTGATTAATTTGATTAAATTATCGTCATCGTTTTGATTAAAAATTAATCAGACGCTGTCCGTAGATCTCATCTCCGGCAAATATGTATATTTATGGGGTTTAATTTTGGCAATGATATACATTTTTACACAAAAAACTTGACAAGGTGTAAATAAAGTATTATCTTTGTAGCGTCCTTTAATCATTGAGCCATGTCAAAGTTCGCTACAATCTATGATCTTATTAAGAAATTCCCGGATGAACAGACTTGCATCAATCACCTTGAAGCACTCCGATGGGGCGGCAAGGTGATTTCCCCATTCGATCCGGATTCACAGGTTTACAAATGTAAGGGAAATAGGTACAGGTGCAGGAATACCCAAAAGTATTTCAATGTAAAAACGGGTACAATCTTTGAAGACACCAAGATCCCCCTTCAAAAGTGGTTCATGGCCTTGTACATCTTTTCATCCCACAAGAAGGGCATCTCATCCCATCAGCTTGCAAAAGACATTGGAGTGACACAAAAGACTGCCTGGTTTCTCTTGCATCGCCTCCGGTATGCCTTCAATCATCCCAGCTTTAAGAATATTCTTGAGAACCACGTTGAGGCTGACGAAACTTACATTGGCGGGGATGAAAAAAACAAGC
>JAFGHD010000005.1 GCA_016939365.1 Bacteroidales bacterium | reverse complement strand
TGTCATGCCTTCGACCTGTCTTCCTCCAGGAAGGCAGATAAATCGTTGGACAGGCAGACAGGCAAAATCAAACAGCATCAGTATAATCAGTGACTTTGTTTTCTGTATAACGGTGTATCTTGCAGTAAAAGAACAATTATCCCTCAATATTTGCAATGATTTTGCAATATTTTAGGGATATGGATCATGATGATACTAAAGAATAACAGATCCCTGAATGAAGAACATATAAACCCAATGTTCGCAAAGAATTCGCAATGAGCCTTTCTGAAAAGGCTTTTTTCTATGTGATTTCCTATGTGTTCTATCCCTCAGGGGCGGGACGGGTTGTGTCTATGTGGTAAAAGAATTTCTTACCGCATAGACATAACCTGCCCTGATCCTTAGCACATAAGCTTCACACAGATCATTCTTCAATATGTGCCAAACCCCCGGGCATATTATCATACGTCCTCCCGTTGAGCAGCCGGCCGTTCTTTTTTCTGTTTCTGCCTCCCCACTGCTTGAAGAAGAAGGCGACACCGGAGTTACCGCATTGCTCCTGAATACCGAGCACCCAGTCCGGATTCATCGGTCTCGGATTTCGTCCGCTCTCACCACCGGCAATGACCCAGTCAATGGCTTCCAGGTTCATGTTCCGGATCGCACCGATCAGAGGCTCGCATGACAGGAACTTCACCTTTGCGCCGGTTCTTTGCAAATATCCGATCCTGCTTTTTACATCATCATTTTCCACAGTGACACCCATCCAGATATTATGGCTCCATCTGAATTCATTGTGCAATTCATACAGACGTTCCGCCCTTTTCGTAAGCACCTGGAAAACATGCTGCGGATTATCGTTCATGACCGAAAATACCTTCTGTATAAATTCCAGCGGTATGTCCTCATGGAACAGGTCGCTCATGGAATTGACAAAAACCATCCTGCCGGATTTCCAGGCATAGGGCTGACGGAGCTGATCTTCGTGCACCCTGACCCTGAACCCTTCGGAATATTTCTCAATCCCCATGGCCTGTAACCGCCGCGACATGACCTCGGCATAGCAATGCCGGCAGCCGGCAGAAATCTTGCTGCAGCCGGTGGTCGGGTTCCAGGTCAGTTCGGTCCATTCAATGCCGGATTTTGTCATTTTTATGATCTGAGTTCATAATCAAAACATGATGCGGACTTCTTCATTCACTCCCTCGGATCCGGTTTCTGGGGCAGTTTGGCGAGTTTGTCTGCAGTGAGGCTGGGGTGGCCGAACTCCCCGGTGATCCGGCCGCCGATGAGGTAGGTGCCCTGGCCGCGGAAGGGGTAGCTCTTCAGCGAGGCGGGGAAGTGTACCGTGTCGAAGAACGCCCCTTCCGCATCGATGAACGTTCCGAAATGCATCCACTCTTTCTTTACGGTGCGGACATACTTGATGGTGACCAGGCGACCCACCATGCGGACGGTCTTCCCCACATGCCGGATCATGTCGCGGGCCGTCACATCGCCCCGGAAGGCGGTCTCGAGCAGATCGAACCAGGTGAGGCTCACCGGGAAGCCGATCAGCTCCATCTCGTCGTAGGCATCCTCGATCAGTCCCTGTTCCAGTTCAGGCAGTGCGAACCGGCGGGCGGGTTCATGGAACAGCTCCTGCCGGACGCTGACGGTTCCGGTGACGGGCCTGAGCATCATGCGGCCCTCCCACAACAGCGCTGCCTTTGTCTTTCCGGTGAAGCGCAGGGCTCCGGAGCGGATCAGGATGGTCATCTGCTCCGGACCCACCGGCACCCGCTGGGCAAAGTCCTCCAGGTCACTGAAGTCACCGTTCCTGCTCCGCTCCCTGACGATGGCATGCGCCACCTCCTGCTCCAGCCCCTGGATGTGGATGAACCCGACATAAATATCCTTACCTGTCAGGCGGGTCAGGAAGGTGCTGCGGTTGACACAGGGCAGTTGTATTCGGCCGCCCAGCCGCCGCGCCTCGTTGAAATAGACCCAGGTGTGGTAGAAACCTCCGAAGTTGTTGATCACCGCCGTCATGAACTCCAGCGGGAAGTAAGCCTTGAGGAAGAGGCTCTGGAAGCTCTCCACCGCATAGGAGGCGGAGTGGGCCTTGGAGAAGGAGTATCCGGCGAAGGAGTCGATCTGCCGCCATACCTCTTTGGTCAGCTCTTCGGAATAGCCCCGTTCGCGGCAGTTGCTGAAGAACCGGTCGATGATGCGGTCGAGTTCTTTTCTGCTGCGGAACTTACCGCTCATGGCGCGGCGCAGCACGTCGGCATCGGCCAGGTCGAGACCGGCGAAGTGGTGGCATATCTTCAGCACATCCTCCTGGTAAACCATCACGCCGAAGGTCTCCGAGAGCTGTTCCTTCATCACGGGATGCAGGTACTCGAAGCCGTCCGGGTGGTGGAACCGGTGGATGTATTCGCGCATCATGCCCGAGCGGGCCACGCCCGGCCGTATGATGGAGCTGGCCGCCACCAGGATCGTGTAGGTGTCGCACCGGAGCTTTTTCAGCAGTCCCCGCATGGCAGGGCTCTCAATGTAGAAGCAGCCGGTGGTCTCCCCCTGCCGCAGCATCTTCCTCACCAGGTTGTCGCGCTTGAACTTGTCCACCTCGTGGACATCCACGGTGATGTGGCGGTTTTCCCGGATGATCGCCGCCGCATCGTTGATGTGGCCGATGCCCCGCTGGCTGAGGATGTCGAGCTTCTCGAAACCGATCTCTTCGGCCACGTACATGTCCCATTGCGTGGTGGGCAGGCCCTTGGGCGGCAGGTCAAGCGCAGTATAATAACTCAGCGGCTCTTCCGAGATCAGCACCCCGCCGGCATGGATACTCCGGATGTTCGGGAAGTCGAAGAGCTGTTCGGCGATGGCGCGGATACGGCGGGTGATGGCGCTGCGGTTCACCTCCTGTTCCGGATTGTCCACCAGCTCGTCGATCTCCTTCTTCGGCAATCCATACACCTTGCCCAGCTCCCGGAAGACCGACCGGTCGCGGAAGGTGGAGAGGGTGCCCAGCAGGGCGGTATGCTCATGGCCATAGCGCTTGAAGATATAATCCTGCACCTGTTCGCGCTCCCGCCAGGAGTAGTCAATGTCGAAGTCGGGCGGGTTGGTGCGTTTGGGATTGATGAACCGCTCGAAATAGAGGTCCAGGTCGATGGGATCGACGTCGGTGATGCGGAGGCAATAGGCCACGATGCTGTTGGCGCCGCTGCCCCGGCCGACATGGTAGAAGCCCCGCGACATCGAATAGCGGATGATGTCCCATGTGATCAGGAAATAAGCGGCGAAGCCCATCCGGAAGATGATCTCCAGCTCCTTCTCCACCCGCTGCTTCGCCCCGTTATGGTGTCCGCCGTACCTGTACACCAGTCCGTCATAGGCCAGCTTCCGCAGCAGCTCCCGGTCGTCGGCCGGATGCCCGGTGAAGGTCTTCCTGTTCTTCACCGTTTTGAAGTCGAACTCCATGCCGCACTCCGCCGTGATCCGCTCCGTGTTGCGGATGATCTCCGGGTAACTCTCGTAGAAACCGGCCAGCTCCCCGGCATCCATAAAACACTCCGAAGGATCGGCCAGCATCTCCGGGGTGAGGCGCGACAGCAGGATGTTGTTGTCGATGGCCCTCAGGTTCCGGTGCAGGAAATACCCGTTCTTTCCCTCGAAGGTCACCGGATGGTGGATGATGAGGCGGGAGGGCGATTCCAGGTATCCTGAGGAGATCAGCTTCAGGACGTGGAAGGGCCTGACGCCTGTGAACTCGTTCTCCCGGTGCTGCTCCGGACGCTTTCTCCCAAGTGGATAGATCACATATACATGATTGAAATCAGGTGCTGTGTATGGGAATTCCTTCTTTTCCAGGTTATGGCGGGTGATGAATTCGTTCAGCTCCCGGAATCCTTCCCTGTTCCGCGCGATGCCCGTGAACAGGTATTCGTTGCCGTTACGGATCTCCGCCCCTGCGATGGGCCTGATGCCATGTTCGCCGCACAGCTTCACGAAGTCGATCATCCCCGTGGTGTTGTTGATGTCGGTCAGGGCCAGTGCAGTGATGCCGCGGGCTTTGGCTGATTCAACGATTCTCTCGACCGAAAGGGTGCCGTAGCGAAGGCTGTAGTAAGAGTGCGTGTTGAGGAACATAAGCTTATATAAATGATCAGCGTTGATAGGGAATTATGATGTATGAAGTCAAACGGCAAAAGGCAAATGGCAAATG
>JAFGHD010000043.1 GCA_016939365.1 Bacteroidales bacterium | reverse complement strand
CTGGCCACTCTGGGACTTCAGGATGCGGCTCTGGCCGTGGTGGCCTCCGGCTTCCTGGCTCCTGAGAACAACAGCAACGGTCCTGCCTTCGGTCTGTGGGTTGCCCTGCCGGCAGGCGGCAGCCTAGTAGCACTGACCAATACCTCCGGCACGACAGAGAGCCCCTTTGTGGTAGAATCCATCACGATTTACCCCAACCCTACCTCAGAGGTGCTCAACATCCAATATGGCCTAAACCTGGCCTCAGATATTACGATCGAAATCTACGATATGCTGGGGAGTAAAATCTCCGGTGCTCAGCTGGGCAGAATGAACGCCATTGACCACATCTACCGTTTGAATGTCAGCGAATGGAAGGGAGGGATATATTTTGTGACCATCCGTTCAGGAGAGGTCGCCGAAACCCGTAAGATTCAGGTAGTGAATTAATTGGTTAGGCTCAATCCACTGCTCTTTTGAAAATCCTCCCTCTGTGGAGGATTTTCTTTTGGCAAAATACTATCTTTACACAATGAGCTGGTGACGGACGCCCTTTAAATTTCATCTGTGATGATACACATAACGCGCAGGGAGCGGTTCAATGCCGCTCACCGCTTGTTCCGGGAGGAATGGAGCGATGAGCAGAACCTGGAGGTGTTCGGAAAGTGTTCCAATCCCAAGTGGCATGGTCATAATTATGAATTATTCGTGACCGTCAAAGGAGAGATCGACCCTGAAACAGGTTTCCTGCTCAACCTGAAAGATCTCAGCCTTCTGATCCGGGAGCGTGTGATCGAAAAGGTGGATCACCGCAACCTGAACCTGGAAGTTGATTTCATGAAAGGACGGCTGGTATCCAGCGAAAATATCGCTGCGGCCATCTGGGATGAGCTTGCGGAAGGGGTCCGGAAACTGGGAGCCGAGCTCCATTGCGTCAGGCTGGTGGAGACTGAAAACAACTCCGTTGAATTTTATGGATACAACTCATAATCGTCCGTTATGAAAAAAGATAAGAAGCAATTACTGGAAGAGGCCCGTTCAGAGGGCTACGAGAAGATCGATCTTTACAACTGCGAGAACGTGGAGAAGCTTGCCTGGCATTACACCGAGATACTGAAACTGATCGGTGAAAATCCGTCCCGGGAGGGGCTTTTAAAGACACCGGAGCGGGTGGCCAAATCCATACAGTTCCTCACCCACGGATACCTGCTAAATCCCGAAGAGATTCTGCGATCTGCCATGTTCAAGGAGGACTACCGCGAGATGGTCCTTGTGAAAAACATTGAGATCTACAGCATGTGCGAGCATCACATGATCCCGTTCATCGGCAAGGCACATGTGGCCTATATTCCGAACGGCTACATCACCGGGCTGAGCAAGATTGCACGGGTTGTGGATGCGTTCTCACGCCGGTTGCAGGTTCAGGAACGTCTGACCACCCAGATCAAGGACTGCATCCAGAACACCCTCAAACCGCTGGGAGTGGCCGTGGTCATCGAAGCCCAGCATTTGTGCATGATGATGAGAGGGGTACAGAAACAGAACTCTGTTACCACCACATCTGACTTCACAGGGGCTTTTCAGCGCGTCGAAACACGGGAGGAGTTCATTCACCTGATCGGTCAGAAACTGCACTGATCCCATGCGGTTTTGTCAGTCCTTCGCTGCCGGGCACTCTTTTTGATGACCTTTAAACAAACTTTCAATAAATGATGCTTTCAGGAAGAGGTATCTCTCAGCCCGCACAGGCTGAACGGTTTACAGGCACGATGGCACGCAGCTTCATGGCGAACGTGTTTGCCTGGATGGGTCTGGCCATGGCACTGACAGCAGTGACCGCTTATTATTTCGCATCCCGCGAGGAACTGATCGGCATGCTGGTCGGCCCGACCGGACTCACGACCCTGGGCTGGGTAGTCACTCTGTCACCCATCGGGTTTGTCCTGCTGATGTCATTGGGATTCCAAAAAATTCCGGCGACATTCCTGGCATTGCTGTTCGGGGTCTATTCGGTGCTGATGGGAATGAGCCTGAGTTTCATCCTGCTGGTATATACCTCCGCCTCCATATTCAAGACCTTTGCCGTTACCGCAGGGATGTTCGGCATCATGGCCTTCGCCGGTTACACCACAAAAACGGATCTCTCCCGCTTCGGATCCATTATGTTCATGGGGCTGATCGGCATCATCATCGCCAGTGTAGTGAATATATTCCTTAAAAGCGGCACGTTCGACTATATCATCAGCTTTATAGGAGTTCTGGTTTTTACAGGGCTGACAGCCTGGGATGTACAGCGTCTCAAGAGGATCGGAGCCGGAATCGAATACGGTTCGGAAAGCAGCAGAAAACTGGCCCTGATGGGCGCCCTCTCGCTCTATCTCGACTTCATCAACCTCTTCCTCTTCCTGCTACGGTTCCTGGGTGACCGCAAATAATCCAGGGTGGGCAGGAACCGGGGCGACCACACATGAAATCCAATTTCAGAAAATAAATGATCCCGAAAATCTGCACGCAGAATGCAATTTTACGGGATCATTCATCGCGGGTGGGTGTGTCCGGGGAAGCAGCCTTCCGAAATGTTATTTATAGCTGATCCCCAGCTTGGCGCTGATCTTCTCCATCATATCGCGGGTCATCTCTTCCAGCCCGTATTTCGGATTCCAGCCCCATTCCTCCCGGGCGCAGATGTCATCCATCTTGTTCGGCCAGGTATCGGCAATGGCTTTCTTCAACGGATCCACCTGGTAATTCATAACGAACCCTGGGATATGCTTCCTGATCTCAGCCGCGATGATCTCGGGGTCAAAGCTCATAGCGGTTACATTAAAGGCATTGCGATGCTTCAGCTTAGAGGGGTCAGCCTCCATCAGGTCGATGGCCGCATCGAGGGCATCAGGCATATACATCATATCGAGGAAGGTGCCGGGGGGCAACGGGCAGGTGAACTTCCTGTGCCTGATGGCTTCATAGAAAATCTCCACTGCATAATCGGTGGTTCCGCCGCCGGGAAGGGTGACATATGAGATGATACCCGGATAGCGGAGACCGCGGGTATCCACTCCGAACCGTTTGTGGTAATAATCGCTCAGCAGTTCGCCTGCCACCTTGGTAACTCCGTACATGGTATTGGGCCTCTGGATGGTATCCTGCGGTGTATTGTCCAGAGGTGTGGTGGGGCCGAAGGCGCCGATGGAGCTCGGGAAAAAGACGGAACAGCCATGTTCACGCGCCACTTCTAGGATATTGAACACACCGTTCACCCCTACTTCCCAGGCAGCCTGGGGCTTTGCCTCAGCTACAGCGGACAGCAGCGCAGCCAGGTTATAAATGGTATCGATCCGGTATTTCTTCACCACCTCATGCAACCGTGCCACGTCGGTGGCATCCACCCTTTCCAGCGGGCCGCTGCCGGCCAGCTCCTCCGAGGGCTCTGTCTTCCGGTATCCGGCCACTACATGGTCGTTGCCGTATCTTTTTCGCAATTCCATTGTCAGTTCCGAGCCGATCTGGCCCACCGAACCGATCACCAGTATGTTCTTCATATTCAGCTGATTTGTTTGATATTCAGTTCCTGTGGCCGCAAAAATATGAATTTTCAGATACCCTCCGAAGGCCCGGCACATCTCCTGAGATATTTTTCAGGTTTTCATCATTTCCAATATCTTTGCCGATTATCTGTGAATCAGTTAACAATCCTGAATCAATTAAAAACACTTCAAAATGTACGGCAAGATTAAAGATTACCTGCAGACCGAACTGAAAAGCATCAGAGAAGCCGGTCTGTATAAAAGTGAACGGATCATCGAAAGCGAACAGGGGGCGGAGATCATTGTCAAAGGCAAGCCCTGTCTGAATTTCTGTGCCAACAATTATCTGGGGCTCTCCTCCCATCCCGACCTGATCAAGGCTGCGCATGAACAGATCGACAGCAGGGGATACGGGATGTCCTCCGTCCGTTTCATCTGCGGGACACAGGATATTCACAAGGCGCTGGAGCGTAAGGTATCCGAATTCCTGGGCATGGAGGATACCATTCTGTTCTCCTCCTGTTTCGATGCCAACGGTGCGGTTTTCGAGCCGCTGCTGGGCCCGGATGATGCCATCATCACGGACGCCCTGAACCATGCTTCGATCATTGACGGGATCAGACTTTGCAAGGCAAAACGCTGGATTTACAACCATGGTGATATGCGGGATGTCGAAGAGATGGATCCGGCAACGGGAAAATCGGGCAAAGGCCTTGAGAGATGCCTGAAAGAGGCACAGGAATGCCGGTTCAGGTTGATCGCCACCGATGGCGTATTCAGTATGGACGGCGATATCGCCAGGCTGAAGGAGATCTGCGACCTTGCCGAAAAATACGACGCCCTGGTGATGGTGGACGACAGCCACTCTACCGGATTCATGGGAAGGACAGGAAGGGGAACGCATGAATACCGCGGTGTGATGGGCCGTGTGGATATCATCACAACCACCTTCGGAAAGGCTTTGGGGGGCGCCTCCGGTGGTTGCATCTCCGGCCCGAAAGAGGTCATCGACTGGATGCGCAACAAAGCCAGACCATACCTTTTCTCCAACACTGTTGCCCCGGCAGTGGTCGGCGCCACCATCAAGGTCATGGACCTGCTCTCCTCCACCACGGCACTCAGGGACAAACTGGAAAGAAATACCATTCATTTCCGGAACAAAATGACCGAGGCCGGATTCGACATCATCCCCGGGGATCATCCCATCGTTCCCATCATGTTCGGCAAGTACCCCGACTGTTCCAAGCTGGCCGTCGAGTTTGCCGACAGGATGCTCGATGAAGGCATATATGTCATTGCATTTTCCTTCCCCGTGGTGCCAAAAGGCAAAGACAGGATCAGGGTGCAGATCTCAGCCGGTCATGACATGCATCACATCGACCGCGCCATTGAAGCCTTCTCCAAGGTGGGAAGAGACCTGGGCATGATCCGTTAACCGCACGGGATAACCTTTTATCAGACCTGTCATCCCTTTACGCATGACAGGTTTTTTTTTGATTTCTTCCTACTTTTGGGACTTCAACATCAGGATCATGGAACATCTGCTAAATGTTTACAATACTCTGACACGCCGAAAGGAGCCTTTCGAACCCCTGCGACCACCGCATGTGGGCATGTATGTCTGCGGCCCGACGGTATATGGCGATGCCCACCTGGGACATGCCCGTCCTGCGGTCGTTTTCGACCTGATATACAGGTACCTGTCGCACCTGGGCTACCGGGTTCGCTACGTCCGCAACATCACCGATGTCGGCCATCTTGAACATGATTCCGATGCAGGTGAGGACAAGGTGGCCAGGAAAGCCCGCCTGGAACAGCTGGAACCCATGGAGGTCGCACAGTATTATAGCGACCGCTACCACGAGGTGATGGATATGATGAACGTATCCAAACCCAGTATTGAACCCAGGGCATCCGGACATATCATCGAACAGATGGAAATGATCAAAAAGATCATGGAGGCCGGATATGCCTATGAAGTCAACGGTTCCGTCTATTTTGACATCGCCAGGTACAGCAGGGAACATCACTACGGCATCCTCTCCGGACGCGTCGTGGATGACCTGCTAACCTATACCCGCGAACTGGAAGGTCAGGAGGAAAAAAGAAATCCTGCGGATTTTGCACTCTGGAAAAAAGCTTCCTCCGAACACATCATGCAGTGGCCTTCGCCCTGGAGCCAGGGGTTCCCCGGATGGCACCTGGAATGTTCCGCCATGGGAACCCGTTACCTGGGTGAACGATTCGACATCCATGGCGGTGGTATGGACCTGCTGTTCCCCCATCATGAATCGGAGATCGCGCAATCTATGGCTGCAAACGGCATTCAGCCGGTTAAATACTGGCTCCATAACAATATGGTGACCCTCAACGGCCAGAAAATGGGCAAATCCCTCGGCAACGCCATACCGCTGTACGATGTTTTCGCAGGCATCCATCAGCTGCTTGAGAAGCCATACAGCCCCATGACGATCCGTTTTTTTATCCTCCAGGCCCATTACAGGGGCACCCTTGATTTCTCCAATGAAGCGCTTCAGGCTGCTGAAAAAGGACTGAAACGACTGACCGCTGCCCTGTCTATTCTTGAAAAGCTCGAACCGGCAGGAGGCTCCTCCTGGAATCCCGCTTCCTGGCGGGATGATTGTTATGTCGCCATGAACGACGACTTCAACAGCCCCGCACTGATCGCACAGCTCTTCGAAGGAGTCCGAATGATCCATGCCCTGAAGGATAAAAAGGAAACACTCGTTGCAACTGACCTGGAAACATTCTCAAACTCTTTCCGTACCTGGGTGGTGGACGTTCTCGGCCTGATCCCTGAAACGTCAGAAACCCATGAAAAACTTACCGGCGGACTGATGGAACTGATCATCCGTCTCAGGCAAAGGGCCCGTGAAAACAGGGATTTCACGGCAGCCGACATGATCCGTGACGAGCTCGCCCGGATGAACATCACTCTAAGGGATACCCGTGACGGAACCGACTGGTCAGCAGAGACAGACTAAACTGCCGTATCCTGCACATTTCAGGGAACCATCCCAAGGGAGCCTAAATACCATTTTCCAAAGCGGATAGATATGCCTTAGTGCCGGGCAGCATCCCATGCATTCGGGGAAAATGCTCTTTCTGTAATGAATTGCGGGCAGGCAGAGGGTTCACTGATCCGTAACCCTCACCAGGAAATAGTTTTTCTTACCTTTCTGGACCAGGATGTAGCGTCCGTTCAGAAGTTCTTCAGAGGTAATCCTGTAGCTCTCGCCAACCTTCTGCTTGTTGATGGAAATGCCGTTGTCACGAAGCATCCTCCGCGCCTCCCCTTTGGATTCAAATACGGATGTGGCTCCGGCGAGAAAATCGACGACCGGCAGTCCGGCATCCAAAATCGTCCGGACGATCTCAAAGCGCGGCACTCCTTCAAAAACCGAAACCAAGACATCCTCAGGCAGCTTTCTGAGACTCTCGGTCGTTCCCTTCCCGAACAGGATCTGGGATGCTTCGATGGCAGTTACCGCATCATCCATCGAATGTACACGGGTGGTGACATCCATGGCCAGCTCCTTCTGAAGAAGCCTTTCGTGCGGAGCCTCCCTGTGACGGATGATCAGCCTGTCGATCTCATCCCGCTCCTTCAGGGTGAAAATACGGATGAAATTTTCTGCATCCACATCCGACACATTCAGCCAATACTGATAGAACTTATAGGGTGAGGTTTTTACGGGATCGAGCCAGACATTCCCCTCCTCGCTCTTTCCAAATTTGGCTCCGTCGGCCTTGGTGATCAGCGGACAGGTCAGTGCATATGCCTCTTCGCCCCCCATCCTTCGGATCAGTTCCGTACCCGTCACGATATTCCCCCACTGATCCGACCCTCCGACCTGCAACTTGCAGTTCATATGCTTATTAAGCCAGTAAAAATCATACCCCTGGACAAGCTGGTAGCTGAATTCGGTGAAAGACATGCCCGTTTCAAGCCTCTTCTTCACGGAATCCTTGGCGAGCATATAATTGACGGTAATGTGTTTCCCGATTTCCCTGATGAAGTCGAGGAAAAGGTAATCCCTGAACCAGTCATGGTTGTTCACAACGGCGGCCTGGTTCGGACCGCTTTCAAAATTCAGGAATTTCATGAGCTGGCGTTTCTGGCACTCCAGGTTGTATCGGATATCCTCAATTGACATCAGTTTTCGTTCCTCGGACTTGCCTGAGGGGTCCCCCACCAGCCCCGTGGCCCCTCCCACCAGGACGATGGGTTTATGGCCGCATCTCTGCAGGTGCACAAGCAGCATAACGGGCACCAGGTTGCCGATGTGCAACGAATCCGCCGTCGGATCGAATCCCGCATAACCGGTGGTGGATTCCTTCATCAGCTGCTCCTCAGTCCCAGGGGTCAAATCATGAATCATTCCCCGCCACCTGAGCTCTTCAACTAAATTGATCTTCATTTCTGACCGGAGTTAAGAAATTCATTTCCGCTTCAAAGGTAATATTCGGACATTTACTTTGTATCCGGGATGGTGCACTGCCTTTGTTATGGGTATAAGGCCCTCCGGGATCAAACCAAAAGGCCCGGACCACCGCGGCAGACCGGGCCTTTTCTTATTACCCGCGGTTCAGAAACTCCTTTGCTTGTATCCTTCAACATCCAGCAGGTAATTGATGCCCACATAGGCACCACCCCAGAAATTATGCGACGGCTCGTATTCTTCATTGGGGGCATCAATCTGATAGGCCGGGGCGTTGATATCGGTAAATCCGTAATTGCCGCGTATCCCGGCATTGATATAAAACTTCTTGGAGAGGTAAATATCGGCACCTACATCAAGGGCAATACCAAAATCGGTACTCTCGAAACGGTCTTTGATATCCTCAGCATCAGTAAAGAATTTCTGACCGTCAAGGTTAATCCTTTCCGTACCGATGGTCTCACCGTCACGGACATAATCCTGCTTGGCTCCCATCAAAAGCCCGAGCTGCGGGCCTCCCATCAGCCGGAAACGGGTTCCGCCCGCACCGAACGTATATTTGAAGAACAGGGGAATATTCAGGTACGAAAGCTTGATATTCCGCTCTACCTTTGCAAAATTGTAGCCGCTGAATGCCTGTTTGCCTTCGTACTTCTGCCCTTGTCCCGAATACTGGATTTCAACTACAGCTGCGATCTGTTCCGTAAATGCATATCCCAGGCTTGCGCCGAAGGCAAAACCTGTTTTGGGTGCATAGTCCACCTCAGGCTCACCATAGAAACTCTGGTTTACGATCCAGACATTGGTAAAGGCACCGCCCAATCCCAGGATCACCTCCTTGCCCTTCTGGGATAAAACATGCCCTGAAAGAAAGAGAAGGACGACAGCCATTAAAAGTTTTGTTCTTTTCATAATTATTTGGTTTTATCGTTAATAATAACCTTAACCCCTGCGGCCTCCGTCCACAACACCATGCCGGGGTCGTTCAGAATACCGCAAATGCAAATATATGGAAAAAACAAAAAGGCAAGTACCCTTGAGATCCCGTTATGCATGTCTTCGACAGATCACTGCCAAAGCTTCCTGCACAAGGGGTTTTGCATCACTTCAGAAACAGCATGCAATCCGGGCCATTCAGGAAGACTATCGTCTGATATTTTCCCCTTTTGTAAAATTTTGTTACTTTTATGAGTGATTTGCCAATAATCCGACACACAATCGCTATGAACCCCTTTTCCCTTCCGGATGCGGATAATGCACCTGAAATCCTGATCACCGGAGGCACCGGTTTTATAGGAGGCTACCTGACGGCCGAACTGATCTCCTCCGGGAAAAAGGTTCGGATATTACGCAGACCGGGAAGCAGCGACAGGTTTCTGCGAAAGGTATTTGAATACCGTCAGATCCCGGCGCACCTGATCAGTCTCGTGGAATGGAAGGAGGGTGACATCCTGGATTATTTTTCCCTCACCTCCGCCATGAAGGGTATCAAGCAGGTCTATCATTGTGCTGCATTGGTTTCGTTCGACCGCAGACAAAGAAAAAACCTGATGAGGATCAACGAGTCGGGCACCGCACTGATTGTGAATGCATCGCTGGAAATGAACATCCGAAAGCTGTGCCATGTCAGCTCGGTGGCTGCACTGGGAAGATACGGCACAGACGAGATACAGGATGAAAATGCCGTTTGGAAGAATTCCGCCCATAATACCTATTACGCGATCAGTAAATATGCGGCGGAAAAACAGGTGTGGAGGGGTATGGAGGAAGGCCTGAACGCAGTCATTGTCAATCCTTCCATTGTCCTGGGCTATGGCGAGAAACAAAGGGGAACCTACCGTTTGATATCCACGGTATGGAACGGATTGACCTTTTATCCGCCGGGCATGAACGGATTTGTGGATGTCCGTGATGTCGTAAAGCTCATGATCCGGCTCACCGGGGATGGTTATGCGGGTGGGCGCTACATCCTGAATTCGGAAAACCTGGACTATCTGACTCTTTTTACCTATATTGCAGAACTGTTGGAAAAGAACCCTCCCAAATACCGCGCCGGAAAGCTTATCAGCAAGCTGGCATGGAGGGCAGAGTATTTAAGAGGACTCTTCACCGGACATAGCCCGCTGATTACCTGTGAAACCGCCGGGACATCAATGCAGACATACCGCTATTCAAACGACAAGGTCATCAGGGATACCGGTTTTCATTTCAGACCGGTCAAAGAGACACTCGCCGACGCTTGCAGACAATTTCTGGAAAAAAAATGACGGAGTGAACTCCGTTCACTCCGTCATTTGATTGAATCCTCATGAAGACCTATCTGACGATCAGCTTCTGCATGCTGACAAAGTCATCGCCTTCAATCCTGAGATAATAGATACCGTTCTCAAGATCAAGATCCAGCGGTATGGAGGTTTCACCCGCGACGTTCATTTCCCGGTTCTCATATACCTTTTCGCCCAGCGAGTTGAACAGGGTCATGCTGACCTGGTTGCTCTCCACGTTCAGGCGGATGGTAAAGGCTCCGTTGGTCGGGTTGGGATAAATCCCGAAACCGTCGGCAGAAGTGATCTCACCCCATCCGGAGCAATCCTTTACGGTAAGTGTAAGCTCATCGGTGATATCCGTGCAGGGGGCAAACGCTGTAGCGCTAAGCGTCAGGTTCACGGTTCCGCTCTGGATATCCTGCTGACCCGGGGTATAGATGGGATTCATCAGCGAGGGATCATCGAAGGTACCGTCACCTGAGGTGCTCCACATATAGGTGTCGTAGTTGCCCGATACCGTACCGCTGGCCGGGAAGGTGGCATCGTGGCAAATCTCACCGTCGGCACCCGCATCAACGGTGGCGGTTGCTACAATGGAAAGAACCATCTGGGCATCTACGTCACCGCACGGCTGATTGCCGATGGCAGTAATTGTCAGGGTGACCGATCCGGCGGAGATATCGCCTGCACCCGGTGTATAGGTCGGATTCAGTATGGTGGCATCATCGAAAGTGCCATCTCCCGCGGTAGTCCAGGCAAGTGAGGAATAGTTGCCGGCGGTGGCATCCATGAGCTGATAGCCGTCTGTTTCACATATAGTGGCATCCGCTCCTGCGAAGGCTTCCGCCTGCTTTTCAATGGTAAGCACCAGGTCGTCCTGCACATCGCCGCAAGGCTGGTTGCCGTAAACCATCATGGTGAGGATGGCAGAGCCGTTAAAGAGATCCTGGGTTCCGGGAGTGTAAACCGGGTTCATCAGGGTGGCATCATCAAAGGTACCGTCACCTGAAGTGGACCACATTATAGAGGAATAATTGTCAGCGGCGGCTTCAGTGATCTGGAACACATCGGTCTCGCAGATCAGTCCGTCTGATCCGGCATCTCCGGTGGCTGCGGCGATGATGGTGAGATCCATATCGTCGTTGACTGTCACGGAGGCACCTATGGCTGTCAGTGTCAGGGTGACTGAACCATTCAGGATGTCATCGGTACTGGGAGTGTAAAGCGGTTCGAGTATGGCAGTGTTATCGAAGGTTCCGGTTCCGGAAGTACTCCACTCGACAGAGTTGTAATTGGTGGCTGTACCCATGCACTGATAGTCGCTTCCCTCGCAGATCACGGCATCATCACCGGCAAAGGCGGTCGTACTATACTGAATATCCACCAGCGCCTCATAACGGTAGTAATTCTGCTTGGTAACCACTACCCTCATCTGTCCCGGAGGCGTCTGTGACGGTATCTCGATGGAGACCGGTGCACCCGTTCCGTCACCCGTACCAATGATCTCGTCATTGACGCTGAGCGCAATGAATGAGCCGTCATCGGCAGTCACCTCGAAGGTAGTGGCACCCGGTGCCAGCGAGGATTCATGTGACACAGTCAGGTTCTGGGGAACCTCGGAATATACCCAGTTGAAGGCATCGCCGTGGTGATGGAAAAGATTGTAGGTGACCATCTTGTTGCTGGTGTTGTAAGGCCAGTT
This sequence comes from Bacteroidales bacterium, assembly GCA_016939365.1. Classification (GTDB taxonomy): domain Bacteria; phylum Bacteroidota; class Bacteroidia; order Bacteroidales; family JAFGHD01; genus JAFGHD01. The sequence continues at coordinate 25,880 of JAFGHD010000043.1, read as the reverse complement.
GGAAGACTGAAGGAAATACTTGCCGGCCGCATTGCCGAAAGCGGGACGGATATCCCTCGAATCCGGAGTGGTGCCGTAGGTGGGCATAAAATCCGGCCACATGTTGTCATACAGTCCCCACACATAGGTGTCGTTCACGAAAGAATAGGAAACTTCGGATGCGGCAGTGAGACCCAGGGCACCCGAATTGTTACCTGAGGCGGTATGCCTGTGGAACTTCTCGGTGAAACACTCGCCGCCCATATTGTATTTCCCGGTAAGACAGTTGATGGAAAGCACAAACGTCAGGTCGGTATTGGTCAGTGCGTTGATGTTGGTGGAGGAATAGGCAGGTTCGCCCCAGCCCTGCTCCCACCCATGGTCGCGGTGTTGCAGCATAAAAGAGCCGCTGTTGATGGCATTGTTCACCATGGTGGCATTGCCGCCGCTCCATCCGCCGAGTTCGGCGGGAGTGGCAGGAATATATCCCAGCCCATTGGGGCCGAAGAAATTCACTACCGTACTGGTATTCTGTGCAGTGGACCAGATAGTGGTGGGATTCCCGGAGAAAATTGCATTGATCCTCACAGGCTCCTTGCCGAGCTCATGTTTCCAGTAACCGCCGACGGTTTCCGAACAGATCTGGAACCACCTTTCGGTCTGCCATCCCAGTGCGGTGATGGGGTGCTGGTAGAAATCGGGATTGGTCGGTGGGGTCCTCTCATAATTCAGGAATTTGGTCACCATCACCTGCAGCTGTGAAGCACTGTTGGCCGTCATCCTTGCAAAAACGATATCGGGCATTGAGTTACCGGTGACATCGGCGTAGATATTATCCGAAGCACAGTAGTTGTTGTATATCGGCGCTATGATGTTCATCGCCGGGTTGGTGCCGTAATCCGCCATCAGCAGGACGGCTGCCGGAACTATGTCCCAGTTGTTGTAGGCATTGTTGAAATATGCCTCCAGAGCCGTGGCTGTATTTCCGCCGCAGTCATCAACGGTTACCACATCGGTCTGGATGCCCTGCCTGTTGCGGAAGATCCTGATGGAGTCGGCCCATTGCTGGAACTCAGCTCCCGTGGGGACAACGATCAGGTACTCACAACCGGTATCCCTGGTGTCGCCCTGGAAAGAACGGTTATAGTCCATCTCCGGCAGGGTCTCAAAGTTGAGGAACATGTCGCTGAACAACGGGTCCCACCACCTGCTCCTCAGGCGGTTGTCACCGAACTGACCGTTGCCTCCTTCAAAAGTCACCCGGATCTCCAGGTCGCGGTAAACGATCAGCTCCCTGGTCACCGGATTGTACTGGAAAGGAGTGATTCCCAGCATCACAGCGTCCACGCCGCGGATCTCGGTAAGTTCTGACAGCTGGACCGGTTGCGCTGGATAAAAGGCATCCTGCCCGTAGATCGTCATGTCTTTTTCATACTGGAGCGGACCCGGTTCCGTATCCCACGGGATCCGGAAGGCAGGGGCCAGGTCAACGTCCTGGAATTTGTCTGTCCGGGCGGATATCACCTCCACAACAGCCTCTGCACCCTGAGGAATGGCAATGAAGCGCCCTGAACCGGGAAGGTTCGGAGCCCCTTCATCGTTGGGAAGAAAATGCCCGGGAAGATCGATCACCCGCATCGATTCACCATTGATCTGGTCATCCCGCATGGTAAACCGGGTAATGGAGAAATTCACCTTAACCCCGTCAGCAGATTGCTGCTCCAAAGTATACCCTTCGTTTCCCCAGCTGTCCTGGTAAACCACCTCCTGAGCCTGCAGGACAGTGGCTGAAACCAGCATCACCGCATACAGCATATACTGCATGTCGCGAATAAAATTCAACATTTTGGTTTTCAAATTTTTCATCTTTAAAAGTGATTTGGTTAATAAAATTATTGATCTATGTTTGTTTTCTCATATTTATTCAACCGGTCATAATCTTCTTCCCGTACATTTCTTCTCTTCAGGTGTACGCATCACTAATCAATCCTGACCATTCGGGTTGTGACCACTTCCTTTCCGTCACTGATTCTCACCAGATAGATACCTGCCGGTACTGTACGGCCGGAATCGGATGTCCCCTTCCAACTGACCTGGTGCATACCGGGATCCAGCGGCAGGGAATGTATCAGTGTACTGACCAGTTGTCCGGAAGAAGCAAATATTTCGACAGAAATCCGTGAGTCTTTTTCCGTCGTGAACATGATGACGACTTCCTCACGGAACGGGTTGGGATAAACAGATATGGACCGGGCATCAGTAAGGGATGCGGGCCGTTCTTCCGGATTTCCCGTAATCAGGCCATCGAAGAAATCCATGATGATCTGCATGAGCTCCGGTTTCGTGGAGGGAGATGCTCCATCGGCCAGTTTCCCAAATTCAAAGGTGGTGCCGATGGTCCTGTAATCTCCTTCGTCGTTGGCAATACCGCACCCCATGAGAGGATCCTGAACCGTAAAGATGACATGGGCCTGTCCGTCAGGTTCAAGGTAGTAGTTGTTATAGGGATTTTCCCCTGTATACCCGAAGTCCATACCGTTTGTAAGGGTTCCGGGCATACCCAGGATATTTAAATATTCGAACCAGGTATCCTGGACTGCAATGATGTCGAACATCGGATGAACCGGTGTCGGCGGATCGTTAAGCCATGTAACCTTGCCTTCCATGTAAAGGTTTCCACCCTCCAGCAAAAAGTCCCTGAGTTGCTGTCCTTCCGTTTCGGTGAGTACATGGTTGTTGAAGTGAATGCCCAGGCAGACAAAGATGTTCTTGTACAATCCCAGGTCGGGAGGGAAGGCGGTGGCATAATCCGCGTAGACCTCAATTTCCTGGAATGTGTTGTATATTTCAGGGCCCGAATAATTCTTCGGGTCAAGGTCAAGAATCAATACCGGGAACTTGCCGATAAATGTGATGAAGGATCCCTGTGTGGTTACTCCTCCGTCGGCGGTGATGGAGATTTCGAAGGTTACCTGGTGTCCCTGGGGTGCCGCAGGATCCACTGTCACGGTAAATGACTTTTCTGCGCTTGCTCCGGGGTTCAGGTTGCCGTATGACTGTGTGGCCTGGCTGATCGATATCACCGGATCGGAGCAGGAGAGGGTCCCCGTAACGTTCATGGCTCCTGAACTGCCTTCGTTAACCAGAGTGATTGAAATATCAGCTGTCTCTCCCGGATCCAGCCTGCCATTGCCGTTACCGGAGGGATCGGATATCCCGAAGGATTCGATCCCCAGATCGGGCGCATGTGCCACGATCAGGAAATAACTCATCCAGGTATTGCTCCCGTCGTTTGCTTCCAGGTCGAAAACCACCTTATCCTGGTCGTTGATCAGGCCTGAGACATCAAAGGTGAAGGCATCCTGCCGGGTCACTGTGGATCCGGGAGTGAAGTTGCCAAAAGTCTCCGTTCCGTCTGTGATGGTGATCTCAGGGTGGGCGGTACCGAGCGTGACGTTCACATTGCTGGCGGCCTGCATTCCGATGTTCTCCATGGTGACGGTCAGCTGGATGGTCTCGCCATAATCCATCAGTCCATTGTTGTTACCGCCTGTATCATCAAGGAGATGGCTTTCATAGACCACATAGGGCACATTGGCCGGGACGACGGGAATGGTTTCGGTATGCCGGTAATAATCCTGCCGGGTCACAGTAAGCTCCACGGTGGTGCCGGTCGGTTGGGATATGATCTGCACGTCAACAGGTTCTCCAGTCGCTTCAGCTACCCCGATGATCTCACCGTTCACGGAAAGACAGATCAGTGCACATGTATCTGCAACCACCGAATAGGTGCTGGCTCCGTCAAGCAGGGCTCCGTTGTGCAGGACCGTCAGCTCCTGGGGCATGTGGGAATATACCGTGGAAAAGGCATCGCCGTGCGGATGGAACAGGTGATAGGTCACCAGCTTATTGCTGGTATTATAAGGCCATCCCGACTGCTGGAGGAAATACTTCCCCGCGGCATTGCCGAAAGCAGGCAGGATATCCCTTGATGGCGGGTTGGTTCCGAATCCCGGCATGAACTGGGGCCACAGGTTATCCATCAGACCCCATACATAGGTATCGTTGACGAACGAATATGAAACTTCAGAGGCGGCGATCAGTCCCAGGGCACCTTGCTGGTGCCGGTGAAAGGCTTCCGTAAAGCATTCGCCGCTCATATTATACTTTCCCGTGAGACAATTCACAGAAAAGACGTAGATCAGGTCATCGTTGCTGAGCCCGGTCAGGTCGCTTGAACTGTAATCAGGCTCTCCCCATCCCTGTTCGTATCCGTGATCACGGTGGACCATCATGAATGCACCGGCATTGATGTCGGCATTGATGCTTTCAGCATCTGCATTCCAGTCGATCAGGTGGTCAGGGGTCTGCGGAATATATCCGAGTCCTGCAGGTCCGAAATAGGCCACCACCGTGTTGGTATTCTGGGCCGTAGACCAGATGCCGGTCGGTGTTCCCTCATAAATGTTGTTCTCCCGCACCGGCTCCTTTCCCAATCCAAACTCCCAGAAACCATTGATCACTTCCGAGCAGATCTGGAACCATCGTTCGGTCTGCCATCCCATCGCCGTGATGGGGTGATCGTAATAATGCGGGTTCGTCGGGGGATTACGCTCATAGGAGAGGAATTTCCCGACCATCGTTTCCAGGTGTGCCGCATTCTGGGCAGTGATCCGGGCATGGACGATATCCGGCAGGTTATCGCCGTTGACATCGGCGAAGATGTTGTCGGATGCACAGTAATTGGTCCATATGGGAGCGATGATGCTGTTGGAGGCATTGGTCCCGTAATCCCCAAGGAACAGCACCGCTGCCGGGGGAATGGTCCAGGTATTATAGGCGTTGTTGAGATAGGTCTCGATGCTGTTTGCCGTATTGCCGCCAATCTCAGAAAGGGTGACCACATCGGTCAGGATACCCTGCCGGTTACGGAACAGGCTGATGGAGTCAGCCCATGACTGAAACTCCGCACCATCAGGAGAGATGATCAGGTATTCACAACCATCTTCCTTGCCGCTCCTGTACATCCTTCCATAATCCAGATCAGGCAGGGAGGCTTCATTGAGCAGCATGTCACGGAGGATCGGATCCCACCAGCGGCTTCTCAGCCGCTCGTCACCGAACAAGCCCGTCCCACCTTCAAAGGATATCTCCACCTCGAGGTCACGGTAAATGATCAGCTCCTTCGACACCGGATTATATCCGAATGGGGTAATGCCCAGAAGAACGACATCTACACCACGTATGGTTCCGGTTTCCGAGAGGATGACCGGGGTTTCCGGATAAAACCTGTCTGCGGAATAAATGGTTTCATCTTTCTGATAATCCAGTGCTTCTCTCTCCGTATCCCATGGAATCCTGGGCGCTGGTGCAATATTCATTCCCTGAAGGGTTTCAGTCCGGCTGGCCGTCACCCTGAGTGTGGCTGTGGCTCCGGCAGGTACTGCTATGTAACGGGCCAGTCCGGGCAGATCCGGAGCACCTGCCTGATTGGGAAGGATCGCCTCAGGCAGGGAAATCGCCGACATCCCCTCCCCGTTGATCTGAACATCACTGATTACAAAGCGGGTAACCGAAAAACCGACCCTGATCCCTTCCGTACCCTGCTCCTGCAGGGTGTAGCCTGCCTTCCCCCAGCTGCCGGAATAGACAACTTCCTGGGGAAAAGCCATGAATGGGAGCAAAAACAGTGTGAGATGCAGTGAAATTTTCGTCATTGTTTCAATTTTAGAAAAGGACAAATGTATGATTTCCTTTCGGTTTTAATAAATAACTATTTTCTTATATATGTCCAGCTGGCCTGTCCTGATTGCAAGGATGTACACTCCCGCAGGTACTTCAGGAATGTTCATCCTGATCTCTCCCCTGCTGTCGGTTTGAAGGTCACTGCCGGAATAGATCTCTTTTCCGTCAGTGCGGAGGACCCTGAGGTTGATCCCGGACAGATCATGGGCGGCATTTTGTATGATGAACCGGCCATCATTCGGATTGGGTGTGATCAGCCATTCATGCCCCACCTCAATTTCAGCCGCACCTGTGCAAATAACGCACCAAACTTCAAGCCCCTGGGAAAAAGCACTCTCTCCGCAATCGTTCACCGCTTTGACAGAAATTGTCGCCGTACCTTCCCAAAGATTCCATGCTACAGTGCCTGTGGTTCCGGTTCCGGATATCGATCCCGCATCCTGAGGCTGGATATCCCAGATATAGCTCTCAGCCCCGGCAGATCCGGAGGTGTTGTAGGTGGTGGTGGGTGTGAGGTTCACACATACCTGTTCAGGTCCCTGGGGTGTCCCGGGCGCAGGTGGAACAGTAAGGACCGAAATGTAATTCTCCTTGGTAAGGGAATGGGTATTTGTACCATCCGAAACGGTCAGGGTGACATCATAGGTCCCGGCAGTATTGTAAACGACTGACGGATCCTGCTGGGTGGAGGTGGCAGGGGTTCCCCCCGGGAACTCCCAGCTCCAGGAGGTGACATTGCCTGAGGAGTTATCGGTGAAATTCACAGTCTCCCCTTCGCAGACCTCTGTCTGGTCGGCGGTGAAGGCCGCCATGAGATAATCGGGAAGCACGCCGAAAAAGGCCAGGTATTCATGCATCAGTTCCTCCTTTGTTGAGGGAGTGGCCCCATCTGTGAGGCCACCGAACTCATGGGAACAACCGATGGTCCTGTATGATCCTTGATCATACGCCACTCCCGTGCCGTAACTGGGGGACTGGTTCATCAGGATCATGTAAGCCGGTGATATGGGCTCGATATGGTCGATCCAGAGGTTATCCCCATTGTAGCTGAAACTCATTCCTTCTGTGAATGTTCCGGCTTGCCCGTTGATGGTGCCGAGGTCATCGTCCCCGTCATCCACACCGTTGATGTTGAACATGCTGTGCACGGGCGTTGCGGGATCATAATACCAGGTATCACCGCCTTCCATATACACCCGGCCGCCGTTGTTCAGGAAGGCTGCCAATGCCTGACCCTCAGATGAAGTAAGTACATGGTTGTCGGAATAAACGCCCAGGCATACAAAGGCAGAGCTATAGATGCCGATATCGGCCGGGAAAACGCTTGAAACATCGGGATTGATCCCATTGGCCTGCATGGCGGCCTCCATGGCAGGCGCCGAATTGTGGTTCCCGTCCAGGTCAATGATGATCACGGGGATCTGACCCACCACAAAGCTCATGACGAAGCTGTTGTTGTAAGTGCCGCCGTTGGAGGTGACATCAAGGTTCATATCGAAGGGATAACCGGCCGGTGTAGACGGGGATGCCGTGAAGGTGAAGGTACCGGAGGCTGATCCGCCGGGTGCAATATTCCCGAAGCTGACCGTGGCCATGTTCAAGGTGATGAAGGAGGTGGAGACGGAAACCGTTCCGGTGACATTTTCGGCTGTCACGTCCCCGTTGTTCCTGAGGGTGACGATCAGGTCGACCGTTTCACCCGGGTCGATCTTGCCGTTGTTGTTGCCAGAAGCATCATCGATGACATACTCGAACAGGGCCAGGTATATCCCTGAGACGGGCTCCAGGGCCTCAATGGCATCCAGGTCAAAGCCTGCATCCGCAACGTTGGCCTGGCCGTCTCCGTCATCCACGATCTTGATGAACTGTACATCGGGAAGACCTGCCTGTGCGATATCGAACTCAGTGGTTCCCGTCCCGGTGCCCATGCTGATCCATGGGCCGTCGATGGTTTCGCCTGCATAACAGGTGTATCCTTCCGGCGAGGAATCCCCTTCATGTACCCGGATGTCAGGACCGGCCCCATCAGCAATAGGAATCTGCATATCCAGGATACACCATCCGTTCTTGCCGATGGAGTAGTTGATATTGTCGGGAGGACCGATCACTGCAGGGGTGTTCCCTTCGTCGCTGGAATTGTTGTCGGGGATCTGTGAGGCGGTAAACCGGTAGACGAACTGCCCTTCCTGCGGCTGAAGCTGAAAATCCGTATTGGTCGGGTTTCCGGCCACCACTGTGATGCTGTTCATGATCTGTGTGACATATCCGTTGGCCACCACCCTGATGGAATAGGTACCCGGAAGGACGTATTTATGATAATCCCCACCCTCCGGATCGGTATAGGTCGGGAAATAATTTGTACTTCCCTGGCTGACGAAGATGCTGGCTGCCACAGGCTGGCCCGATACTGCATCGGTCACAAGGCCCTGCAGTCCATAACCGGAGTACTCGATCAATGTCATCATCGAGGGATAATTGCGGTTGTAATACAGCATGATCTGTGAGGCAGGCGGCTGTTTACTGTTGGAAATCTCAAGGGACCAGGAGATGGAGCCCATTATCCCGTAGTTGCCGTCCTTCGTGCTGCCGTTGATGGCATACATCCCGCTGTACCCCTGACCATAGGGCAGATTTGAATAACCCGACACTGAGGAGTACAGGGCTGCCAGCTGGTCGATATGAGCCTGATCGGGAGTCGGATTGGAGCGGTAGCTCCAGGGGTATGAAATGAATTCCGTTCCGCTGTGGTAAGTGGTGTGTACCACGAACTGATTCCCGTACATACAGTCTCTCAAAGCCTTGCTTTCCACCTGGGAGCAGGCGCCGGGACTTCCGCCCCACGAATCCCACATATAGCACCAGTCACGGTTCAGATCCACGCCGTTGTTATTGTACCGGCTCATATTGACCCTCCCGTCGGGATTGACCATGAGGTAAAGCCATATCTCGCGGTTGTTGACCAGGTCGGTGGTGGTGGGGTCCACTCCATAATCAAGACAGAGATCCCTTGCAAACCGGATCACATTTTCAGAACATCCGATCTCATCGCCATGGATCCCACCGTCAAACATCACCTCCGGTTCGGGTTCATCCGTTCCGACATTGTCGCTGATCTTGAGCGCAGCCAGCTGCCGGCCAGCCACCGACTGACCGAACAGATGCTTTTTGCAGATCGATGGAAAACTCTGTTCCAGGCTGTCGGCCAGGTCAATGATCTGCTGGTAGGAATGATAGAAATCCTCCGACAGCCAATAATTTTCGTAATGCCGGTTGAGGTCTTCAACCTCAACGCTATAATCCATGCCCGACTGCCGGATCCTCTCCAACTCATCCGGGACCAAATACGCCCTTACCTGGCCGGTCTCCGTACCCATCCATTCGAAACTCACGCCCATGAACGCCAGCATCTCTGCCTGTTCAGGTGACTGAATGCCGACAAGAACCTGCATCTCACCGGGTCTCCAGCCTTGTGCCAAACCGGCAGATACCAGCATAACCAAAATCAGGTTTGTAAAAAGCCTTTTCATGTATGTTACTCCTCCTTGTTGACTTGTGCCGGTATCAGGGGCCTAAAATAATCAAAGCACCTGAATGCCTGCATGTTCCATTTTGTTAATAATGTGTTAAACTCCTGAAATCACCTCTGAAGTTCAATTCCACGAGGATTACCAGGACCAAACCTTTGATTCCGTATTCATCTTTCTGATTACTGGCAAGACATACCCTATTTATGAAAGGTTGCATCCGAAACAGGCTGCATCATACGACAGGAATGCATCCGTGTGGGACAAGTATTGAAATCAATTCCGGTTCACCTGATCAGTAATATCTTCCCTGAAACTGCTGTATGAAGATCCGATACCAGGTGCCAGAAATATATCCCCGGCAGGAGGCTTTCAGTGTCTATTGACATCCTGCTTTCACCGGCAGGCACGCCCATATTACTCAATTCCCTGACCGTATTGCCATTGAGGTCCGTGATCCGAAAAGAAATGGTACACGGAAAGCTTATGTCCGAAATCAGGAAAGTGTTCTGACTGGCTGGATTGGGCAGCAGTATGAATCTGTCTGTCCGGATTTCGTTGAGGTATGTGGCCGGCAGCACTGTCGCGGTCTGAACCGCAAAATTGCTGCATCCGTTGGGATCCGTGAAGGTATATTTGATTTCATGTGTTCCCTGACCGGCCGAGTCGGGGTAAAAATAACCTTCCGTTACACCTGGGCCGGAATATGTTCCTCCCACCGGCGATCCTTCCGTCAGGAGATATGGAGGATCACCCAGGTGAAAGAGAGGCAATCCGGCGAATGTGGCGGCAGGCAGCGGAAGCACTTCGATATAGCCTGGCCGGATCAGTGTATCAGTCAGTGATCCGTCAGAGACCACCAATGTCACATCATAGGTTCCGGTCGAGAGGTATGCCACTTCGGGGTGCTGAGCCGTGGAATAATCGGGTGTTCCCCCCGGAAAATGCCAGCTCCAGGATACCACGGAGCCAAGTGACTGGTCGGTGAAGTTTACCACATCTCCGGCACAGGGATCGGTGTCATCTGCACTGAACAGGGCCTGTAACACGTAGGTTCCCTTATATGCCCGCACATCATTCCCTGTCCCGCATACGATCAGCGTTCCCCCGTTCCCGATGGCCGGGCCACCCACGTTGACGTTCAGCAGCGGTTCGGTCCACCTGAGGGAGAGATCCGGGTTGAACGAATGGAAGGCACCGGTGGCAAATCCACCGTTGGTTATGTAAAGATATCCCTGTGCATCGACGGCCATCCTCGGTGAGGGTGAGGTACCCGAAAGGATCGCCATGGAGGTGTTCAGGATGCTGCCTGTAGTGGGATCGAGCCGGATCACCTCGCCATTGACGGAGTAGCTGTATACCGATCCATCAGGGCCTGTGCCGAAGGTTGAGAACGGTACATATCCGAGCGGCACACTCCATTTGATGACCAGCTCGGATCCATTGTCCTCAAGGGCAAAAAGGAAGTCGGTCGTGGGATTGTTCATGGTCCGCGGTGCATATACCGTGCCATCGGGGCCTATGAAAAGACCCAGTTGCTGGATGAAGCCCGGGCTCAAAGCGGCGCTGGAATAGAGGCCATCCCCGGTTTCCAGGTCGATGACACTGACTTTCGGGCCATAGGGGCTGGCCTCCCAGTAGTATCCCTTGCCCGCGAAGACCGCCACCTCCTGGCCGTTGCTGGTCGGACAGCTCCGGTTGGTTTCCCAAACGGTCGATCCGTCCGGGGCACTGATCCGCATCACACTGGAAAAGTTTCCGACAACCAGATCGCCTTCCGAAGTGAAAGAGACCCCTTCCGTACTGCTTTCATTCACCAGGCCCTGTGATTTCCATATGATCGATCCGTCAGCGGCCGACAACGCGTACATGTACGAGTAGTTGGTATTGCCCGAACGGGTGGCGTAAACGACACCGTCCCGGAAGGCGGACACCCTGTTCCTCCAGTCGGTGGAGGGGAAATCGACCGGCAGGTCCGCTGTCCAGAGGGTGTCGCCGGTTTGCAGGTCATGCGTGACGATCAGGGTCCCGTGCAGAACGTCATTGATATTGAACATCCTGGGCAATGCGACGATGTTCCCGTCGATCACCGCCTGCTGGGATACCACGGCATTCAGGCTTCCCTGCCATAAAAGCTGAGGTAAGGAAGGACCATGTTCGGAGGAGAGGCTGTGCCGGGAAGGCTTGCCACCGGGCCCCACCTGCCAGTTATCCGCCCGGGAAACCGGGGGTATTATCCAAAGAAGGAACAGCATGCATGGAAACAATACCAGGTGTCGTAAAACAGTGTTGCAAGTCATAAGGTCTGACATGGGCGTATTATTAATAAACCGTGTTAAAAATAGTAAAAACTTCAGGAGCCTGATGTTTGCAGCCGGTTCATCTCGTCCGAGTATATTCATCGGGAAGGTTTGCTGAACAGGTATTGAGCCAGAATGACAAGTATAAGGGTGAGCAGGACCGAAAGGAGTGTCCGTTGCAGGGTCAGGAAGAATCCGGAGAACCGGAACACTTCGAGATAGAACAGTACCAGGTGGTGTGCAAATATCAGGATGAGGCTGTAGGAGAAGAACCACCGGAATCCCAGATCGTGAATGGTGGGGCGGATGCCGGGTTCATATTCGGTTCTCGAGGAGATGCTGCGAAGCACCAGGGGTCTGCAAAATGCCATGAAGACAGAAGCCGCCGCATGCATTCCCGGTGTGTGAGAAAAGAGGTCGATCATCCATCCCGCCAGAAACGAAACGGCCAGCAGCAGCCACCCGGGGATTTCCAGCGGAAGCAGCAGGATGAAATAGACATAAAGGTAAGGATTGACGTAACCCCCGAGATGAACATGGTCAAGGATCAACACCTGGAGAAGTACCAGGATGACAAACCGGAGCGTATTTCTGAGAATAATGCTACTCATCGTTCTTCTGCAAGGCTTCGAGCGCCCGGAACTCATTCCTGACCGGGCTGGTAATCACATAGACATAATGAAGGCTGTTGAAATCGACGGAAAAGATGAGGGTAGCCTCGTTGAAAGGGCGGCCCGAACCGGTATGATATTCCTCTACCATGCCGATGGGTATACCGGGGGGAAAGATCAGTGAATGGCCGCTGGTCACCACGGTATCCCCGTTTTCAAGCATCACATGAACCGGTATATTCTTCAGCCGGCCCTTCCGGTAATCTCCTCCTTTCCACTCCACATTCCCGAGATGGTCATTCCTGAGGATCCTGGCATTGGTACGGTTATCCACATGCAGCAGGGGCATGACCAGGGAGAAGCGCTCGGAGACCCTGATCACCGTTCCGACCACACCATCGGGTGATATGACCCCCATATCTGCCTTCACACCGTCACGCCTTCCACGGTCCAGTAAAAGGTAGTTCTTCCTTTTGCCTACCGTGGCTGAGATCACCCGTGCGGGTAAGTAACGGAACAGGGTATCGTTGGCCGTTGCTACCGGTTCTTGACTCCTGTCCAATGGCCCCACCAGCCTCTTCCTGAGTTCGGCGTTCTCCCGGACCAGCTGTTCATTGATCCTTCTGAGGGAGAAATATTTTCTGATACCAAAGGTACCCTGACGGATCACGGAGGCGATATTCTCAGTGGCATTCATCACAGCGGCCCCCTGATAACGGTTGTTCAGGAGCATGCCGAAACTCAGCAGTTCCAGGAAAAGGAACAGGAAGATGAAATGATGCCTCAGGATAAATGCAAAAAGCTGTCGCATGATTCAGTTTCAGGCACGTTTCGCGGTTCCCGGAATGGCTATTTGATCAGGAAGGTGAATTTGTCAAAATTCTTAAGAGCGATTCCCGTACCGCGTGCCACGGCATGAAGGGGATCTTCCGCAACATGGACGGGGAGTTTGGTTTTCAGGTGGATCCTTTTGTCGAGTCCACGCAGGAGGGACCCCCCACCGGCCAGATATATCCCTGTCTTGAAGATATCGGCAGCCAGTTCGGGAGGGGTCATCTCCAGGGCATTCAGGACAGCAGCTTCAATCTTGGAGATGGATTTGTCCAGACAATGCGCGATCTCGGCATAGTTGACCTTGATCTCCTTGGGAATGCCCGTCAGCATGTCCCTGCCATGAACAGGTAGCTCTTCCGGCGGATTTTCAATATCCGTCATGGCTGCTCCCACCTCGATCTTGATCCGTTCCGCAGTCCGTTCACCGATATTGATGTTATGCTGTTTCCGCATGTACTCCTCGATGTCGTAATTGAAATCATCACCTGCAATACGGATCGATTTGTTGTTGACGATCCCTCCCAGGGCAATGACCGCTATCTCACTGGTTCCCCCGCCCACATCGATGACCATGTTTCCCGAAGGCTCCATCACATCGATCCCGATGCCGATGGCTGCCGCCATGGGTTCATGGATCAGCTTGACCTCCTTGGCGCCGGCCTGTTCGGCAGAATCCTTGACTGCCCGTTCCTCCACCTCGGTGATTCCGGAGGGAATACAGATCACCATCTTGAGTGCCGGGGGAAAGAGCGGCTTTTTCGGCCAGATCATCTTGATCATCTCCCGGATCATAAACTCCGCTGACTGGAAGTCGGCGATTACACCGTCCCTGAGTGGTCGGATGGTCTTGATGTTTTCGTGGGTTTTGCCGTGCATCATCATGGCCCGTTTCCCCACGGCAATGATCTTTCCGGTATTGCGTTCAATGGCCACTATCGAAGGCTCATCCACCACGATCTTGTCATTGTAGATGATGATGGTGTTGGCAGTGCCCAGATCGATGGCGATCTCTTTGGTAAAAAAGGAAAACAGCCCCATAGCGCTGTAAGGTGATGTTAATGTTTGAAATGCCTTATACCGGTAAATACCATGCTCATTCCATGTTCATTGCAGAAGTCGATGGAATCCTGGTCCCTCACGGAGCCGCCCGGCTGGATCACGGATTTGATGCCCGCCCTCCAGGCGATCTCCACCGAGTCTGCAAACGGGAAGAATGCATCAGATGCCATCACCCCGCCTTTCAGGTCCAGGCCGAAATCAGCGGCTTTTTGAATGGCCTGCCTGAGTGCATCCACACGTGATGTCTGACCGGTGCCACTCCCCAGCAACCGCTTTCCTGCCGCCAGCACGATCGCATTCGACTTGGTGTGTTTCACGATCCTGTTGGCAAACAACAGGTCCTGTACTTCTCCGGGAGTGGGTGACAACCGCGTGACCACGCGGAGATCACCTTCCGTCTCATTCTTCATATCGCGCTCCTGCCCGAGCACACCATTCAGGAGCGATCTGAACTGTTTTCCCGTAAACGGCACAATTTCCGCCTGCAAAATTATTCTATTTTTCCGTGACTGAAGCAGTTCCAGTGCTTTATTTTCATAACCCGGAGCCAGAATCACCTCAAAAAAAAGCAGGTTGATAAGTTCAGCCGTCTCTTCATCGACAGGCCTGTTGGTGATGATCACACCCCCGAAAGCCGAGACCGGATCACCGGCCAGGGCATCCTTCCATGCGTCCGTCAGCCGCTCCCTGCATGCCACACCGCAGGCATTCTGATGCTTCAGGATGGCTACCGTGGGCTCGTCGAACTCGCCGGCCAGTTGGATACCTGCATCCAGGTCACCCAGGTTGTTATAGGATATCTCCTTTCCATGAAGCTGCATGAATACCTGATCCAGATCGCCGTAAAAAACACCCTTCTGATGGGGATTCTCACCATACCGGAGTATGCGGGAGGGGCCGCCGCTGTATTTGAAACTGCCTTCCATGCCGTCGCTGAAATACCCGTAAATGGACGTGTCGTAACCGGACGAGATATCAAAAGCGCGGACCGCAAACCTCTTCCGCTCCTCCAGGGTGGTATATCCCTCTTTATTCCTGAGCAGATCAATCAACTCGTCATACCATTCCGAAGAAGGCACCACCAGCACATCCCTGAAATTCTTCGCGGCGGCACGGATCAGGGAAATACCGCCGATATCAATCTTCTCAATGGCCTCATCTTCCGTGCAACCGCCCGAAACCGTTTCCGTGAAGGGATAAAGATCCACTATCACCAGATCAAGCTCAGGGATCCTGTAGTCTCCGAAATCCCTGCGGTCGTCCGGATGATCCCTTCGTCCGAGAATACCACCGAACACAAGAGGATGCAACGTCTTGACACGACCGCCCAGTATCGAAGGATAGGAGGTCAGATTCTCCACCGGTAGGGCCTCGATACCCAGATCATGGATGAAACGCCATGTCCCCCCCGTCGAATAGATCCGGATGCCTAAACGGTCGAGCAGGTGTGCGATCTCATCCATGCGATCCTTGTGATAGACTGAGATCAACGCAGATTGTATCCTTTTCATATCGGGACAACTGAATCTGCAATGATAAGAAAAAGTCAGAAGTCAGGAGTTTGCCCGCCGAATCCCGATTCTCCGGGAGAAGGCGGGTCAGATGATCATTATGGATAAATACGCTACTTACAGCGATCAGGAATAAAAAACACACCGTCGTTAACATTGATTAATTTTACGTGCCGAATGCCAAACTGCAACCATGCTGATATTCATCAGGCTGATCATTGAGAGTTTTCTTTTTGCCCTGCAGGCGGTAGTGGTCAACAAGGTCCGCACCCTCCTATCCCTGCTGGGGATCACCATTGGCATTTTCTCGGTGATCTCGGTCTTTACCGTGTTTGATTCGATGGAAAGGGCCATCCGTGGCAGCATTGAATCGCTGGGGGATAATGTCCTCTACATCCAGAAATGGCCCTGGGCCATGGGAGGTGATTACCCCTGGTGGAAATACTGGCAAAGACCTGAGATATCTTACCGGGATCTTCAGGATATCCAGAAGAGAAGTCAGGCGGCCGAGGCGAGTGCGCTGATGATCGGGGTGAACCGGCGGGTACAATATGAGAACAACAGCATCGAAGATGTCACCATCCTGGCCATTTCTCATGATTATGAGCATGTTATGCCTTTCAGGCTGGGAAAAGGAAGGTACTTTACACCGTTGGAGTCGAATAACGGCCGGAATGTCGCCATCCTCGGCCATGACATCTCATCACCCCTTTTCGGCGCATCCGATCCCATCGGAAGGAGAATAAAAATCTTCGGTGTGAAGCTGGAGGTCATCGGAGTGATGGAAAAGGAGGGTGATGACATGTTCGGTAACTCATCTGACAAGCAGGTGTTCATTCCCGTAAATTTCGCCCGGAACCATATCGACATGCAGAACATGGACGCCACCATCGCGGTGAAAGCCAGGCCGGGAGTTCCCAATGATGAACTCCGGGATGAGCTCACGGGAATCATGCGTGCCGTCAGGAAGATGAAACCGGGATCGGAAGATAATTTTTCGATCAACGAGACCAGCATCATCACCGAGGGTTTCAATGAACTGTTTGGTGTGATTGCGATGGTGGGCTGGATCATCGGAGGATTTTCACTTCTGGTAGGAGGATTCGGCATCGCCAACATCATGTTCGTCTCGGTGAAGGAACGGACGAGCCAGATCGGCATACAGATGTCACTGGGCGCCAAAAAGTATTTCATTCTGATGCAGTTCCTTTTCGAAGCCATCTTCCTCTCCCTGTTCGGTGGTCTGACCGGATTGCTGATCATTTTTCTGGGAACCCTTGTGGTTTCTGCCGCCCTGGACCTGGAGCTGATCCTTACACTGGGAAATATCATTCTTGCTATCTCCGTTTCCAGCATCATCGGTCTGGTTTCCGGCTTCTTCCCTGCATTCCAGGCCTCAAAGCTCGATCCTGTGGAAGCGATGAGATCGACCTTTTGATCCGTTTATAGAGGATCAGAATGGTCATTCTAAATTTATTCTAAATAAACCCTTCAGTAGACTGGTTTGATTATCTTTGTTGTTAGTTCATAAAATTCAGGGGTGTCCGGAATAATATTTTTTTATCTTTACACAATTAAACAGCCGTTATGAAGAAACGCTGGGTTCTGAAAGGGCAGGGAGACCAGGCTCAGGTGAAGGCATTGGCCGAGGCACTCGGCATTGACCAGCACCTCAGCAACCTGCTTGTCCAGCGTGGCATCTTCACCTATGATGAAGCAAAGGCCTTTTTCAGACCCCGACTGGAGGACCTCCACGATCCGTTCCTGATGAAGGATATGGAAAAGGCGGTGAAACGGATCGAAAAAGCCGTCTCCGATAATGAAAGAATACTGGTATACGGGGATTATGATGTTGACGGGACTACGGCGGTGGCGCTGGTGTACACCTTTCTCAGGAATTTCCATGACCGGCTTGATTTTTATATACCGGACCGGTATGAAGAGGGTTACGGCATATCCTACAAAAGCATCGACTATGCCGCCGAGAACGGCTTTTCGTTGGTGATCGTCCTGGATTGCGGCATCAAGGCCGTTGAGAAGATCGCATATGCCAAGAGCCGGAATATCGATTATATTATTGCCGATCATCACAGGCCGGGCGAGTCGCTCCCGAAAGCGGTGGCCGTGCTGGACCCCAAGCAGCCGGACTGCCCTTACCCCTATCATGAACTTTCCGGTTGCGGTGTGGGTTTCAAGCTGATTCAGGCTTATGCCTCCCGGAACGATATACCCTTTGAATCGCTGAAGGAGTATCTCGACCTGCTGGTGGTGAGCATTGCTTCCGACATTGTCCATATCACGGGTGAGAACAGGATTCTCGCTCATTTTGGCCTGCACCTGGTCAACACCAATCCCAGGCCGGGTATCGAAGCCATCCTGAACTGCAGTGGCATCACAAGGAGGAATGGCCCTTCAGCGGAGCGGAGTGATTCCGTTTTCAGCAAAAAACTCACCATCAGCGACCTGGTATTCCTTGTCGGTCCCCGGATCAATGCAGCGGGCCGGATCGAAAGCGCCCGCAATTCCGTGGAGCTTCTGGTCACGCGTGATATTGAGACAGCCAGGATGCTTGCAGAACAGATCAACGATTTCAATAACCAGCGCAAGGACCTGGATTCCCATACCACCCAGGAAGCGATGACCATGATCCAGGAAGATACCTCCTTCAGCCAGTCCAGATCCACGATCATCTACAATCCCAACTGGCATAAAGGAGTGATCGGAATCGTAGCATCCCGCCTGATCGATTACTTCTACCGGCCCACGATCGTGCTGACCCGCTCCAATGGCCTCATCACGGGCTCAGCCCGTTCGATCAAGGATTTTGATATCTATGACGCGATCGACCACTGCAGCGACCTGCTGGAGCATTTCGGCGGGCACACCTATGCTGCCGGGCTGTCACTCAAGCCTGAAAACCTCCCCCTTTTCAGGGCACGCTTCGAACAGTATGTCAGGGATCACCTGGAGGATAAAATGCTCACACCTGAGGTAGAGATCGATACCATCCTGTGCCTGAACCAGATCAGTAAAAAATTCTTCCGTATCCTGAAGCAATTCGCACCCTTCGGCCCCGGCAATATGATACCGATTTTCAGAACTGACAATGTGGTAGATACGGGCTACGCCCGAATTGTCGGGAAAAAACACATCAAATTCGAGGTGGTCCATCCCGATATACGGGGCTATCCGGTACCCGCCATCGCCTTCCAGCAGAGCGACCAGCTTGAGCAAATGCTGAACAGCCATCCCTTCAGCATTTGCTATCATCTTGAAGAGAATGAATGGAACGGACAGGTCACCCTCCAGCTCAACATCAAGGACATCAAGACCATAGGGCACACTGAAATCTCTGACGAATGGCCTGCCACAACGGCGGAGTCATCGCTCAATCAGTTGTTGTAGCCCGGTATCATGCTTTGCAGGTCAAACAGCACATTGATCAACAGGTAACTCCCGAAAAAAACCAGGAACAATCCCACGATCCGGTTCATCCAGGTCATGACCGTGGCATTCAGGAAGTGTTTGATATGGTGGGCAATAAAACACTTGAGGATATCGGTCAGAAGGATCGTCATCAGCACACCTGCAAGGAAAAAGGACACCGATGGGGAATGGATGCCGAAATTGGCGGTCACGGAAACCGTTATGGTGATCCAGATGAACCATACCCCCGGATTGGCGGCGTTGAGGAAGATCCCTTTCAGGATGAAGATGAGCGGACCGGGGGTATTTACCCTGAGACGGTCCGGATCCTGGCCGGACCCGACCGCGACCTTCCTTGTAAATGTGTAGGTGCCGAAAATGATCAGTATGATCCCCCCGATAATTCCGAATGTGAGATTCTCGCGCGGATCTTCCCCAAGTATCTGGCTGGCTCCCAGATAACACAGGATCATCACACCCAGATCGCCTATGAAAATCCCGGCCGCCAGTAGTACACCGGATCTGAATCCCCTGTGAATGCTCGTCTGGATCAGGGAAAAGAATACCGGTCCCAACAATACGGCAAAGGTCAGGCCCACGATCATACCCTGAATCAACGGGCTCATCGTCCGGTCATTTTATTGGTGTTCCTCGATAAATGCCTTCCATTCCTGATGCAGCTCCTTTTTGAGTACCCGGGGGAATTTATTGGCGCCGCCTTCCTTTCCGTGCTTTTTCATCCAGTCATCAAATATCCGGGTGGGAAGTACCTTCACGAACACATCACGGATGGCCTCGATGCGCTCCACCCGGTAGTCGTCATTCAGCACCTTCAGGTGTTCATCAATTTTCTGACGGGCAAGGACGGGATCAATCCTGTCATTGCTGCCCAGGTACCATTGATGGGCGAACATGCTGTCGTGCTGTATACCGGCCACCGCAAACTCCCGGATCTCCACATTCATTTCGTTCTCAAGTATCTCAATGGCCCTGCTCATATTGTCAATCGAGAGATGTTCACCGCATATGCTCAGGAAATGCTTTGTTCTTCCCGTGATAACGATCTCGTGCAACGGCACCGAAGTGAACCGCACCACATCCCCGATCAGGTACCTCCAGGCGCCCGCGCATGTGGACAACAGCAATGCATATTCCGTATTTTCCCTCACATCACGGATGGACAGCGTTTCCGGATCCTTCTTCAGGTTTCCGTCAGAATCGAAGTTCCGGTCATTGAACGGAATGAACTCGAAATACAATCCGTTGTCGAGTATCATAGCCATTGAGCTGACATCCACCCGGTTCTGGCAGGCAACATACCCCTCTGAGGCCAGGTAGGATTCCTGATAGATCATCCGTTTGCCGAAGAGCTTCTCAAAACTCTTGGTATACGGCCCGAAAGAAACTCCGCTGTGCACATAAACCGACAGGTCGGGCCAGATTTCATGGATATTGCGGATACGGTAATGCTCGATGATCTTCTCCAGGATGATCTGAATCCATGCCGGAACGCCAACGATGACACCGATATCCCACCCCCCGGCCTTGCGCACGATCTCCTCAAGCTTCGTGGACCATTCACGTTCACGGGATATCCGCTTGCCGGGCTTATAGAAATGCTGAAACCAGAAGGGAAGATTGCCCGCGGAAATGCCCGACAGATCTCCTTCGTAATAAGTGCCGTTGTACTGAAGGTGCGTACTCCCGCCGATCATCAGGATGCCTTTAGCGTAAAACTCCAGGGGGAAACCATACTTCACCGCCGACACCAACTGCCGGATGCTCGCCCTCCGTATCGCCCGGATCATATCCCCGGTTACAGGAATGTGCTTGCTCGATGACTCCGAAGTCCCTGAGGTGAGGGCAAAATATTTAACCCTGCCGGGCCACGAAACATATGGCTCACCGTTCAACGAACGGTACCACCACTTCCGGAACATGCTGTTGTAATCATATACCGGTACATTTCTCCTGAAAGCTTCAAACAGATCCGGTTGTTTCAGTATCCATCCGAAATCATGATGTTCGCCAAAAGCTGTATATTGGGCCTTTTTCAGGAGTTTTCTCAGTTCTTTCTCCTGGGCAATCCGGGGATCGGTCAGCCTCCGCCTCTTTTGCTCAATGGGAATGCTCCTCAGCTCATATGCCTTTTTGATGATGGAACCGAGAATGGGCATTTTATTGGGATTGATGAGCCACAAATATAGAAAATTTAATATACCAGGCGACTCCCGATGCAAACCTTCAGGGTTTCAGACGGAGCGGATATACCATCATGCACATACTTTTTCGGAGATGATCGGGGAGATCAGGAGATTGTTGATTTATCAGAACTTTGAAGCGTGGCTGGTGTGATGAAACTCGCAGGATTCATATTGGGTATGCTGGCGCTGATCCCCTTGCTTTATGCAGTTCTTGTCATCGCTGCCTCTGTCATTACGGAGTACAGACCTCCACCCCGTCTGCCGGTGACCATAAAGGCCGGGGATCAGGATGAGGATCATTTACCGGAACGGTTTTCACTGGTATCATGGAATATGGGTTATGGAAGTCTCGGAAGGGAAATGGATTTCTTCTATGAGGGAGGCCAGATGGTGCGTCCCCGGAAGGATCAGGTCTTCCATTATCTTGAAGGTATCCGGGAGGTGCTTCTCTCCCTGGATCATGTTGCAGTCATCCTCTTACAGGAGGTGGATTCAGACTCCCGGAGGTCATACCACACGCCACAGGCTGCGATGATCTCACAGGCGCTTCCTGGTTTTGAGCAGGTCTATGCGCTGAATTACAGCTCATTTCATGTCCCGTTGCCATTCCTGTCACCCATGGGCCGGGTGAGGTCAGGTTTATTGACCCTGTCTGCAACAGCAGCGTCGGAAGCCCTTCGTCTGTCCTCTCAGAAAAGTTATTCCTGGCCCAAACGGCTTTTTATGCCTCAACGCTGCATCCTGATGACACGGTACGGGACACAACCGGATAAAGACCTGGTGATCCTTCACATCCACAACTCGGCTTACGATGATGCCGCGACTCTGAGGGAGTCCGAGCTGGCTCTGATCAGGGAAACGGCGGTAAGGGAGTTTGAAAACGGATGCCATGTGATCATCGGTGGCGACTGGAACCAGAATCCGCCGGGATATGACACATCACGGATCGCGGAAACTTACCGTCCCTTTCAGGTCTCTCCGATGGACCCCGGGTTCCTTCCCGCCGGATGGCAGTGGGCGTTCGATCCCTCCATGCCTACCAACCGTAAGGTGAACATGCCTTATGTTCCCGGAGAAACCGGTACTACCGTCATCGATTTCTTCGCCCTCTCACCCAATATCGCCATTGAGAATGTTTCCACCCCCGATCTTGGATTCGAATACTCCGACCATCATCCCGTCCTCCTGAAGGTCATGCTGCTGTATGACTGATCCAATTGAAAAGAGTGCAATCTATTCCGCCAGGAGCATCTTCCGTTTTTGGGCAAGGCCGTTGGTCACCAATGAGAAATAATAGACTCCGGGACTCAGGTACCGGGAGGAGGCATCGAAGCGCTCAATATATCTGCCGGGAGCCATTCGTATGCCATCGATCACTGTGGCGACCAGCCTGCCCATCATGTCGAAGACATGGAGGGATACCACTGAGGGCTCGTTCAGCTTGAAGGAGAAGTATGTATTATCCTGGAAGGGATTGGGATAGTTCTGCTCAAGAGTGGATAGCGGGATGGCAGGCGGTGCGGCTTCGCCGGAGATGATCACCGCAAAAGGGTCAACAATGGCCGTCCATACACTGAGATCTCCTCCCTCCAGACGCGTCCATATAGGCCTGACGACGTTATTGTATGCCGAAATACAGTTATAATCACCGAAAAAGACCCAGGCGTTCGGCAGGAAAGGCGATTCACTCACCTTGAAATTGATGAAGGTGTCACCCCCATCGATGGAGACCGCCAAATACACATCGGTGTTGTTATCGGTATAATCTCTGCGGTCGTAAAACACGAACCACAGGAATCCGGTGACCTGGTCGACATCCATCCAGGTGAAGAACTGCTGCCTGCCCGGCGGATCGTCATTCACCCTCATGGGCTCGCTCCAGGTATCCCCGCCGTCAGTAGACCTAACCAGCCAGACATCGGTGTCGTCCGTTCCGTTCCGCTGGTCGGTCCAGTTGATATAGATGGTCCCGTGGTGGGCTCCTCCGCTGAGGTCGCATTCCGTGATGGGCAATCCGTTGCAGCGATATATGCCAGGGATGCTGTAATCCCAACCGCCCGGGAAATCGGTCACGAAGATATCCTCATCCAGCCATGTCTCCCCTTGGTCCAGCGACCGGTCGAACACAAGGCCCTCAGGTCCGGCCCAGGCTACGTATATCTCACCGTTGGGACCCACTGCCGGAACAGCGCCCTCCACCGTGTTGTCACTGTCGATGCAGTCGCCCGCCACCTTGTTGATCCTGACGGCCTCGCTCCATGTCATACCGCCGTCAACCGACTTGGCGAACCGGATGATACTGCTGTCGTTGGGATTGCCGCTGCCGTAATCATCAAACTGCGTCCATGTGACATAAATATTGTTATTCGAGCGGTCGACCACGCCCCACTCCTTGTCCTGCGCCTTCGTGCCGTTCAGGCCCATATAGGTGCCGTCGTCCCAGGTCTGCCCCCCATCCGTCGATTTCTGGCACACTATTCGGTCGATCCAGCTACCCGACGGTGGATTTGAAAGATGGAAAAAGTAACAGTTCCCTGCCGTGTCGATGATCGTGCACGGGTCTCCCCAAACCCCATATTGCTGGGAATAGAGGGTGGATTTGTTCCATGTAAACCCGCCGTCCAATGAAAAGTAAACATTGTTGATGTTGGCCCCGCCCACGAGATGATCCGTATTCTTGGGGTTGACGAATATGGAAGGCTCTTCGGGCTGGCTGGAGCTGCTGATCATGACATTCTGGTGCTGGGCCGTCACATGGTGGAAAGTGATTGCCATCAGCAATAATGGGAATAATCTCAGCATTTGATAATGGTTTGAATGAATTACAAATATATCATTATTTTTGGCACCACTGTTCATTAAAACAACCATTGAACAGATATCCTGCGTGTATGGCAGCGTTGCACGGGTGGCAATATATTTTGTTTTGTGGGGCTTCCGTTGCTGCCCTTATTACCATCATCTTTATCCGGGAAGAAAGGGTCCGGCCAGGATTGTGGCTGCTGTTTCTTGCCGGTTTGCTGCTGGGGCTGTTCATGGCATCGCTGGATCCCTTCCTGAGTCTATGGGATGAGCAGTTTCATGCCCTGGTGGCCAAAAATATGTCCACCCGTCCCTTCCGCCCGGTGCTCTATCCGGAGATGGTCCTCCCTCTGGACTTCCGTAACTGGACTGCGAACCACATCTGGGTGCATAAGCCGCCTCTGTTTTTATGGGAGATGGCGCTGAGCATCCGGCTGTTCGGATGCAACGAGATGGCTGTAAGGCTTCCTTCGGTGTTCATGCATGCGCTTACTGCACTGATGATCTTCCGTATGGGGGTGATGATCGTCAATCGCAACACGGGCCTGTATGGCGGCCTTCTTTTCCTGTTTGCCTATTACCCGCTGGAGCTGCTTTCGGGGGCACTGCATACCGATCATAACGACACGGCATTCCTGTTCCAGGTATGTGCATCGTTCTGGGCCATGTTCGAGTATGAGCATTCCGGGAGGAGATTATGGATTTGGGTAATTGGATTGGTGGCAGGTGGTGCAGTGCTGGTGAAGTGGCTGCCGGGATTGCTGGTGTTTCCGGCGTGGTCTCTTGCCAGGATGCGGCGCGACAGCCGCTTCAGAAGCCAGGTTGCAACCAGAGCCGGTGAGCACGCAGAGAATGTCCATGTTGACAACCCACAGAAAGCAACTGCGGGCCCTCCGTGGCGGAAAACAAATTACATCAAAAAAGATCTTCTGATCCGGCTGCAGGCGCAGATGCCGGTACTGGCTGCCGCAGGTGTCGCCCTGGTTGCGGCCGCCCCCTGGTTCATTTATATCTTCATCCGCTGGCCGCAGGAGGCGGCTTTTGAGATCGGTCAGTTCGGCCGCCATGCCGGCCAAGTGATCGAGGACCACGGGGGTGGTTTCTTCTACCACATCCGTGCCCTGAACACCCTGTACGGCGGAGGCCAGGCCGTACCCTACCTGGCCGGTCTGGCCCTGACAGCCCTCGGCATCCGCGCCTGGCGGCATACCGCCGCCCGCGCCGCACTCCTGGGCGTGGTCATCCTCTACCTCTTCTACAGCCTGATGGCCACCAAAATGACCGCCTACTGCCTCCCTGCAGCACCCTTCGTCTTCCTCGCACTCGGCAGCCTCATAGAATGGCTTCTCAGCCAAAGCGGAAAGCTGATACGCAACCGATGGGCAGCCACTACCCTGGCAGTGACCGTCCTCGCCGTCACCAGCTACCTCAGTCTGGACCTTAACCGCATCATGCAAAACCGCCTCCCCGGCAACTCCGACGCCCAGAAATTCCGCATGGTACGCCTCAATGAAATGCAGATGATACACTCACTGCCCGAAGTCCTGGGCGAAGGCCCATGGGTGATCTTCAATCCCTGCCCCTGGGGATACGTCCCCATCATGTTCTACACCAAACACCTGTCGTATCCCGGCATACCTTCCGAAGAGCAGGTCCGCTCACTCTTGGAACAGGGGAAAAGGATCGCCGTCTTCCGCCAGGATGAACCGCTTCCCGCCTATATCAACGAAAATTCAGAAATCAGGGTCATCGGGGGTGCGCAATGCTATTACTGATGCTGCCCATTGATTCGGTAACGAAAGTATACTGACGGAAATCAGGTTTGCAAATTTAAACTGTCTGATTTCGTCAGTTTTAAAATTCAGACATTTATCGTCTGAAATAT
>JAFGHD010000042.1 GCA_016939365.1 Bacteroidales bacterium | reverse complement strand
TTGACGGGATCAAACGGAACCGGATGAAGGATGGCATCTGCGGCAAAAACGGCAGAAGTCAGCTCCTTTTCTGCCATCCGCCTGTTTTCTTCATCCGTTTCGGGGTATGACAGGTATTTTGAAAGAGATCCGGCTGCATCTGCGTAGCATCCGGTCTTGTACTCCAGTCTCCCGAGAAAAAAAAACAGGGCCGGATACTTGTCAGGGTAACGGTTTGCTGCTTGGCGGTAATAGCGAATGGCCAGCGAATCCCTTCCTTTATGCTCGTACAGATCTGCCAGCATCATCATCGCTTCAAAAAAAACGGAATCCGCTTCCAAGGCAAGTTTGAAATTTTTTTCTGCGATATCCAGTTCCCTCATCCTGTATGCTTCTTCCCCTTTTTGATAAAACTTTTCAGCCCTTTTTGATCCCGTCGACAGGGGAGTGTCCTGGGCCTCCGCAAGGCAAGCCATTGCCATAACAGATACCAGCATGATCCACCGAAACACCGCAGCGGTGCTGAATCTTCCCCTTTGATCAGAAAAGCCGCACATAGATCACGGAATTTTCATGTATTTGTGGCTTTGAAGAGACATCCTCCATTGGGGATGCTCCTTGATATAGCCGATAATCATGGGCATGACGGTCTCCCTGCAGCTCCATTCGGGTTGAAGAAAGAGGTGACATCCTTCCCTGACCCGGTTTGCCATTTTTTCAGCCCAGTCAATATCAGACCTGTCCTGGACGATGATCTTCAATTCATCAGCCTGATCGATGAGTTCCGGGAATGGAGGCCGGAACTTCTTCGGGGAGAGGCATATCCAGTCCCATGTACCCGACAGAGGCCAGGCTCCTGAAGTCTCCAGGTGAAGGGAGAGGCCTGATTTTTTCAAAACATCACACAACACGGCAAGGTTGTACATAAGTGGTTCTCCGCCTGTGACAACCACAGTGTGCGAAGGATTGTTGCCCATCCGGTCAAGTATATCCATGACAGAGGTCGGCGGCCAGATACGGCTGTCCCAGGATTCCTTCACGTCACACCAATGACAACCCACATCACATCCGCCGATCC
Organism: Bacteroidales bacterium; assembly: GCA_016939365.1. Lineage (GTDB taxonomy): Bacteria > Bacteroidota > Bacteroidia > Bacteroidales > JAFGHD01 > JAFGHD01. Next base: position 42,550 of record JAFGHD010000042.1, on the reverse strand, counting down.
TGATAAAATAAGCTGCTTTTCCGGTATGATAACCTTCACCCTGCAAGGAATAGAAATCCTCCATCAGAGGCAGGACCAAACCGGCTGACAGATCGTCCGGATTGTATGCTTCCGTTTGGTTCATTGGACAGGCATGCTGATAAAATAGACTGAAGGTGGAAAAACGTCCGTTTTTTCAGTTGAGAGCAAAAGTCCTTTTCCGTACCATATGATTCCTTCCGTCTGGGCGTCCTTAAGGTCCGGAAGCAGGTACCTGGTGATGCCCTGGTCTGGAAAGAGCCGGCCATCGAAATCATCCGCCACGATGACGAAAGGCAAATAATTCTGGTAACCGGCCAGCACCAGCCTGTGGTTCACAGGGTCGAAATCTGCCGAAGTGACAAGACCCTCGGCATCCAGAATGTCCAAAGGCAGGATCCGGTAATGTCCCGGTGATTTGGACAGCCTGTACATCCTTGTTTTCCGGTCTTTCCAGTTTTTGGTGAACAGGATGAGGTCATCCCTCACACATACCATTGCTTCACAATCGAAATCATGATCCCTCTTTGACTCTGTGACCTGTTCCTGGTCACCCCATGAGAAGAAGATCTTTTCTGCAGTAACGTTGCCGGGATCATCAGAACAAAGATCCTTTCTCCGGATTTTATAAACGGCAAGGTCCGTCCGGTTTCCCTTGTTATTCCCGAAGTCGCCGATGTAAAGGAAGCCGGAATCCATGGCAAGCTCCTCCCAGTCATGGTTTTCAGCGTTTCTGATGATTACTTCACGAATGACAGCACCTGTGAGTGTATCCACCAGGTAGAGAGCGGGCTTGCCACCGCTGTCATTGTGGGTCCACCATCCATTCTTATCCGGGAGAAGCCCCGAGTTCTCGGACAACTCAGGAGGCAGGAGGGTTCTGAGGTGACAGGACGGGTTGCTGGGTGAAACCCAGACCTTCTCTTCTCCTGGCAATACATGCATCTGTGGATAGACTTGATCCATGGGGATAAGAAGGATCAGCATCCCAATAAGCGGAAATCCGGCCGGACAGCCTTTCCGGTAAAGGGTGCATTTCATCATGTCAGCAATAAACCTCCTTTTTGTAAGCTTTAAGGGTGTTCAGCAACAGGGAGACAACGGTCATAGGGCCCACCCCGCCGGGGACCGGGGTGATATGAGATGTCCTGGGTGCAACTTTATCAAACTTCACATCCCCTGTGATCCGGTATCCCTTTTTGGTATTTGCATCCGTAAGCCTGTGGATACCTACATCAATGACCACACTGCCTTCCTTCACCATATCCGCACCTACCATTTCCGGCCGGCCGGCAGCAACGATCAGTATATCTGCGCCTGAAGAAATTTCCACCAGGTTATGACTCCGCGAATGACAAATAGTAACTGTGCAGTTACCGGGGGTTGATTTTCTTGAAAGCAACAAGGAAACAGGTGTGCCGACAGTTTGACTCCGGCCGATCACGACGCAGCTTTTGCCATCGGTTTCTATCCGGTAATGTTCCAGTATCTTCAGTATGCCCAACGGAGTAGCAGGCAGGAACGAAGGAAGGTTCAATGCCATTCTCCCGAAATTCAGGGGATGATAACCGTCAACGTCCTTTGAAGGATCAATGGCCTCAATGATGCGTGTGGGTGAGATGTGGGGAGGAAGCGGCAACTGTACGATCAACCCGTCCACTTCATTGTCTTTGTTGATGAAATCCACTACTTCGGTCAGCTCCTCCCCTGTTGTGGAGTCTGGGAGCCTGTAGACAGAAAAGAGAAATCCTACTTCCCTGCAGGCTTTTTCCTTGTTGCTGACATAGGTTTGACTGGCAGGATCATCTCCCACCAGGACGGCCGCCAGATGTGGGGCTCTTTTCCCATTGCCGATCAAACCCGATACTTCCAGAGCTATTTGAGCCCTGATCTGCCGGGAAACTTCTTTTCCGTCCAGTAGAACCATTGCATTGCTTTTCAGTCGGTTGAATCACATATGCTCATTGCCGGCGGGAAGAATTATTTCTGGAGGCCATCATCCGCATCAGGTTTTTCCTATTACCACCACTCATCATTTTCATTACTTTCTGTGTTTCGCTGAACTGTTTGATGAGCTGGTTCACCTCCTGGATATCCGTTCCGCTTCCGCCGGCTATGCGCTTTCTGCGGTTGCCGTTAAGAACCTTTGGGTTTTCCCGTTCCTCAGGTGTCATGGATAATATGATGGCTTCGACACCTTTGAACGCATCGTCGTCGATGTCCAGATTTTTGAGGGCTTTCCCCATACCCGGGATCATCCCCATCAGATCCTTCACGTTTCCCATCTTTTTTATCTGCCTGATCTGCTGAAGAAAATCATTGAAATTAAATTCATTGCGAGCGATCTTGCGTTGAATTCTCCGGGCCTCTTCGGCATCGAACTGTTCCTGGGCCTTCTCTACCAGTGTGACGATATCACCCATTCCCAGGATCCTGTCGGCCATTCTGGAGGGATGAAACACATCGATGGCATCCAGCTTCTCGCCGATACCAACGAACTTGATGGGTTTGTCCACCGTGGCCTTGATGGTCAGAGCGGCACCGCCACGGGTATCCCCGTCCAGCTTGGTCAGAACTACACCATGGTAATCAAGACGTTCGTTGAAAGTCTTTGCGGTATTTACGGCATCCTGGCCCGTCATGGAGTCGACGACAAAAAGTATTTCATGGGGTTTTACCGCATCCTTGATGCCGGAAATCTCATCCATCATCTCCTGATCAATGGCCAAACGTCCAGCCGTGTCAATGATCACGGTGTTGAATCCGTAATCCCTTGCATGGATGATCGAATTCCGGGCGATATTGACAGGATTCAGGTTCCCCTCCTCGGTGAATACCTTGACACCTGCCTGTTCTCCAAGCAACCGGAGTTGTTCGACAGCTGCCGGTCTGTATACGTCGCCGGCAACCAGCAATGGATTCCTTCCCCTCTTGGTATGTAACAGATTGGCGAGTTTCGCAGAAAAGGTGGTTTTTCCTGATCCCTGCAATCCTGCGATCAGGATCACAGCGGGGTTGGCTTTGAGGAAGATATCGATGGCCTCGCCCCCCATCAGACGGGTGAGCTCGTCGTGTACGATTTTAACCATCATCTGGGCAGGTGACACGGAGGTCAGTATCCTTTGGCCGATGGCCTTTTCCTTCACATTTTCCGTGAAAGTTTTGGCAATCTTGTAGCTCACGTCTGCATCCAAAAGGGCTTTTCTTACCTCTTTCAGTGTCTCGGCCACATTGATCTCGGTAATGTGCCCCTGCCCTTTCAATATACGGAAAGCCCGGTCAAGTTTCTCGCTTAATCCCTCAAACATCTTACTTCCTTTCGTTTGGCTGCAAAATTATGAAAATTCAGGCATTGTTCAGGGTAAGGAAACCGTAACGGACCGCCTGCGCCTTTCAGAAAGGAAACGTTTGGGACATCCGGAAGAACATTATTGTTAATAAGTTAACAATAAATCAAAAAGTAATTCAAAGATTTATAATTTTGCCCGGCTCAGTAAAAAATAACAAGAACCATTTCAATGACAATAGAGAAATGATCAGTAATAACTTTATTAACAGGCACAACGGACCGGCCAGCGGAGACATTGATACCATGCTGGGAAAGATTGGGGTAACCTCTGTGGAGGAATTGATCAGACAAACAATACCTGCTTCCATCAGACTGCAGAAGCCTATGCAGCTTCCGCGTGGCATGAACGAATATGAGTTGCTCAGGCATCTCAGGGGAGTTGCTTCGAAAAACAAGATATACAGGAGTTACATTGGTTTGGGTTATTACAATACAATCACCCCGGGGGTGATCACCCGCAACATTCTTGAGAACCCTGGCTGGTACACATCGTATACGCCTTATCAGGCTGAGATTTCCCAGGGCAGGCTTGAAGCCTTGCTCAATTACCAGACTGTAATATCAGACATGACCGGTTTGCCCGTTGCCAATGCCTCCCTTCTGGATGAAGGTACTGCTGCATCGGAGGCCATGATCATGCTGTTCAATGCCCGCTCACGTGAAATGGCAAAGAGGGGTGCTGACCGTTTCCTGGTATCATCCGGGCTCTTTCCCCAGACGGTGGATATTCTCCGGACACGTGCAAATCCATTGGGTATCAGGCTGGAGATTAAGGATGCTGCTGATTTCGATCTTGAGCCGGATGTCTTCGGGATGATCCTGCAGTATCCGGATATCACGGGCGAGATCCATGACTACCATGAAATGGTGGCCCGTGCCGGAAAGCTGGAAATCAGGACAGTAGTGGCGGCAGATCTGATGAGTCTGGCAATGCTTGTCCCGCCGGGGGAATGGGGTGCAGATGTCGTAGTGGGGTCCTCTCAAAGATTTGGTCTTCCGATGGGTTTTGGTGGTCCGCATGCAGGTTTCTTCGCAACTACGGCTGAATACAAGAGACTGATCCCAGGAAGGATCATAGGATTATCTGTCGATTCACAGAGCAACAAGGCATACCGTATGGCCTTGCAGACGCGGGAGCAGCATATCAAACGTGAGCGGGCCACCTCCAATATCTGTACTGCACAGGCCCTGCTGGCCATCATGGCCGGCATGTATGCCGTCTACCACGGGTCTTCCGGGATCCAAGCCATTGCTGAAGACATCCACATGTCAGCAAGTATTCTGGCCCGGGAGTCAGACCGGCTGGGATACAAGCGGTTGAACGCTACCTTTTTTGACACGATTAGACTCCGCATCCCGCAAGGCTGCGACATCAGAAAGCTGGAAAGTGCAGCTCTGAGCCACAGGATCAATTTCCTCTATGTGGATAACCGGACCATCGGGATCAGCGTGGATGAGACAACAGGATCCGTGGACATAGCGGAAATACTCACTGTCCTGGCCGAAGCTACCGGGCAATCCACCGCTCAGATAAACCCTGAACCCGGTAATTTGAGCTTACAGGGAATACCGGCCTCCTTCCGGAGAACTTCATCATTTCTCACACATCCCATATTCAACTCGCTGCACTCGGAAACTGCCTTGATGCGGTATATCAAGACGCTCGAGAACAAAGATCTGGCGCTGAACCGCACCATGATCCCACTCGGTTCCTGTACAATGAAACTCAATGCCGCAGCTGAACTATTTCCCCTCAGCTGGCCCGAGTTTGCGGAGATACATCCTTTTGTTCCCTCCGACCAGGCGAAAGGATATCTCGAACTGATCCGGGAACTGGAGGCTGACCTGTGTGAGATAACGGGATTCAAAGCCATTTCGTTTCAACCGAACTCAGGCGCGGCAGGAGAGTATACTGGGCTGATGGTCATCAGAGAATACCTGAAAGAAAAGGGACAGGGGCACAGGAATATCTGCCTCATTCCCTCTTCAGCCCACGGAACCAATCCGGCCAGTTCAGTAATGGCCGGACTGAAAGTGGTGGTAGTGGCCTGTGACAACATGGGCAATATCGATACCGATGACCTCAGGGCAAAGGCGTCAGAGCACAGGGACAATCTGGCTGCACTGATGGTGACTTATCCTTCCACCCATGGTGTTTTTGAAGAGGAAATAGAGGAGATCACAAGGATCATTCACGGAAATGGCGGGCAGGTTTACATGGACGGAGCCAACATGAATGCCCAGGCAGGGCTGACCAATCCGGCCCTCATTGGTGCAGACGTTTGTCATCTGAATCTCCATAAAACCTTTGCGATACCTCATGGTGGTGGCGGGCCGGGTGTAGGCCCGATCGGTGTGGCTGACCACCTGGCACCTTTCCTTCCCAGACACCCGCTGGTTGACACCGGAGGGATAAAGGGAATCACCGCAGTTGCCGCAGCACCCTACGGAAGCGCCATGATCCTTCCCATCTCATATGCCTACATCAAACTGCTGGGTGGTGAAGGACTCACTGAAGCGTCTCGCATGGCCATCCTGAATGCCAACTACCTGAAGTCATGCCTCGAAGATCATTACCCCATTCTCTATAAGGGAAAGAATGGAAGGGTTGCCCATGAAATGATACTCGACTGCAACCAACTGGGAAAAAGTGCCGGTATCACGGTATCCGACATCGCCAAAAGATTGATGGATTATGGATTCCATGCCCCCACTGTCGCTTTTCCGGTTCATGGCACCCTGATGGTCGAGCCGACGGAGAGTGAACCGTTGGAAGAGATGGACCGTTTTGTGGATGCCATGATCCGGATCAGGGAAGAAATACGGAAAATAGAGAATGGTGAGATTCCAAAAGAAATAAACCTTCTGAAGAGTGCACCGCACACGATTCGTATGATCACCGGGAGTAACTGGGAAAAACCCTATTCGAGGGAGGAGGCTGCCTTTCCGGGGCAAGGTGACCGGAACACCAAATACTGGCCGCCTGTTGGCCGGATCGATGATGCCTTTGGTGACCGAAACCTCATTTGCACATGCGACCCGATCTCAAATTATTAATCACATAATCAATATTATACAAGGCATTAATTAACTTATTGCATAAAGAAAAGAAGAAAAATTTGGATCGGATTGTGCGTTTGTTGTACATTTGCGTATGTGAATACTGAATTGTAATGGATGCGGGCACGATATTATCCGGGATTGAGGAGCAGGTCCGGAAAATTTCAAACCTGTACCGTACCCTGAAGCAACGGCTTGAAGAACAGGACAAAGTGATCTGGGAACAGGGCAAAGTTATTGAAGAACAGAAAGAAACCATTAAACAATTAAAGGAGCATATCAACGTTATCCAGGTAGCCAAATCGCTTGGATACAATATGGACAAGCAGCAGTTACGAGGAGTGATCGATGAGTTGGTGCGGGAAATTGACAAGTCAATCAGACTTATACAGGATTGAACGACAGAATATCAAATTATGACCGGGATGGAGGAATTGACCATATCGGTGAACATTTCTGACAGGCCTTACCGGTTGACCATTCCAAGGGAGGAGGAGGAGATCGTCAGAAAAGCAGGAGAGTTGGTCAACAAGGCATTGAGGGAATATGCAGGCAGATATGCCCATAAGGACAAACAGGATTTGTTGTCCATGGCTGCATTGGAATTTTCGGCCAATGCATTGCGCCTCAGAAAGCAGGTTGAATCCGACAGGGGCCAGATGATTGAAAAAATGAAGAACATCCACGTTATTCTGTCTGAAACACTTGAAGGATCATAGAAAACCGTTCTTTGATAATAGGGATTACAGGCAGAGGATGATCCCTGCCTGAAAAGACAACCCGCATTAATTCAACGTACGTTTATAACCTCAACATTACAAACTCAAGGTGATGCTCAAGGATTCGTAGGGCAGGCCTCAATCCCGGCAATGCCGGGATTTCCTGAATCTCAGGGACAGTGGACGCTCGAAAAATCAGGCAAACCTAATCCTGTATGAAAGGGGGTTTATTAAACTCCTTGAATTATGCGGGTTTTGTTTTTATCATTTGACAATCCCAAACACTTACAAAAGATGATCAATTATATCATAACGATTATTGTTGGTACCGTATCTCTGATTACCGGAGGCATTATTGCGGCCACCTTCATCCGGAAGAGAATTGTACGAAAAAGCGAAAACCTGCTCAGGGAAGCAGAAGAAAAAGCCGAGGTGATCAAAAAGGAAAAGATTCTCCAGGCCAAGGAGAAATTCCTGCAACTGAAAGCTGAGCATGAAAAAATAGTACAGGAAAGAAACTCGGCGCTGCAAAAGAATGAAAACAGGTTGAAGCAGAGAGAAACTGCATTTTCACAGCGCATCGAGGAAGCGCAGAGAAAGCAGAAGGAAATGGATGCCATCCGTGAAAACCTTAACTCGCAACTCGATCTGGTGGCGAAAAAACAGGTTGATCTTGAAAAAGCGATCAAGCAGCAGGTGGAACAACTGGAGAAAATATCGGGTCTCTCTGCGCAGGAAGCCAAATCACAGCTGATTGAAACACTCAAGGATGAAGCCATGTCTGAGGCTATGGTGCACATTGCGGAAATCATTGAAGAATCGAAGCTCACAGCCAACCGTGAGGCAAAAAAAATCGTGATCGAAACCATTCAGAGGACGGCGGCGGAAAATGCCATTGAAAACGCTGTAACCGTCTTCAATATTGAAAATGATGAGATCAAGGGGAGGATCATCGGGCGGGAAGGCCGCAACATCCGTACCCTGGAAGCACTCACAGGGGTTGAAATCATCATCGACGATTCTCCTGACGCTATTATTCTCTCGGGATTCGATCCCGTACGCAGGGAAATAGCAAGGCTATCCCTCCACAAGCTCGTCACTGACGGCAGAATTCATCCTGCACGCATCGAAGAGGTGGTGGCAAAGACCAAGAAACAAATCGAGCAGGAGATTATAGAAACCGGTAAAAAAACCACAATTGACCTGGGCATTCATGGGATCCATCACGAACTGGTGCGCCTGATCGGGAAAATGAAGTACCGCTCCTCATACGGGCAAAACCTTCTGCAACATTCGCGTGAAGTAGCCAACCTATGCGCCACCATGGCGGCGGAACTGAGTTTGAATCCCAAGCTGGCCAAGAGAGCCGGCCTGTTGCACGATATCGGCAAAGTAGCCGATAACGAAGCAGAACTTCCCCATGCACTCCTGGGTATGAAACTTGCGGAAAGATTCAAGGAGAAACCAGAGATTTGCAATGCCATCGGATCGCATCACGATGAGATTGAAATGGACAATCTCATTTCACCCATCGTGCAGGTCTGCGATGCAATATCAGGGGCAAGGCCGGGTGCACGCAGGGAAGTTGTAGAGTCTTATATCCAGAGGCTTAACAAGCTGGAAGAACTCGCCCTTACCTATCCCGGTGTGGTAAAAACCTATGCCATCCAGGCTGGAAGGGAACTACGCGTCATCGTGGGAGCTGACCGGGTGACAGATGATCAGGCAACCCAGCTCTCATATGACCTTTCAAGAAAGATTCAGGACGAAATGACCTACCCCGGACAGATCAAGATCACCGTGATCCGCGAAACCAGGGCGGTCAGCTTTGCAAAGTAATCCATCGTCATTCAGCCTTCACGAAGGCCGAAGGGCATAGCTGAAAACATACTTGAAAGGAAAGGTGTCGCAGAAATCAACCATGCTCAGCACCACATCTCCCGCAACCAGATAACCGGGCAGTTCACCCTGATACTCGTCCACAGAAATTGTGACCTCACATTCCCTGGTCGTTGTGTCCACAAAAATATCCGATGCGGTGCGGAAACTCTCCCTGAGACACTTCCTGACCAGATGCATTTCTTCAGAGTGGTCCATCACAGGTGGTTTTTGATACAAAAATGCAAATTCACCATCATGTATCTGTTAAATTAATTTTAAATGATGTTTAAATAAAACCTATTTTCGTATAAAAGCGGACGATGGCCCAGATTCCCAGGCAGATTCTGCAAAAATATTGGGGGTTTTCATCCTTCTGGCCCATGCAGGAGGAGATTATCCTTTCCGTTCTCACGGGCAGGGACACACTAGCCCTGTTGCCGACAGGAGGTGGGAAGTCTGTCTGTTATCAGGTGCCGGGGATTATGATGCCAGGCCTTACCCTTGTAATCTCCCCCCTTATCGCATTGATGGCGGACCAGGTTAATGCCCTGAAAAAAAAAGGGATCTTCGCAGCTGCCATCTTTTCAGGGATGACCGCTACTGAAATGTCGGTTGCCATCGACAATGCCCTCTTCGGCAACCTGAAATTCCTTTACCTTTCCCCTGAAAGACTTGAGACCGACCTGATCCGGGTCAATCTGCCCCGGATGAAGGTCAACATCCTGGCTGTTGATGAGGCACATTGCATTTCCCAGTGGGGTTATGATTTCCGGCCGCCTTACCTGAAAATTGCAGAAGTTCGCAGGCTTGCACCCAGTGCAACAATCCTTGCACTAACCGCCACTGCGACACTGGATGTAGCTGAAGATATTCAAAACAAGTTGCTTTTCAGGAAAAAACATGTCATTAAATCTTCCTTTATCAGGAAAAACCTATCATACTCCGTGCTTTACGAAGAAGACAAGTTGAAAAGGATAAAGGCCATCCCCGGGAAGATCAAGGGGAGCGGAATCATTTATGTCAGAAGCCGGAAAAAGACCCGGGAAATTGCCGGCATCCTGAACAAATCGGGTATTTCATCGGAACTTTATCATGCGGGTCTGTCCACTGCAGACCGGATGAAAAAACAGGCATCATGGATGTCAGGGGCAAAACGGGTTATGATTGCCACCAATGCATTCGGAATGGGGATCGACAAACCCGATGTCCGTTTTGTGATCCATTACGACCCACCTGACTGCCTTGAATCCTACTTCCAGGAAGCGGGCCGCGCAGGCAGGGACGGAAAAAAGTCATGGGCTGTTCTTCTCTTTGGCCCCGAAGATCAGGAAAACCTGACGCGCCAGGTGCAGGATGCCTTCCCGGAACTAAAAACCATCAGACAGATCTATGATGCCCTGGGTAATTATCTTCAGATCGCGGCAGGAAGTGGACGGGATGCCATTTTTACCTTTCACCTGGTTGATTTTGCACGGCAATACGGATTTCAGCCTTTGATAGTCTTCAACACGCTGAAAATCCTGGAAAGGGATGGTTATATCATGCTCCATGATTATACCGAGAGTGAGTCCAAGATCATGATCAGGGCTTCGAGGGAAGATATTTATAAATATCAGGTAGAAGCGCCTGCACATGAGCCTTTCATAAAAACCCTGCTCCGCTCCTACCCCGGGCTCTTCAGCGATTTTCAGAAGATCAGCGAGTCCGACCTGGCCAGAAGACTGGGCATGTCCGTTGCAGATGTGCGCAATATCCTCCTGAGGTTGTCCGGCATGGAATTGCTGGAATATATTCCCAAACGGACAGACCCTTCCCTGGTATTCATCACGGAAAGGATTGATGCGCGGGATATCAGCCTGACACCCGGGAACTATCGTTTGCGGAAAGAATCCGCACTGGAAAGACTCAGGAGTATGATTCTCTATGCCACATCACAGGTAAACTGCAGAAGCCAGATGCTTCTGTCATACTTCGGGGAAACCGATTCAAAAAGATGCGGCATCTGTGACATCTGTCTGAAAAGGAACAGGATTGAGCTTTCAGACCTTGACTTTGAGTATATCTCGGGTCAAATTTTGCCCCGGCTGGCCAGGTCCCCGATGACACTGGAGCAAATTACGGAAATCCTTCCAGGCATACACGAGGATAAAATCATTAAGGCTGTTCAGTGGCTGATGGATAATGACCGGCTGAAGTACCGGGACAAGAAGCTTTTTGTAAACCAACTCTTCCCATGATGAGATATTTTTCAATTCGAAAAAAAAACGCAGCAGTTCATTTTCTGCAGTTTGTTTTACCCGGAGGGTCTCTGCGGGTAGCAGCCCTCTTGCTCCTGGCGGCATGCGCCGGTCTGGATTCCCTTGCACAGCGCGGCAGATACGAACCCGGAGGATATCTGGGTATTTCGGCCGGAGCAAGCTTTCCCTCGGAGGATCTGGCGATGGACAACCTGTTTGAAGGAACTGCAGGGTTGGCCAGAACCGGTTTCCAGCTTCATTTTGTGTTCTCGTATAAAATCCGTGATCATTTCGGTATCGCAGCCGCTCTGACCGGTTCTTTCCTGCCTCTTGATGATGAGGCCATCCGTTCAGGAGCAGAAATGATACATCAATGGCAGTGTTCCCGTATCGAAGCAGTTTCGGGTACATGGATGACCGGTGGGCTGTCAGCAGGTCCGTATGCCATTTTCGAGATCGCCCGGAAATTATACTTTGATGCCCGGATCCTTGTAGGGCTGGTTTACCACCACTGCGACCCGGTTGTTGTTACCCGCGATGGCACAGAGGAAACCCTGAGAGATGAACTCAGCGGGATTTCAGCAGGATATGCACTCGCTCCCGGCCTCAAGTATATGCTGAACACCCGGCTTTATCTGATGGGTGATATCATTTACAGCGTTTCAACTCCCACTTTCGATAACGTCACCGTACCCTCCATCAGTAATAAAACGGAGGTCAGGTCGATACAGCCAGACCTGGGACAGATCGCTACCACAATGGGGATCGGTTTTTTTCTGGAATAAAGGGAGATGAAACTTTCCAGGTCGTATTACCTGCACGGGGATGTCGTCTGCCTGGCCAGGGATTTGCTGGGCAAGACCCTGTATACGCGGATCGACGGTAATCTGACGGGAGGGATTATCACTGAGACTGAGGCCTACCGGGGGATTGGGGACAGGGCATCGCACGCATGGAACGGCAGCAGGACGGCACGAAATGAAGTAATGTATGCGGCTGGTGGTGTAGCCTACGTTTTTCTATGCTATGGTGTACATTATCTGTTCAATGTGGTGACCAATAACCGGAACATCCCCGATGCCATATTGATCCGAGGACTCATACCGACCACCGGCGAAAAAATCATGGCTGACCGTTGGGGAAAAGAAATAAAGCCGGGAGAAGCGATCTATGGACCGGGACGGGTTTCCCGGCTGCTTTCCATACTTCCCGGTCACAATGGCATTTCCCTTACCGGTGACACCATCTGGATAGAGCAAGGAAGGACAGACAATCGGAAGATGAGCATCAAGGCATCATCAAGGATTGGAGTGGACTATGCCGGGGAGGATGCCAATTTGCCGTATCGCTTTACCTGTATTCCAGGTTGAGTGTGCAGTATCTTTCAGAAACAGGCAAAAAAAAGGGGCTGTCTGTAACAGGCAACCCCTTCGTCTCATCAGATGGTGATTTTACTTCACGGTTTTAGCAAGTTCGCTTCCCGGCTTGAATTTCACCACCTTTTTGGCGGCAATTTTGATTTCTTTGCCAGTCCTCGGATTCCTTCCGGTCCTTGCAGCACGTTTTGAAACTGCAAATGAACCAAAACCTACCAGCGCAACACGGTCACCCTTTTTGAGAGCTTTGGATGTTGTGGTGAGGAAAGCATCAAGAGCCTTCTTGGCATCGGCTTTCGTGATTTTGGCTTCGCCGGCAATTGCGTCGATCAATTCAGCTTTGTTCATATTACTTAAGTTTAATGGTTAAGGTACGTGCAAATATACGCTATTATTAGGAAAAAGCAAGTCTATCCCTCTAAAACCCCCGTTTTTGTTAATAATTAGGGCTATTTGTTAATAATTCAGGCGATTACTTACTAATTATGAGCAGGTTACTTGGTTGTAATTTCCGGTTGTCCCATCTTCCAATGGTTATCCAGGGGAAACCCCTTCAGAAATTCACCGGCAGGCATTTTCTTTTTGCCGGCCAGCTGTACTTCAGTAAGTGCAACCACTCCATCGGCAGCTTGCACGAAGATCGAATCTTTGTGGGGATTCCAAAGAACCTGTCCGCATGGTGCGGGAGATGGCGGGTATATTTCGGCCGGTCTTGCAAAGAAGGCTCTCAGGGAGTATTTCTGCCCGGAGGGCGCCGTCATCTCTGTAAAGGCACAGGGATGCGGGCTGAGTCCCCTGACAAGACGGCAAATGCTGGCAACGGTATGGGTCCAGATGATTACGCAATCCTCCCGGGTTATCCTGGGAGCGGATTTCAGGATGAATCCCTGTTTTTCCAGCAGTGACTGATCCAGGGTCGTGATATTACCCGAAAGCATTCCACGGATCGTTTTCAGCACCAGTTTTGCCCCCTGTTTCATCATTTTGTCGTGGAGTGTACCTGCTGTTTCATTTTCAGAAATGGTTATTTCCTCCTGCATCAGTATCTTGCCCGTATCAATCTGGTGATCGATCATGAAAGTAGTCAGACCGGATTTGTTTTCTCCATTGATGATTGCCCAGTTAATGGGTGCTGCCCCCCTGTATTGGGGAAGCAATGATGCATGCAGGTTCATCGCTCCCATGCGGGGCAGGCTCCACAATTCGGCAGGAAGCATTCTGAACGCCACGACGACTGCAAGATCGATATTCATGGAATGCAACAGATCAAGGAACTCTCTGTCCCGCAGATTCAAAGGCTGCATGACAGGCAGGCCTGCCTGTAGAGCGAAACGCTTGACATCGGGCATCCTGACCTGTTGCCCGCGTCCTGCAGGCTTATCCGGTGCGGTGACCACACCCGCTATCCGGTAACCGTTTTCAATCAGGGTGCTAAGGGAAGGGACCGCAAATGCCGGTGTCCCCATGAACAAAATATGAATCGGTTCAGACATTCACTGAATACAGCAAACAGACGATCACAAAGATAAGCTTAAACCGCTTCCTGTCCTGTATTTCCACGGTTGAGCCGCAAAAAAACCTGAATCTGGTAAAGCCTGGCCGGATAAGAGTTGAAAAATGGCCAGAAGTATTGATTATACAACTATCAGGACTGCCCCAACTTCAGCTTCGCGAGTGCAATATACCTGTCCACTTCCCGTGCTTCCCTGGATTTGGGATACTCTTCCTTGATCCTTTCAAAAACCTGAAGTGCTTCATCCCAATTTTCCATTGTTTTGTAAGTCATTCCGGCTTTGAGCAGGAATGCAGGGGTAATGAACTCATTCTCATTTTTCAGGGCCGCACGCATATAGTAATCCACCCCTGCTTCAAGGTTTCCCTGCTGAAGATAAGCATCACCAAGCACTCCGAGTGCCATCCCGGCCACTATCTGATCGTTCCCCTTGAATTTCCTGAGATGATGAATCGCCTCATCATATTCGCCTTTCCGGTAATAACAGATCCCTGCATAATAATGGGACAAGTTGGCAGATGCCGTGATCCCGTAATCATCAATAATATCGAGAAATCCCTTGTAATATCCGTCACCGAACAAGGCAAGGTCAAGAGAATCCTTTTCAAAATATTTCTCAGCCATAAACATGGCGGCCTGGGCTTTCTGCTCCCTTGGGGATATATAGAACCTTTTGAAGGCAAAAAAAGCCACCACGATGAGAACGATCACCGCCACCACAATGGTAATGACCTTTTGATTGGATTCAATGAACTGTTCCGTTTTACTTAACGCTTCCTCTACAGCAACGATCCGTTCTTCTGCAGCATCCTTCTTTTTTGCCATTTTATCAAAATTTGGGTGCAAAAATATACTTTTTTGGACTCATGAACATAAGAGTGTCTTTTTTTATTGGCATGGATGTCATATATTGCATGCAGGCAGACTGCTGAAAATGCACCTGTCTGATCAGATTTATTACATTTGAGGGTAAACCAGCGTTAATGGAACTCACTATTCAGGGTTACCGGTATATGGAAGGGCTGCTAGAGTTTCTGTCCGGTTTCATCACGCCTCGCAGAAGAAGGCTTTTTGATGAAGTCTTATCCCGGAGGACCCGCCATTTCACAGTGGTATTGGAAGATATTTACCAGGCTCAGAATGCCAGCGCCGTACTCAGAACATGCGATTGTCTCGGGATCCAGGATGTGCACATTATTGAAAACCTGAACCGGTACCAGGTCAATCCCGATGTGACGCTGGGCTCATCAAAATGGCTCACCCTGGTCAGGCACAACAGCAGCAGCAATAATACGCCCGGCGCCCTGAGAATCCTCAGGAAAGAGGGCTACCGGATCATGGCGACATCACCGCACCAGAAGGGTGTGCCCCCCGAGGATGCGGATATCAACTTCAAGACAGCCATCATGTTTGGAAATGAGCTGAAGGGTCTTTCAGATGTGGCCATGGAAGATGTGGACGGATTTCTCTGCATACCGATGTTTGGCTTCACCGGGAGCTATAATCTTTCCGTAAGTGCCGCCATTATTTTATACCAGGCCGTGAGACGGCTGAGAATGTCTGCCATTCCGTGGCAAGTGACATACGCGGAGGCGTTACATATCAAATTGCAGTGGGTTTGGAATAGCCTAAAAAATCCCGAAATGCTTGAAAAGGAATACGCCAGGCAATTCTCTGCACTTCAGTAAGCGTAATATCCGCCGGAACAATAATTCACCACGTCACATTATCTGCATCTTTTTAATATATTTGACGTGAAAAAAACTGAATCAAAACCGGTCATATGGGAAAAGGAGACAAAAAAACCAGACGCGGAAAGATCATACTGGGTTCTCATGGTGTCAGGAGGAGGAAAAGAAGGAGAGGTCTGCAAACCGTAATTCCGGCGGTCGGTGAATCCAGCAATATGATGCAAAAGGCTGAAGAAATAACAGAAGCCCAGCCTAAGGCAAAAAAAACGGCCACGCGAAAAAAGACGGCCACTGCCTCGGAAAGCAAAGTCAAACCAGTCAAAAAAAAGGAGGGTGCTGCCAAAAAAAAGACTGCTCCCAGGCAGCCTCATGAAAAAACAGCTGAAGAGGATAAGTAAATCATACCCCTTTCATCTGTAATGCGATTTGCCGGAAACGGTCACCTCTTTCCTGGAAATTCCTGAACATATCATAGCTGGAAGCTGCTGGCGACAAAAGGCATATTCCTCCGGGCAGGGTATGTTCCCTGATCAGTAGGGTGATTTCGTCGTAACCGGAAGCCATGTAACAATTACCGCTCCAGTTTTTTTCACCCGTCAGGGCTTTGAATATCCGAATCCCTGTTTCACCTGTGCAAATGACCACAGGTATCTCGGATGATGCCACGAAACTGATCAGGCCGGAATAATCCACTCCCCTGTCCTTTCCACCAAGAATCAGGGTATGAATGCCCCTGATCGATTTAATTGCCATCATGGTGGATTCCGGCACGGTTGATATGGAATCATTATAGAAGGTGATTCCTCCGAAAGTGCCAATGTTTTCCATCCGGTGCGGCAATCCCCTGAAGGAGTTCACAGTTTCGGACACCCCAATGCCTGAAATTTCGGCTGTCCAGGTTGCAGCCACGGAGGCCATGATATTGTAGACATTATGTATTCCAGGCAGTGACTGCCTGCTGTCAACTGGGTATTTCGCCAAGGCTTGACCCAGATGCCTTACAAGAACATTCCCATTGGAAAAACAGACCCCTGAATCCGGAAATCCAAGGTATGTAAATCCAAATCTTTGTTTTTCCGGAACCTTTTCCTCAGCATGACGGGAGACCAGCAGGTCATCGAGGTTGTAGATCAGCGTACCGTATTGATTCATATTCCGTACCAGGTTGAACTTGGCTTCCTGATAGGAAAGAAAATCGCTGTGATGATCAAGATGCTCCTGGTACAGGTTCAGGATCACAGATATGGCCGGCCCGGTCCGGATCTGTTCCAGTTGATGGGAGGACAGTTCGAGTACGACCCATGTTCCCGGTTTGATCCGGTCCATGATCTCAAAGGGAGGAACACCGATATTTCCGGCCAGAAGGGTATGGTTGCCGGAAGATTTGATGATTTCATGGATCAGGGTAGATGTCGTGCTTTTGCCTTTTGTCCCCGTCACGCCGATAACCTGACGGGAAAAAAGACGAAGGAAGATATCGGTCTGCGAGGTAATTTTCTCCGGGTCCACAATCTTCTTCAGAATGCTCATGGGTAACCCGGGCGTCCGGAATACGATATCATACCCGGCAACGGCCGAAAGGTAGTCCGGGCCATGGAACAGGGTTACCCGCTCATCACCTCTCAATTCCTTCAAAGCCTGATCATCCCGGTCGGCAACGGCGAGGCCGGATTCGGGCAACATGCTCCTGAGCCAGCGAAAGGTGGAGCGGCCTTCCCGCCCGAAGCCCAGCAGCAGGATCGATTTACCCTCCAGCCACGTCTTCATTTCCTCACACCTGCTCATCGATCGCATTTTTGAGAATGTCCAGATAAGGAAAGGGGACAAAATGATTTTTGTCAAATCCTGAAAGGTATCTTTGCGGATCCACCTGACGGTATCTCCGGCAGGCATCCGTCAGGGCATAATACTTCAGAAGAGCGGGGTAACGGCTATCGTCGTAGCGTTCCATGGTCATACAGAGTGCAACGTTGACCTCATCCAGAGTTCCCACACATTCGAACGGCTTCATCTCTGAAATCCCAGTAAGCTGGTCGAAAATATCCCTGAGTTCAGACTTATCCAGCAGATTGCTGCCAAAGATGCCCTGCAGGGTTTCTTGTGGCAGAAAGGGAGCCAGGATGATCCAACTGAAGAGGCATTTCGGACATTCACCGCACCATCGGTTATGACGATATCCTGAATTACAACTGATGAATACGTCATGATAATGATCCATCCGGCTGAATAATCTTGCGATCTGCAGCTCATTCAGGGGTCTGAGGAAGCTGAAATAGACAAGCCCATTGGTTAGATAGCGGGATATATAGTTCCTGAAGCGCTCCTCAAAATGAAGCGATTTTGAATATTGATGATTGATGAGTGTCCCCGGAACAGTTGGTTCATTGGCACTCGATTCATTGGAAAGTGTCATCCATCCGGTCCGGCCGGCCAACGAAGCGACCAAGCCCCCGAATGCCACAATTGCCGAAAAAGGGGTATGTCCATTCAGAAATCCCCGAGTGTTCAATTCAAGCAGCTGCCGATCAAGTTTCCGCATCATCACGATGCTCTGCCGGAGCGGGATCCCTGCCCTTTCCACTATCCGGCTTGACGGAGTTCCGGGATTGATCAGAAAAGGTACCCTTATAAAGTCCGGAGTTTTCAGCAGATTAAGGGTGACAGCTGAATCCTTTCCTCCGCCGACCGGAATCATCACCCTGTCCAAGGCCTGCGGTAAGCTGTGAAAGGGCAAGGTCTCCGATTCACATTCAATACTCACAAACTCCTTTTGGGAAACATCAATCCCATTTCGGTACCTGAACTCACCCAATCCCTGGTAAAACAGATCTGCCCACCATGATTTCTGCATTTCTGTCAGCCCGTGCGGCAATATTCGGATCTTGGGCGGGCAGGCAGCCTTCCAGTAGCTGATCAGTTCAGTCAAACCCAGGAGAAAGACAGCATGGTCAAGCAACCCCTCCGGTAAATGGGCTGTGTTTACAGGTTCGGGAAATATGATCTCCGTTTCCGGACGGAACCGGAACCGGTCGTCCAGATCAAAGTCAAACCGGATCACCATGCGTTGATCCGCCACACTGTAATCATACCCTCTATAGGTCATTCCGGCATATTCCCGTCTGAGCAGGTGGAAACGTCCGGCCGGATTCCCCTTTGTTGCCAATGATTGGTATTATTTTTGTACTTTGGTACTTAATTATAGAACGCTCAAAAGTACCACTTTGCATCAAAGTGTTAAAACATGACCAGTCTAAGCAACATATTGAAAATCAAATCAAACAACCTTAAACCCTCAAAAGGAAAGGTGCTGATTTCCGAACCCTTTCTGCTTGATTATTACTTCAAAAGGTCGGTGGTGCTCCTGGCAGAGCATAATGATGAAGGCACATTCGGATTGATCATCAACAAACCTGTTGACATCAAGTTCAATGACCTCCTGAAGGATTTTCCGCAGTTTGATGCACAGATTTTTCTTGGGGGTCCGGTAAAGACCGACAGCCTGTTTTACATTCATTCGCTGGGAAACATGATCGAGGAAAGCATTCCGATCATTGAGGGACTATACTGGGGTGGTGATATCGACCTGGTGAAGGAAATGATCTCTCTGGGGAGGGTATCAAATGAAGAGATCAAATTCTTTGCGGGTTATGCCGGATGGGTACCGAAACAACTTGACGGGGAGCTCGAAAGGAATTCATGGCTGGTCTCCAACCTTACAGTGGATGCGATCATGAAATCAGATCCAGCGAAGCTTTGGGATCTGTGCCTCAGGAATCTGGGCGGTGAATATACACTTTGGTCCAACTTCCCTGCCGATCCTTCCATGAACTGATCATTCCAAAGGCAGAACGAAATAATCCTTACGTTTGCCGGAAGGTGCTGTAAAGGCATATATATAAACATACCGAAGCCTATTTGCTGTTTCAGACCTTCAACCCACAACTGAAAATCTTTACCGAAAGTTGAGGCATCGCAACCTCAGGCGCAACAGAACCTTTGTTCAAACTTTATTGATATTTTTTAATAAAAATATCTGTTTTCCCATTAATTAACCAGAGATTTCACTAATTTTACGGGGGTTTAGCAAAGAACCATGAGTGGCTTATCATAAACATTGGATTTTAAACCATCGTGGCATGACGGAAATTGAACAGGTATATCAGATCAAGATCACACTCAAATACTCCAAGCCTCCGATCTGGAGAAGGGTGATGGTACCTGAAGGAATCCTCCTGCCGGAATTTCACAAGGTGATCCAGACCGCAATGGGATGGAAAAATGCTCACATGCATCATTTTATTTCAGGCAAGAACATTTACTGCCAGCCCGGAGAGGAATTTTTTGAGGACACCATCGATTACCGGGAAATTCCGCTGAAAAATGTTCTTAAAAAGGTGAAAGCCAAAATGATCTATGAGTATGATTTTGGTGACAGCTGGGAACATGAGATCGTAGTTGAAAAGATCATGGGGCCGGAAGAGGGTAAGAAATATCCCTATTGCATTGATGGGAAAAGAGCATGCCCCCCTGAGGATTCGGGTGGCGTCTGGGGTTATGAGGATATACTGAAGATATTGCAGGACAGGAATCACAAAGAGTACTCCACCTATGTGGAATGGATTGGCAGGAAGTTTGATCCCGATCATTTTGACCCCAAGGAAGTGAACCGTTTGCTGAAAACGCGTGATTATGGTGTTCCGGAGCCTGATTAAAGCCTCATCCTCCACACTTCACCATCCTGACTTGTCTTTCTGATTGTTCGACCCAAATCCGCCATGATGAGCAACGACATCCCGCCTGCCTGTCCGTTGAAATGCGGGTCTGCGTGCAGGAAAGTCGGCTGCGTTGGCCTGAGCGGGTAATCCCTGGTTGTCTGCCAGATACAGGGCCGGCGCGAAGGCCGGCATGTGGGTTAATCCGGGATCAATACCCCCTTGCAAGGGATTTCTCAGTACAGCCCGGAAAACTTACCGGGCACACTCCATATTAACAGGCAAACAGCAACCGGGTATCATCTGGCTTTCTTCATCGCATCCATGTAGCTTCGGGTCTCCCTGATGACAACGGAAGACAGCAGTAATATGGCGATCAGGTTGGGGATGGTCATGAAGGTGATCACCATATCGACAAAATGCCAGACGATATCTATGCCCCACACCGATCCAAAAAGGACAAACAGGCCAAAGAGGTACTGGTAGGGTCGGATGAATTTTTCCCCGAGAAGGTAATTTGCGGCTGTTGTTCCATAGTAAGACCAGCTGATTATGGTGGAGAAGGCGAACATGATAAGGCCGAGCGCTACTACATGTCCGCCGAGGTTCCCCAGTCCGATCCGGCCAAGGCCCGTTGACATTGCTTCCACAGTCATACCCACGCCCTTGATGCCGGATTGCCATGCACCGGTCAACACGATCATCAGGGCTGTGAGTGTACAAATGATCAGGGTGTCAACCAAGGGCTCCAGGCTGGCCACCAGACCTTCCCGGGCAGGATATTCCGTTTTTGCAGCCGCATGGGCAATCGGTGCGGAACCCTGTCCGGCCTCGTTGCTAAACAATCCCCTTCTGACACCCCATATCATGGTCATCAGAAAAGTGGAACCTACAAAACCACCAGTGGCCGCCGTTCCTGAAAAAGCATCCCTGAAAATTATCGCAAATGCAGCCGGGACCTGATCATATTCGGCGATGATCACGATAAAAGCACTGATAAAGTATGTGATTGCCATTACAGGTACCAGCCTGGATGCCACATCGGCAATCCTTCGGATGCCACCCACCACAACCAGCAGAACCAGACCTGTGTTGATCAGACCGGTGACCCACACGGACACATTGTAATTGGTATTCAGGACATCGGCAATCGAATTGGCCTGGGCCATGTTACCCGTTCCCAGGGAGCAGAGAATGGCCGCTATGGCAAAGAAAACAGCCATAACCTTCGCAAGGACAGGGGCCCGGTAAAGCTGAACGATCGCATATCTCATATAGTACATCGGACCTCCGGAAACACTGCCATCTGAGTTGAACACCCGGTATTTGTGTGACAGGGTACATTCGGTGTACTTCAGGATCATTCCCAGGAAGCCGGTGACCCACATCCAAAACATGGCTCCGGGGCCGCCCAGGTATATCGCCAGTGAGACACCCACGATATTGCCCGTTCCCACGGTCGCCGACAGCGCTGTGGTCAACGCCTTGAAATGATTGACATCTCCCTTGTCGCCCGGCCGGTCATACTTTCCCGCCACCACCCGGATGGAATGCCATAACATGGTAACATTCAGAAACCTGAGCCTGATAATGAAATAGAGGCCGGCCGGTATCAACATAAACAACACCAGGTATCCCCCGACGTAATCATTATAGAGTTGGATCACATGATCAATGGCTTCCAGAATCCCCATTCAATCTGGTTTGTAAATAACGGCTAAAATAGAAAAAGAGTTTGAAGTTGCGGGTTGTGAATTGTGAGCTGTGTGTTGAGTTCACCAGTCACAAGAAAGCGACGTAAATCCTTCATCCGGTAAGGACTTGTAAGGTACCACCGGTTGTCTCAACCCTCCGACATCAGCCAGTTGCCGATACCGCACTCAAGGCATTTCCTTTTGTCGCACCAGAAAGACTTCATGTGAATGAGCGCCTGGGAGTGCACGGCATTACGGGCATTCAGTCCAATGGCCCTCCACTTCGCGACGACAGAGTTGTGTTCAGCGGGGAGAGAGCAGAGAAGCTGCAATGCCTGATCTGCAAATGTATGGTTGCCTGACACCCTCCCGTAAACATACTGCAGCGGAACTACCGTGTTGATCGTCAACAACAAAGATGCTTCTTCCCCTAAGGATTTACCGCGGGTGGGTGCGGGATGATCGAAAAGATAGTGTTCCTGCCAGTACGGATCCGGTTCCGCATTAAAGAAAACAATGGCTTCCTGCCGATGTCTGATACCGATCAGACTCGAAAAAAATTTTTTGTTCAGGTGAAGCAAGGCAGACAGCTGGGATATTCTGACCGTTGGAAAATTCACCGGCCTCATCCTCATGAATTTCCACATTACCGGATCCATTGGCTTCAACTGATATTTGTCCCTCAGGAATTCATACTCTTTCCGGAGTTGCCGGGGATATTGATCCCGGAAATTTCGCCTGAGCAGTCCTGCCTGACCGAACAGCAGGGCTTCGATGTCCCGTTGGCTGTCAGCCCTCCGGGCAATGATGTGAAACGGCAGGGATGCTGCAAGCATTTCAAATGCATCTCCGTTTTTTCTGAATCCCATATTCCGGGCGATCAGGCGATATGCGGTTTCTTCCCAGTCATTGAGGCATCCGGTCAGAAGTGAGCGGATGGTATCCGTCTTCCTTTCCAGCTTTTCAATAGCCATCTGGCCGAGCCAGGGGTCAGTGATCAGATCGGATATTGAGGAGAGCAGTCTTTCACATGGTACCCATCCCAGATGCCTGCTGATATCCTGATATCTTTCAAATAGCCTGTAATCAAAACGGCCCTCCAACTCCAATGCCGGGATTGGATCCATGCTGCTGCCTCTGGATATCTCCGCATCATTCCGGAATACCACGTGCAGAATGACCCCGTCGTATGCCGGATCCTTGTCATGTCCATGCTTCAGCCAATCGGAAGCACAAACATGAACCTCCACGTTACCTGCCCATAATGTCCCTCCGATCCGTATCCTGGCATTGAAGAAGTCGGGACCCGCATCCCGGTTCAGCTCCCCAGGATCCAGGACGGATATCTCCTCCCCTTGCGCAGTATACAGATCCAGGTCCATTTGCCTGGTTTTCCAGATGTATTGAAGAAACTCCTCAGTCATGGGATGATTGGTTTGGTTGGTATGGCAGACAGGGTTGAATGCTTTCCGATGAAGTCTTCAGCAATTCAGATGATGTTGACTTCCGTCTCAAGATACACACCGAAGCGTTCTTTCACATCATTCTTGATTTTTTCCGCCAACTCAAGTAATTCCGAGGCTGATGCCCCTCCATAGTTGACCAGAACGAGGGCCTGTTTGTCGAACACTCCTGCCCTGCCCAGTCTCTTTCCCCTCCAGCCACAATGCTCAATCAGCCAGCCTGCGGCCAGCTTAAAGGTACCTCTTTCAGTCGGATAAGCTGTTATGGCAGGGAATCTTGACTTCAGGCTGTTATAGACCCCTTCCTCCACCTCCGGATTCTTGAAGAAGCTGCCTGCATTGCCCAGCAACAGCGGATCGGGCAGCCTGCTGCTCCGGATCGTGCATACGGCCTTTCTGACATCAGCTATTCCGGGTTCCTTCACCTGCATCCTTTCCAGCTCCTGTCTGATGGTACCGTATGAGATATTGATCATCGGTTCCTTCCGGAGCCTGAAAGTGACCGAGCAGATCAGCATCCTTTGTCCGTAGGTGCTTTTAAAAATGCTGTCACGGTATCCGAACCGGCATTCCCGGGCACTGAAAGTGATCATCCTGTTTTGGTCCATATCGTATGCTTCCAGGCATTCCAAACAATCCTTCATCTCCACCCCGTAGGCACCGATATTCTGGACCGGTGCCGCGCCAACGCTTCCCGGTATCATGGAAAGGTTTTCCAGCCCTCCCCAGCCCCTTTTCACACAGTGATCCACGAATCCATCCCAATCCTCCCCGGCGGACACCCTGATGAGAACGTGAGGCCCGTAATTCACGACCTCATCGATACCGCGAAGTTCCACCTTGAGGATCAGACCGTCATAATCCCCCGTGAACAGCACATTACTTCCCCCACCAAGTATCAAATAACGGACCTGGCGGTCGCGGATGAATTTCCTGATCCCGGGCAATTCCTCAATGGAAGCAACCCGGACAAAGAAATTTGCATCTACCCTTAAACCCAACGTATTGAGCGAAAGACAGGGGTACTGACGCAGCACTTTCATATGCAAAAGGTATGGCCCAAAGATATACCCGAATTGGTCAAAAACCAAGTCAGGGATTTTCCCAGGAGTGATTATTCGTAGTTTCGCCGGAGAAAAACTTTGTATTGAAAAAGGCATTCGTGTCGGTGATAAATGACCTGTTGACAGACCAGCGGGTGCATCGGACATGTATGGTGTTGGTTGAACTGGGTTATGAAGTGGTGCTGGTCGGACGAATCAGGAAATCCAGCCCAGTCATGGATCCAAGACCCTACAAAGCGATCAGGATGCGACTGGTTTTTGATAAGGGGCCATTATTTTACGCGGAGTATAACATCCGGCTCTTCCTTTTCCTGCTATTCCGAAGAGCAGATATCCTTTTTTCGAACGATCTGGACACCCTGCCGGCCAATTGGCTGGTCCATAAGTTCCGGAGGATACCGATCATTTATGACAGTCATGAGTATTTCACGGAGACGCCTGAGTTGATTCACCGGAAATGGGTGAAGAGTACCTGGGAATGGATTGAAAAGAGTATTGTGCCGCGATTGAAGATGATGATCACGGTCAACGGGTCGATTGCCGGAGAGTACCACCGCAAATACGGGATCAGGACGGAGGTTGTACGGAACTTACCGTCATCAGGGACATCAATAGGGGCCATCACCAGGAAAGAACTCGGCCTTCCCGAAAACCGCCGCATTGTATTGCTTCAGGGATCAGGAATCAATATTCATCGCGGAGCTGAAGAGCTGATTATGGCCATGCAGTATCTCACCGATGTTGTGCTGCTCATCATAGGGGCAGGTGATGTCGTTCCCGGGCTGAAAAAGATGGTTGTATCGTTTCACCTGGAGGACAAAGTGAAATTCATTCCGCGCCTGCCCGCATCATTGTTGCCCAGGTACACTGCAGCTGCCGATCTGGGTGTCACACTCGACAAGGATGTCAGCCTGAATTACCGCTACTGCCTTCCCAACAAACTCTTTGAATACATCCATGCAGGGATTCCGGTTTTGGCATCTCCTCTGCCCGAGATCGCGGCCGTGATAAAGGAATATAATGTGGGACGGTTGATTGAAAGTCATGACCCGGAACACATAGCCGGCTGTATCAAAAGCATGCTGGATGACAATGAAGCGATGAACCGTTGGAGGGCAAACACAGGTAAGGCTTCACGTGATCTCTGCTGGGAAGAGGAAAAGGAGAAACTGGCCAACGCGATCAGATCATATGCCTGAAAGGTCACTCCATATTATTGCATTTGACATTCCTTACCCACCCAATTACGGCGGCGTGATCGATGTCTTTTACAAGCTGGCAGCTCTGCATCGCGCGGGAGTCAGGATAAAGCTCCACTGCTTTGAATATCCCGGCCGTGAGCGGGCGGAAAATCTCAGGGAGTATTGCGAAAAAGTGTGGTATTATCCCCGACTGATCGGATGGCGATCGGCCATGTACGTAAAACCCTATATCGTTGCCAGCCGCAAATCTGACGAACTGATCAGGAACCTTCAGCAGGACGATGCCCCTATCCTGTTCGAAGGCCTGCACAGTTGCTATTATCTGGATCACCCTGCACTTGCGGGCAGGTTCAAGATTTACCGGGAAAGCAACATCGAACACCGTTATTACTTTAATCTTTGCAAGGTCGACAGGAATTTGTTTAACAAGTGTTATTACCTCTGCGCTTCTGCCAAACTGCTTTTCTATCAGAAGGTGATCCGCCATGCACAGATGATCCTTGCGGTCTCAGATGATGACAAGAAGTATTTCAGGAGAAATTTCAGGGATATCAGGAGTGAATTCCTTCCAAGTTTTCATGCCAATGATGATGTCTCAGTCAGGGAGGGGCGAGGTGACTATGTCCTGTATCATGGAAATCTTGAGGTACCTGAAAACGAAAAAGCAGTAAGATTCCTGATCAAAAAGGTGTTCAGCGGAATGAACATCCCTTTTGTCATAGCCGGTATGAAGCCCCGCAAATCCCTTCTGCAGCTGGTGTTGGGGCACCCGAATGTACGGATCATTCCTGACCCGGGCGATCAGGAGCTTTTCGGACTCATCCGTGATGCCCATGCGAACATCCTGGTCACCTTTCAGTCCACCGGACTGAAGCTCAAACTTCTCAATGCCCTTTTCAACGGAAGGTTCTGCATTGCAAACCGGAGCATGCTGAACGGCACCGGTCTGGAGGAGACATGCCTGGTGGAAGAAACGCCCGCTCAGATAAGACAAGCAGTGCAGTCGGTTTTCGCAGCCTCATTTACGGCCGGGGACATCCGGATCAGAAGGTCTGCGCTGAGCCGGTACTCCAACCCGGTCAATGCTGAGAAGTTATGCAGGCTGATTTTCGACCGGGATTAGTTGATGGTTGTCACACTTGAGTGTACGAGCCGGGAATTCCTTGAAGAGGGAATAATTATGTGTAGCCATCAATACTGCGCGGCCGGACCGGCTGATCTCCAGGAGCAGCCTGACGATCCCTCTGGATGTTTCAGGATCTAGATTACCGGTGGGTTCATCTGCGAGAACGATCTGAGGGTTGTTGATCAGGGCCCGGGCAATGGCCACCCGCTGCTGCTCACCTCCGGACAACTGGTGGGGCATCTGATGGATCTTGCTTTCCAGCCCCACCCTTGATAAGACCTCCCCTATCCTCGTTTCCATTGTCTTTTTATCCTTCCACCCGGTGGCTCTCATCACAAAAATCAGGTTTTCCCTGACGTTCCGATCAGAAAGCAACTGAAAATCCTGGAAAATGATTCCCAGTTTACGCCGCAGGAAAGGTACCTCGCTGTGTCTGATCTCACCCAGATCGTAACCGGCCACGTTTGCACTGCCCTTCCTGAGAGGGATGTCTGCATAGATGGTGCGCAGAATACTGCTTTTACCACTGCCTGTCACCCCGATCAGGTAAACAAACTCACCCTTCCGGATATCAAAGCTTACATGAGCCAACACATCCGTTTCCTTCTGATATACAGAGACGTCTGAAAACCGGATCACCACATTGTCTTCCATCTTCAGGTAATAAAAGAAACTCCCCGGGTATCGCCCCGGAAAGAGATGCTAAGGTAAACTTTTTCTGAGATGCTGATTTCATATGACGAAGCGGTAGGTCATGCAGCATTTCAACATGGCAAGCGAAATAGCTTTGCCTTCACCCTGGATTATGAATTCATCTACATTATTAAAAATAATTTAACACAATCATCCAACCTTTGGGGGACAATAAAAACAATCGTCAACAAAAACGTTTCTGATACATATGTTGAGATGGCACTTGACATCCTCATGAAATATTTATATCTTTGTATTCATTATAATAAAATTCAACCTTAACCGCTGGCAAACATCCTTCAAACCTGTTCAATTCTTCGCGCTATGAAAAGAAATGTCATAATCATGGTCATGCTTCTTTTCGCACTAGGAGTGATGGCCCAGCCGGTCTTGCACTGGCGTTTCAGCAATGCAGGCACCAAAACAGTCGGGATGAACTGCGTATTCGAGTTTGACATTGAGCTGGCATGTTCCCTCCCCGAAACATACCATTCATCAACAATGGTTTATTTCAATTACAACACACTGGCTTTCGGAGAAAACATCTGGCAAAACGGCAAGATATCTCTCTTCCGGCTCGAACTGCTGGATGGTGATCCGATGTTCGGAGTTATGCTTCACTCCCCTTATGAGCTCTCAGCAATTGACGCTAAACCCTCCATGTTCGCCTTAACTTCATGGGCAGGTTTCATGCAACTAAATCCGGCATGGTTGAAATGTGTCCCGGATTATCCGGACTTCGGAGGATATCTGCATGTTGAGATCATCGTAAATGATGAAAACCAACCTGCAGGTATTGAGTTTGTGGGCAGGGACGGGGCTATTTTTCTGATGGATGGCAGCCAGTACTATTGTTCCGCACCCAACGTGGAAACCAAGTACGGCATACCTCCTGATTATGCCTGCATATATGAAAACGATCTGCTTACAGCACCTACAATATGCTCTTTCAATGAATCCGCCCGACACCCGGATCATGGCGAAAAAAGTCTTGCGAACGGTTCCTTTCGGCCGGAATCTTACCGGCAGAGTTACGACACGGATCAACCCCCAGAAACGACTACAGGCCAGGCAAAACATGACTTCGCGATCTACTCGCAGCAGAGCAACATTTATGTGTACAACATGAACAACGTGAAGGGCAATGTAGTGATCTACAGCCTGATGGGACAAGTTGTGATGCATAAGAGCCTGGACGACGGCCTGAATGTCCTTACCCTGCAGGATGCGAACACCTGCTATGTCGTGAAGGTGATCTCAAACGAAACCACAGCCTCACGCAAGGTGTATATCAGATAGATCATGATCCGGCCGGATGAAATTGTAAGATCGGAACAATAAAATTCACTTCATGAAGTTTTCATGTAAGAATAATAAAAACAAACCCATGAAGAAGCAGATTATCCTTATCACCCTCATTGCAGCAATAATTGCCTTGCCGTTTATTCTTTCCGCACAGCCCCAGCCGTGGGATCCCACTGTCGGGGGCGGCGAAGGCACCAATCCGGTTGGTGGCGGAGCTTCCATCGGCGGAGGCCTGCTCGTGCTGATAAGCCTTGCCGCCGGTTATGGAGCCAGGAAGTTATACAACCTGAAAAAGAGAATCCTTTCCTGAACGATAACTGAAACCAGGACAACCTGGCTGGTAAAGGAAAAAGCCTTTGTTCCCTTGCATGGGATAAAGGCTTTTTTTATTTTTATTCCCTGCCGGACGACTGACCGGCCCATAGCCAAAAATATATGAAAAAGATCTTCATCCTGGTTCTGATCCTGGTGTTGCAGATCATTCCGCTGACATCATGGACCCAATCATTCCTATCATGCGTTTCGGATCAAATGCCTCCCGTTTTGAAAATCACCCTGCCCGATGGGTCTGTAAAGTTATTTGATCCGGACATCCCGGTTTTTTCATTGCGGACCGGCGGGGAAATGATCCCCATCAAGCCTGAAGGGATCCGTTATACCGGCGACACACTGGTATTCAGCCTGCCCTGTAATGGCATGGGATATCTCAATCTGAGGGATGGACATCAACCGGGGCAACAAATGATCCTGACCATCATGAACCGGTCAGACGATACGGTGGTCATCGAAAATGTAGTGCCTTTCGGGGAATCACCCGACAGAATACATATCACGGGGTTCGGGCCATGGGCTTTGGCCCGAACGGAACTCTGCCGCCCCGGCCTTGGGAATGTGGGTGTCATCCTTCCTGACAATGCATGGGAGATGGGTTACGGGACCCTTTCTGTGGATGAAGGCCATTCCCTTTGTGCCATTGCCCGGAGGCAATCGGTTACCAATGGTGTGAAACGCAGGTATCAGACTTACCTTTACCCGGGTGGGACGGTTGAGTATATTTTCCACATTGACTTCTACACCGGCGCCTGGCAGAACGGCCTGAAGCTCATGTTTCAGGAAAGGTATCTCTATGACCTTGAGGATTTTGATGACACGCTGTTCCGGAGAAAGGACCTTTCATGGATCAGGAATGATTACCTCATGACCCTTCAGTTTGGCTGGAACCACGAATGGTATGATCACCCTGCAGGAGGATACCGGTTCAATGAGTTGCTGGATGAGGGGATCAGGCTGATGGGAGGCTGGGATGTATTCGGAATATGGCCGACATGGCCGGCGTTGGGCGTGGATCAGCGCAACCAGTGGGACCTCTATGCAGACCTTCCGGGAGGACTGGGAAAGCTCAGGGAACTCTCCCAATCAGCCAGGAGCAAAGGCACCCGTTTTTTCATCGCTTTCAACCCATGGGATCAAAGCACACGTGCTGAGAACCCCTACACCGGTATGGCACATCTGATCGACGCCCTGGACGCTGACGGTGTGGTGCTCGACACCCGGGGCAGTTCGAGCCGGGAGTTACAGCATGCCGCCGACAGTGTCAGGTGCGGTGTGGTAATGTACAGCGAGGGCATGGCGGTGCCGAAGGACATGCCAGGTATCATCTCCGGAAGGGTACACGATGCCCTCTTCCTGCCGCCTCCGCTCAACCTCAACAAGCTCATCCGCCCCGACTTTGCCATTTTCAGGGTCTGCCAGCTCAGCCAGGGACGTATCCACCGTGAGATCGCCGTGGCATTCTTCAACGGTTACGGCACTGAGATCAACACCTTCGCCCCCGGCCGGCCCGACTGGATCAAGGAAGACTTTCGCACCCTCGGCCGGACCACCATGATCCTTCGCGAGAACTCATCAGCCTTCAACAGTTTCGGATGGACACCGTTGATCCCCACCCTCCGCGACAGCATCTGGGTCAACGAATGGCCGGGAGACCGAAAAACCATATTTACCGTGCTGAGCCTGGTGCCTGAAGGCATCGACCAACCCCTATTCCGCTCTGAGGCGCCTGCCGGATATCATCTGATAAGCCTATGGCACCATGAGGAACTGCTCCCGGACACACTGGAGGGGGGAACCTTCTGTCCGGTCAGGACGGACGCATTCAACAGGTCATACCTGGGCAGCCGTATGGAAGGCAGCATAGACTGCATTGCCTTGCTGCCTGAAATCCTTGAGGCGGAGCTGATCGCCGACACCCTGGACATCACTGCTTCCACAGGTGACAGGATTATCGTTTGGCCGGGCAATCCATCCTATCAGAACTCCAGCCGCACCTTCACATCATGGCCGGTAAGGGAAAAGCTTTCCGGCCTGTTCGGCAGGTACGAAGGCAAATTCGTAATTCAGCTCTTCAGCGGAACCGAACTCCTCGATGAAAGAGTACTGTGGCTTGAACCCGGCACCCCCCGGCTGATCAGCAAATCAGTACCAACGGAGCCCGCAGTCAGTCCCCCGGAAGGCATGACCGAGATCCGGCCGGGCCGTTTCGTCACGGACCCGGAAACACCTTCCGATTTCATTCCCTACCCCGATTACCATGAAAGCGAAATGCAGATGCACCGATATTTCATGGACATATATCCGGTGACCAACCATCAATACTACGAGTTCATCAGGGCGACAGGGTACCAGCCGGAAGACACCTCACGGTTCCTGATGCACTGGCAAAACGGTATGTACCCGGAAGGGTCAGGAGATTACCCTGTAGCATTTGTCAGCCTTGAGGATGCCCAGGCTTACGCCCTCTGGGCCGGCAAGCGGCTTCCCACAGAGGCGGAGTGGCAGTACGCGGCACAGGGAACCGACGGAAGGATATATCCATGGGGAAATGAAATGGACTCCACCCGTTGCAATGCAGGTGTGGGAAGAATGACCCCGGTCAACAACTATCCTTCAGGAGCATCCCCTTCCGGTGTGCAGGACCTTGTGGGAAATGTCTGGCAGTTGACCAACGATATGTATGACAACGGAAGCTGCTATTACATAATCATCCGGGGTGGAAGCTATTATGATCCCACCTCAAGCTGGTGGTATGTGAAGGGAGGCCCTCAACCCCTTAACCGCACCCAAATGCTGCTGCGGGTCTCCCCGGGGTTTGAAAGGAATGCGACGGTAGGGTTCAGGTGTATTATGGACGCCACACCATAATGCTCCGACGCCAAAACATTACCAGGCGAAAGCATAATCTTCCACCTCGGAAATCTAGAATTTCAGAATCTTCCCGGAGTACCGGCAACCGGATCGGCATGGAACATGAAACACATATACTCCGGCAGGCAATCCGGCTCCATCCTGATTCGCTCCATCCCAGATGAATACAAACCGTTCATCCTTGCATTCGCCTTTAATGATGCGGACAAGCCCTCCGGTAATATTAAAGATATAAAGCAATGGAGAACTCTCTTCCTGAAAGCCATTTTGAGGAAAAGAAACAGCCACAGATCCTGCAAAAGGGTTGGGTATCACAGCCGGAGCTGTCTCAGGGCTATCTCCGGTCGTAGTTCCGGCAGAAGCATCACTCAGGGCAACTGATTCGACAGAACCTCCGGCGAAGTCACCCCCTGTCCATGAAAAGGCAAGCGGGGCATCACCAACCGTTTTAATGATGATCATATCCCCATATTCGAAAGGTCTCAAATGTCCTGTTGTTCTCCAGACATACCCACCCCTGCCCTGCTGTTCCTCCCTAACCATAGTCCAGTGCCGGGTCCTTACCATCCTGATATGATCATTCATCCAGGCCCATCCGCCAAAAGCCGTGATGGGATCCATTTCAAAGGGGATGAAATACCCGACCCAGTTCTCCGTATCCGGCAACAGGGTCAGCAATGTCGACGGCCTAAGACGCGCCCCGTGCAAAGCAATCGTGGGAGGTGCACCCTCGGATGATCCAAGATGCAGTTTATACCCGGAGGTGCTGGTCACGTGCAAAAGATTCCCGCTCCACAACATATTCTCCCACCGCCTGTAATGGCCTGCTGCATCCCGCAGCTCTATCCCGATGTCCGGGAAAGCTGAGATCATCTTCAGCACGGAATCCGAAGAAAAGGCATTGTTTCCGTATCGTTTCATCCTGGGAAATGACACCCAGGTTTCACCCCAGGCCAGACTCAGACGGTCGGTGGGGCACTGAACGAATGTTGCGCTGCTGTAACCGTGGTTTGGAACAACGACCCGGTTGTTCTTCGTATTCAGGAGGATGTCACTGTAAGTAGACCATGTGATGCATTCATTGTGGCTTCTGAACAGGCCGGGCGACAGCACCGCATTGACCTTGTTGCTGTCGCAGTCATACGAATACAATGCTACCTCATCATTATATGCGCCGAAATTCCAAATAGTATTAAAATACAACCTGTTATTCAACGGATTAAATACCATACTGCCAAAAAAAGCATTGAATTCTTCCTGCAGCAAAAAGGTATTATTGTTACATGTGATCACCGACAGCTTCCCCGGAACATAGGTCAGACCTTGTGCCGCTGAAGACAGAACAAAGAGCTGATCCAGAAATGCATTGTATTCAAGGCTTACTATCTGTGAACCAATATCAATGGTTTCTTCTACGGTGAAGGTTTCTTCGTCAATGATCCTGATATCAGATTGTCTGGCGCAGTAGATTTTATTTTCGCCATGACTCCGGCAGGCCATTAAAAAGGGCTTGTCACCGACATCCACATAATCCACCTTGACCGAATTAATATCCTCATAATCAACAGAGATTACCTTTCCGAGGGCGGAGAGAGTGCCGTAAAGTTTATGTGGCGGATCATTCCCAATAACGAATGCATCCTTCCTGCAAGGCTCTGTAGTCACTGTAGCCACTATCTGCAACGTACCGGTATTGATCAACAGGATGCTGTTATGGGTTCCGCAAACAAGAAGATCGCTACCGGGAATGCTGTAGACTTCGTTGGGATACTGGTCAACAATGATCTCCCCTGTGATGCTGTGCGTGGGTCCGTCGATGACTATGATCCTGCCGGACATCGTGCTGGTCGCAAAAATCCGGTTGTGCATTTCATTATGGGCGCACTGCGACAGTGTATTGACTGAATTCGGAATCAGGGAGGCCCCTATTTTATGACCTGTTGCTCCGTCATATACATTCAAAAATGATCTGTTATTGATGCTGTGCGACTGCATCAGCCATATTTCGTTGTTGTTGGGATTATAGCATCCTGCAGAAATATATCCTGCCGTCTGAACCAGTTCCAGCAATTGCATATTGTCTGTTGCGAAGAAGGTGACATGACCGGTATTGGCATTCGCTGAGGCCAGTTTCGGCGGCACACCGGTATCATCAAGTGCAAGGTTCCGGCTTCGGCCGTTATGGTTCATCAGCGTTTGTGAAACGATTTCGTCGGTATTTCCGTTTATTTTATAAATCCGGTTCAGATCACCCCCGCAATACAACATATTTCCGGCCTCATGAAAAAGAAGGCTACGCGATACCGGGCCATTCAATGATATGGCCTTTATGAACACATCTGAATTTCCGTCAATGATCTGCAGCTCTCCGAAGCCGTTGCAGTATATTCTGTTGTTCAGAGGATTATAAGTGATGTGGATGGCTGCATTGTTCATCGGAACAGAATATAAATAGCTGTTGACAGTATCCCCTGCCAGAACCATTAGCTCCTGTCCCTCCTCAGGCACCACGTAAATCCTGTCTGTATTCGTGTTATAGATCATATGGATGCCAATTCTATCCAATGGGATGTGGGAGATGACATTCAGATCATCACCTTTCAGTACCAGCATCTCAGGACTACCCGTACCGAACTCCTCGCAGCTGAGATAGAGACATGAGCCATCCGGGGCGGAAAGTAACTTATAACCCTTTGTATTGCTGTAATATTCACGTGCCACGAAGGTATGATTGGTTCCGTCATAAACACTGATCACCGTCAGGCCCTCATCATCGGTCATCATCCAGTATAGTCGCTGTGATATCTGGTTGTAGCACAAATCAATGATCAGATTCCTGAATTCACCAGGAATGTCAAAAACAGCTTCAACCGACCTGGTGTTCCCATCGATCACGAGCAGCCTTTCTTCTTCTGTGGCGCAGTATATGTCATTAAGCAAAGGATTCCTGACCAGCTTGCATTCTGCGATCTCGTCGGTGAATTCAAGTCCTCCTGTAACAGACGGAGATCCGCTTTCGGAAATCCTGATCCGTTTCCTTGAAAAAGTAGTAGCATCAATGATAATCAGGTGCATGCCTGCATGCAAGTAAAAGCAATTTCCGGCAGGATCAAATAATATTTCAGCGGGCCATCCGCCGGAAGTGTTGTCCGGAAGCCATTCGTTCCCAATAATCACATCTGCACCACATGTCCGGAGAGTATCCTCCGGTACCTGAGGCCCCTGGCAACCGTAAAAACTATCCGGGAACTGCGACAGACATGACATGCCGGGGAAAAGACATACCGATAGTACGGCGGTAAATGCTCTTTTCATAAAGACAAGGATTATTATACTATATTACATTTATTCTCCGGATAGTCGCCACCAGCCTGTCGATTTGCCTCAGGAATGCACAGCATGCGGTGTGACATGCCTCTCACCCCCTAACCCATCCGGCAGGATTGCCTGTTTCAGCAATTCTTCAGCCAGACTATCATTTTGGCAGGGATCGCATGCCGATAGCAGGGCTGTAAGTCACCGTGCATATCCTTCGGAGCATTTATGGCCGGGCAACCTTTGGTTTAACGGCAATACCTGATATCTCCACCATAGCACCCTCCGGCAGCCGAACGACCTGGACAGCTTCTCTTGCCGGGAAACGGTCATTGAAAAAGCTCCCGTAAACCTCGTTGATGGCTTCATAATTGTCCATGTCAGTCATAAATACCGTGCATTTGACGAGATCTCCATAGGTATAACCATGCCGGTTCAATACGCTCCCGAGGTTCGTCATCACCTGGCGGGTCTGCTCCCTGATATCACCAGGGACCAGTGTGCCGGTTTCCGGATTCAAAGGCACCTGTCCCGAGATGTACAGTATGTCTCCCGCCTGAATAGCAGGACTGTAAGGTGCCATAGGTGCAGGGATGTCCTGCTCCTGGGCCAGGCCCATCGAAGCACAGGACACAATCAACAGAAACAACAAAACCTTTTTCATGGATTATTCTTTTTATGGTTAGAGGTGAATAAAAGGATGAACCTTCAAATATAGTGAATACCCCCGTACAAACTGCCGGCATTTTTTCAATCATTTCATTAACTTTGCACAGCAGTCTGATTACATCATGCACAAGACCATCATCTGTCCCCGCTATTATGACATCACAGGCAGGAGGCTCTTTTCCTGCTGGATCCGTTGATATTTGCCCCTGTTCGCTGTTCGTTTGCATTTCTTACCTATATCTTTCATTCAATGCCGATCAAAGGTCTTGTTTTCAATATTCAACGCTTTTCCGTTCATGACGGCCCCGGGATCAGAACTACGGTATTCCTGAAAGGATGCCCCCTGCAGTGTAACTGGTGTCATAATCCCGAAGGGAGGAAAGCTGTACCGGAAGAGGTGAATGGCAGACAGGTAGGTCTTTGGTACGACAGTCATGAACTGATGAAAGAACTGGAGAGGGACCTGATCTTTTATGAAGATTCCGGTGGCGGAGTCACATTTTCAGGAGGAGAGCCTCTGTCCCAGGCGGAATTTCTGGCTGAGATGCTGGGATTATGCCGTGAAGCCGGTATACACTGTGCGGTGGATACCTCAGGATATGCCGGTAAGTCAACGTTCCGGAGACTTCTCGGGAAGCCTGATCTTTACCTCTACGACATCAAGCTGATGGATCCCATCCTGCACCTTAAATACACCGGTGTGTCCAATGCTGAAATTCTGGATAACCTGAAATACCTGTCCCATTGCAAAGAACAGGTAATCATCCGCATCCCGATGATCCCGGGGATCACTGCAACCTTAAAAAACCTGGAAGATATCATCCGGTTCCTGAGGGGACTAGGAACGATCACAGAGGTGCATCTTTTACCCTATCACAGGTTGGCGGAGGCCAAATACCGTCAGTTTGGGGTCAATCCCCCGGTTTTTGCCAGCCATGAGATCACACCCGATGAAATGGAAGGATACCGGTCACTATTCATTTCTGCAGGTTTTAAGCTCAACTTAACAGAATAACCTTTACAATTTTCCTGATGAACGAGAGGATCATATCACTGCGACATGCCAGTACATCCGCCACACCCAGGATATCCGCGGAGCGTGCGGTGCTGCTCACCCGATTCATGCAAAGCCAGGGGGCGCGGGAGGAGCACACCCCCATACGCAGGGCCTTGGCTTTCAAATACATTCTGCAGCACAAGGAGATATTCATTCAACCCGGGGAGTTGATCGTTGGGGAGCGTGGGCCGTCACCGCAGGAGACTCCCACATATCCCGAGATATGCCTTCACTCGCTGCAAGACCTGGAGATATTGAACTCCAGGGAAAAGATACCCTTCGCGGTGGATGACGGCACACGCCATATCTATGAGGAAGAGATCATTCCCTACTGGAGAGGAGGCACGATCCGGGAACGGATTTTCACGGAGCTGCCTCAGGCCTGGATCACTGCATACGAGGCCGGGATCTTCACGGAATTCCTGGAGCAAAGGGCACCCGGGCACACTGTTCTGGATGACAAGATATACCGTAAAGGCATGATTGACTTCATCCGCGACATCGACCTTGTCCGCGACAATCTGGACCATAAGGGGGATCAAGGCGCCCCGGAGCGTTGTGTTGAGCTTCAGGCCATGAGGTATGCCGCGGAAGCTATCATCATGTTCGCACACCGTCATGCGTCCCTGCTGGATGAGGTCGCATCGCATGAGAGTGATCCGTTGCGGAAAGCCGAGCTTGTTGATATGGCAGAGATATGTCGTCATGTGCCGGCCCACGCCCCGCTCACCTTCCATGAAGCACTCCAGTATTACTGGTTCGTTCACCTGGGTGTCATTACCGAGCTGAATCCCTGGGACTCCTTCAACCCGGGCAGGCTTGACCAGCACCTGCTGCCTTTTTACACAAGAGATCTGGCACAGGGCAGGATTGACAAGGAACGGGCCCGTGAGCTGCTGCAGGCCTTCTGGATCAAGTTCAGCAACCATCCCGCACCGCCCAAGGTAGGTGTCACTGCCAAAGAAAGCAACACCTATACGGATTTCGCACTCATCAACCTGGGAGGAGTGCGCCCCGACGGCTCCGATGCGGTCAATGAGCTGACCTATCTGATCCTTGATGTGATCGGGGAAATGCGCCTGCTGCAACCCAGCTCGATGATCCAGGTCAGCAAGAAGAACCCGGACCGTTTCATCCTCGGGGCGCTGAAGATCATCCGGACCGGTTTCGGGCAGCCGTCCGTCTTCAACACCGATACCCTCATCCAGCAAATGTTGCGCCAGGGGAAAGATATCGTGGATGCCCGTAGCGGAGGTGCCAGCGGTTGCGTGGAAACCGGTGCCTTCGGTAAGGAAGCCTACATCCTGACAGGATACTTCAATCTGCCCAAGGTGCTGGAGATCACACTGAACAATGGCACCGATCCCCGCACCGGCAAGGCAACTGGCATTGAAACAGGAGATCCTGCATCCTTCACAAGCTTTGATGACCTGATGAAGGCCTATGAAAAACAGCTGAGATATTTTGCCGACATCAAGATTGCCGGCAACCATATCATTGAAAAGATTTGGGCACAGCACATGCCGGTGCCTTTCTTGTCCCTGCTGACGGACGACTGCATCAATAACGGACGTGATTACAACAATGGCGGCGCACGATACAACACGCGATACATCCAGGGAGTCGGGCTGGGAAGCATCACCGATTCGCTCACAGCCCTGAAGCATCATGTTTTCGAGAGGAAAACGGGACACATGAAAGATTTTCTTGAGGTTATGAGGAAAGATTTCGATGGTCATGATGAATTCCGGAAGATGCTGACGGATGAAACACCCAAATACGGCAATGATGATGACCGGGCAGATGATGTTCTCAGGGAGGTTTTCGAAATATGGTTCCGGGCGGTGGACGGCCGCCCCACAGCCTCCGGAGGCGTGCACCGGATCAACCTGCTGCCCACCACATGTCATGTGTACTTTGGCAGTGTGACCGGAGCTCTTCCTGACGGCCGCCGGGCATGGACCCCCCTGTCGGAAGGCATCTCACCCGTACAGGGCGCCGACCGGAAAGGCCCGACAGCCGTTCTGAAGTCCGCCGCAAAAATCGACCACATCCGCACAGGCGGCACACTGCTCAATATGAAATTCACACCGTCATTCCTCCGCAACGACGAAGGCCTTCTGAAACTCATGCAGCTCATCAGAAGCTACTTCCGGATGGACGGACACCATGTCCAGTTCAACGTGGTGACGGCCGCTACACTGAAAAAAGCCAAAAAGAATCCCGGACAATACCGCGACCTCATCGTACGCGTCGCCGGTTACAGCGATTACTTCGTTGATCTGACCGATGAACTGCAGGATGAGATCATCCGGCGAACGGAGCATGGGGAAATAGATGTCAGTAGTTAGGAGTTTGAAGCTGGAAGTGACAAGCCAGGGGTACGTGATTCTGGCGGATGGAAGTTGGGATCCGGGAAGGTAATCAGGATGAAACATGTCATGATTAGTTTTTAGTCATTTTTTTGACGTGTTTTTAATCATAACATTTTAACTGTTTATCAGCCATCCATTGCCCGGCATTCATTCCTGAGGAGCGGATCACCCTGATCTTCATTACAACATAATTTGTTTACTTTGATCATAAAATTGCCAATTTTGCCAAATACTCATAAAAAAATTCATCAATGATGATCAGAATATCTGCCGTCACCACAGCCATTATGGCAGTGGCTTTTTTCTCGTTAGCTCAGAATCCCGGTCCGTTGCATGTTCAGATATTCACCCTTGATAACGGGCTGACTGTTTATCTGAATGAAGATCACAGCCTGCCCAATGTCTTTGGAGCGGTGGTCGTACGGGGCGGCAGCAAGTGCGATCCTGTACACGCCACAGGCATCGCCCACTATTTCGAGCACATCATGTTCAAAGGTACCGATGAGATCGGCACCACGGAATATGAATCCGAGAAAATATATCTCGACAGCATCGCAGCACTGTATGACCGCCTGGCGGCCACCACCGGCGTTGAGGAGCAGACCGCCATCCAGAAAGAGATCAACCGGCTCTCCGTTAAAGCATCGGAATACGCCATACCCAATGAGTTCGACAGGATACTGGAGGAGATGGGCGGAACAGACATCAATGCCGGCACGGGAAATGAAGAGATCGTATATTATAACATCTTCCCGGGCAACCAGATCGAAAAATGGCTTGAGGTCTACAGCCACAGGTTCATCCATCCCGTTTACCGGCTGTTCCAGGCCGAGCTGGAGACGGTATACGAAGAATACAACATGTATGCAGACGACCGGATAGCCACTGCCTTTGAGAAGTTCATCCAACGATTTTACCCGGACCATCCATACGGCATTCCCATTCTGGGCTACCCTGAGCATCTGAAGAATCCATCCATGTCAGAGATGGACCGTTACTTCCGGACCTATTATGTGGCCAATAACATGGCACTGGTCCTGAGCGGCGATTTCGATCCGGAGCTTGTAAAACCGGTGATCCGGGAGAAGTTCGGCCGGTGGCGCAGCGGAGATATCCCTTCCATGCCTGAAAATTACCGGGTGGAACCCTTCGCGAAAAGGGAGGTCTTAAAAAAGCGGCTGACACCGGTGCGGTTTGGCATCCTGGGATTCAGATCCGTACCTGTGAATCATGAAGATGGTCCCGCTCTGGATGTCCTGGGCAGGATGATGAGCAATGAGGCAGGCACGGGGTTTCTCGATAAGCTGGTATCTGACAACAGGCTGATGATGGCCACAGTAATGGGCGACCGTTACACCGAAGCCGGTGGGGAATACCTGATCTTCGTACCCAGGATCATCGGCCAGTCGCTGAAGAAAGCCGAGCGCCTGGTGATGGATGAGTTGCAGAAACTGAAAACGGGCGGTTTCGGTGACGACCTCCTGGAGGGTGTAAAAACCGAGATCATGGTCGGATACGAGCAGATGTTTGAGAACCAGTACAACCGGGGCTACATGATGTGCGAAGCCTTCTCACAGGGTATTCCATGGGAGGATGTCCTGGATTATCCGGAAAAGATCAGTAATATCTCAAGGGAGGATATTCTGAGTGTCGCAGAAAGATATTTCGGCGGGAAGTATCTGGCATTCTACTCGAAGATGGGCCTGCCCAAAAAGCCGAAAACGCTCAGACCTCCGTTTGAGCCAATCCCCCCGAAAAACAAGGAGATGAAATCCAGGTTCGCACAGAGGCTGGAGGAGATGGAGGTATCACAGACGGAGCCCGATTTCATTGAGTTCGGAAATGAGTACAGCGGGGATGTGGATGTGGTGATGAAGGATATCACCGACCTGGCTCACCTCTATTGGGTTGAGAACCGCATCAATGAC
This sequence comes from Bacteroidales bacterium, assembly GCA_016939365.1. Classification (GTDB taxonomy): domain Bacteria; phylum Bacteroidota; class Bacteroidia; order Bacteroidales; family JAFGHD01; genus JAFGHD01. The sequence goes on along the minus strand of JAFGHD010000042.1, from coordinate 899 downwards.
GTTTTCCATCTGAAGATCCGGTTTGGTATCGGCACCTGGGAGATGCCGGTGCTGAGGCAGGTCGCGGAATACCTGCAGCTGATCGGTACCGGGGCTCATGACTACGATGAGTTCAACCGCCTGCTGCAGACCAGGGGATGCAGCTATTACATTATGGCATCCGGAGATTACTTCGAACTGATGATCATTGGAATGGATGAGCACCTGGAGGAATCGGTGGAGTTGATTGCCGGCCTGCTCTACGATCCCCGGCCGGACGACAGGAAACTTAATAACCTTTTGCAGTCCGCAAAACTGAACAACAAGTTTGCCCTGCAAGATCCTGAAACAATGGGAGAAGTAGTTTTCCGCTATGCGGTGCACGGCGAAAGATCACCATACCTCAACCGTTTGTCGGAAAAGGAAGTGAAGACGCTTCAGTCTTCCGCCCTGCTTCAGGCGTTGCAGACAGTCGTCACCTGCGAAGCGGACATCCATTATTCGGGTACGGCCGGCATGGGTGAGGTGGAACGGATCATCAGGGACAAGCTGGAACTGGATCGCATCCGGGTGAAAAGCACTTCTCCCGTGAAGGACAAATTCCGGGCATACGACAGGCCCACCGTATTTTTCCTCAGTGATGACAAACCGATCCAGAGCAGGAATTACTTCTATCTTCCGGGTGAGATCACCGATGAACCCGGCAAGGCTTACCTTGATGCCTATTACGAGTACCTGGACGGAGGCATGCACAGCATCATCTTCCAGGAGATCCGGGAGTTCCGCTCCCTGGCCTACGCCACGGGCGGCTGGGTGTACAAACCTTTCTATCCCGATGAAAGAACCTTCATGATCGCCTATGTGGGCACACAGGCCGACAAGACCCGTGAGGCGGTGGAGACCATGGCCGGCATCCTGAA
>JAFGHD010000041.1 GCA_016939365.1 Bacteroidales bacterium | reverse complement strand
CAGGTAAACCAGTTCTGGAAATTGGAGGACCTGTAAAAATAGGGTTCTATCATCTTGGCCTCGCCGATGACGAATTCCCCCAGCTGGCCCAGCTGATAGCTTTTCCTGGCCATCAGTGCCCTGCGGTCAAAACGCTTATGGTATTCCACACCGATGAATAATCCTTTTTCACGGGCCAGCTTTTCAATTTCCACGGTTTGTTCATATTTAAGGACCAATGGTTTCACACATAAAATATGCTGGTCATTTTTCAGGGCTTCCATGATGACGGGATAATGCAGCTGGTCAGGCATGGCCACGATGACCACCTGCCGGGGCTTCATACCGGCCAGGACTTCCTTGTACAGATCGGGGAATTTTCTATCCCCGGGCTCAGATAAGGCCGGATATGCGATGAAATCCTGGCCCGGGAATGCCTGCCGGATCATGGCACTGCTTTTCAATTCCTTCAGGGGAGGCGTATCAAGTGAGCATACATTGATGCCATTGACCGTTCCGGTCCGCTGCAGGTGGTAGACCACGGGCAGAATCAGGTCGTGGGTGATCATACCCCCGCCTACGATGCTTACATCCAGTGGATTTTGTGATTGCTGTGTTGCCATCGGCTATCCTCCCAATATTTCGTCACAAGCCTCTTCCAGTGTATGGAGGCCTTCGATCAAAGCCTCCTTGGTAATGACCAGCGGAGGAGAGATCTTAAGGCATTCCCCTGCAATTCCTACCGGTGCGAACATCAGCAGCCCCTTGTGAAAACATTTTTCATTGATCTTGACCGCCGTTTCCGCATCGGGTTCCTTGGTGCCTTTTTTCACCACCTGTATGCCGGCTACCAGGCCCTTGCCCTGCACACATCCCAGCACATCAGGATATTTGGCCTGGATCTTTTCCAGACCGGGTTTCAATACATCACCCAATTTACGCGCCTGTTTGACCAGCTTTTCTTGCCTGATGATTTTCAGGTTTTCTATGGCAGCCGCCACGGGGAGCGGGCTGGCAGAATGGGTCGATGTCATCGATCCGGGTGCATACAATCCCATGATGTCCTTTCTACCGATCACAGCCGAAATGGGCAGGGATGAAGAGATCCCCTTGCCGCAGGCGATCAGGTCAGGCTTGACGCCGTAATGCTCATAGGCGAACATTTTACCGGTCCTGCCAAAGCCTGACTGAACCTCATCATAAATGGTCACAATGTCATGCTCCCGGCAAAAGGCTTCGAGCTTCTGGGCATATTCAACCGGCAGGAAATCCGGTCCGACCCCCTGGTAGGTCTCTGTCAGGACACCAGCAATATCACCGGGATTGATGCCCTGGCTTTCCAGGCTGCTGAGAAACAGGTCGAAGGACGTGTCCTCGTTCTTATAACCGTCCGGGAAAGGTACCTGGACAAAGGTACTGCCCTCGTCAACGATCCAGGTCTTCAATCCCGGCATGCCGCCTGCCAGTTGGGAGCCCAGGGTCCTGCCATGGAAAGCATTGTGGAATGAAACAAGGTATTTCTTGTTCGGGCCATGTTTCTGGAGTGCATAGGTTTTGGCCAGTTTGATGCAATTCTCAACGGCCTCACTCCCTGTACAGAGGAGAAATACCTGGTAATTCGAAGGATCGGGAGATATCTCCTGCAGCATTTTTGTCAGCACTGCCCTTTTCTGATGGACAAATACGTAGGTCGCCAGCAGTTGCTGGTCCAGTATTTTCCTCAGACCCTTAATAATTTCTTTACGCCCGTGACCGACATTGGTGATCAGTACCCCTGACGACCAGTCTATCCATTTATTCCCCCATTTGTCATAAACCTGGAAACCCTTGGCCCTGTCCCAGACCACAGGGGGCTGACCCATCATGGACTGTGGTTCAGATTCGGTGAGTGTTTTGAATATACCGAGAGATTCAGGGACCGGCAAACGGGTTTTAATGGTCCTGAATCTGGTGTTGACTTTCGGAACCTTGACAGGTTCCAGACTGTACTTTGCCATTTTTGAATATTTGATTTATAGGTATTTATCAACTTCAACCAACTGTCCCGACAGGGCCGATTCATAGATCGCGAAAGTGACCGCCAGGGCTTTCAGCCCATCTTCTCCGCTCGTGCCTTCAGGAGGCGGATTACCCTGCTGGACGCACTCCACAAACCTTGCAATCTCATTCACATAGCCCAGTGACATGAACTCGTCGACGGCCGGTTGCGTCCATCCATGGGTGAAATCGGCCTTTTCAACGGCATAATCAAAGCCGGGACGGCTGTAAACAGACAGTGGCGATCCCTTGGTCAGGTCAACATGGATGTTCCCTTCAGTGCCATAGATTTCGATCCTGTCATCCATGCCACCACAGGTAATATAATTACCCTCCACAAAGCCCCTGGCACCATTCTCAAAAGTCAGCAGGGCCGCCGCCCAGTCTTCACCAGTGTAATGCTTGTGCAATAAATTTTCGTCGCCACCCCCTGTAACCATTCCCATCACCTGCCTGATATCCTGTCCGGTAAGCCAGGGTAGAAAACCAATCGGATGTATCCCCAGGTGAATCATGGCTCCTCCTCCGCAGAATTTTTTCTGTTGGGCAAAAACAGAGTGTGAGCCGTTATGCGTTTCCTTTCCCTTCACATACAGGATGTCCCCTATGCCGCCCTCCCGGATGATCTCCCTGGCCCTGATCAGTGCCGGGGCAGAGATCCAGTCCTCCGCATACATCAGTTTTACCTGCCTGTCGCGGCAGACCCTGACCATTTCCCGACCGTCTTCCATGGAAGTGGCCAGCGGTTTTTCACAGATAATGCCCTTCAGTCCCGCTTCAGCTGCCGATACGACAACCTCCCTGTGCAAATAATTCGGCACACAGACGCTGATCAGATCCAGGTCTTCCTTTTCAAACATCTCCCGGTAACCAGCATAGCGCTTTGGTATCCGGTACTGTTCCGCAAACTCGTCCAGGTTATCTATCGCCGCCACAGCGTGCATCTCGGCCGAAGGACATCTTTGATAGGATTCGGCATGCAGCATGGCGGCAAATTTTGAGCCTACGATACCAATTCTCAGTTTTTCCATCATTGAACCCGTTTAATCACCGGCGATCATTTCCAGGTTGTCATTCGGACAGCGCCAGACGCAAATGCCACAGCCGACACATTCATCCTTGTTCACAAAAGGTTTGAGATCAACACTGGAGATGGCAAATGAATTGCAGATGTCTGCACAGATCATGCATCCTTCACCGCAGCCACAGTTCAGACAGCGGGCGGCTTCCTCCACTGCTTCCTCCTCCGTGAATGCGCGGCTGTATATTTCAAAATGCCGGATCCGGTCACCCTGCTCCATGGTATGGTTACTCACGGAAGCTTTCCTCGGTGTGTTGCCCTTTGTCTCCAGGACATGATTGCGGTCGACCTCACTCAGTTCCTCCACCGGACGGATCACCGCCTCAGCGCCTGCAAGTTTTGCATCAACGGCGGCTGCCGCACGTTTGCCACTGCCGATGGACGAGATGATATCACTTGCTCCCAATGCCGCATCTCCAATGGCATAGACATTCGGCACAGGGGTTTCAAAAGTCCTGGGATCGGCCTCAATGGCACCGTTTTTAATGATCAGTGACAGCTCACTGTCAGCCAGCTGATCCAGCTGCTGTCCCAAAGCTGAAATGATCGTATCTGCCTCCAGTGTAAATTCAGTTCCCTCAACCTCAACCGGCCGTCTCCGGTCGGAGCCGTCTTTGTCCCCCAGCACAAAATTCACCAGTCGGATGCTTTTAATTTTATTCTTGTTGGCTAGGATTTGTTTCGGCGAAACCAGGTACATGATCTTCACACCCTCTTCTTCCGCCTCCAAAACTTCTTCGGGGGTGGCCGGCATTTCGTCTTTTGTCCGGCGATAGGCGATGTAAACCTCTTTTGCTCCAAACCGCAGGCAGGTCCGGGCAGCGTCCACTGCGCTGAACCCGCCGCCGATGACAACCACCCTGCCACCGATCTCAGGAGGTTCACCCTGCTGGATCTTCTCCAGGAATTCCAACGCTGTATAGTATCCCCTGGCGGATTCACCGGGCAAATTCAGGGGAAGGCTTTGGGCAGCCCCAATTGCCAGGATAACGGCCTGGAATCCGTCCCGTTTCAGATCAGCTATCTGGAAATCCTTTCCCAGTTCCCGGGATGTTTTAATAATGATCCCGAGTCGGGTGATCATCTCCAGTTCATCGTCTATCACAGCGGCCGGAAGGCGAAAACGCGGAATGCCATACCTCAGCAGCCCTCCGGCAGCCTTTTCTTTCTCAAATATGGTCACTTCATAGCCGGCAAGCTGCAGGTAAAATGCCGCCGAAAGACCGGCAGGCCCGGAACCTATGACAGCTATTTTCTGATCCCTCTTTCCGGCGACCTGCAACGAAGGTGTCCAGCCCTGCTGCCTGCCGTATTCGAGCACGAAGCGCTTGATTTCCTTGATCCTGATGGGCTCATCAATATTTCCGCGAATACACGCGGATTCACAGGGATGGGTACATGCATAGCCGCAGACCGACTGTAAAGGGCTGGACGTGGTAATCAGATCATAGGCCTTGCGAAAATCCTGCCTGGCCACCGCCATGACATAGCCCTGGGCCGGCACATGGTTGGGACATGCCACCACGCAGGGAGCAGAAAGGGTGCGGTCCTTCACCTGGGCATACCCTTTGCTTAAGGTGACTGTTTTTGCCGATTGAAGCTGGTTGACGATGGATCCCTGAAACGCTTCCAGCGAGCTGTACCCTGTCTCTTTCATATATTCCCGGATGCCGTCTATCATATCACGGACAAGGTCAAAACCGGAGATGATCGTTTCGGTACAGATCCCGAACAGGTTGGCACCCATGAAGGCCATCTGGATGACGTCGCGATGGTTCCGTATTCCTCCGGTGCCGGTGATCACCGGACCCGGGCCAATGAGCCTGCGCATCTCGTAGACATCCCGCAGGCCCAGTGGTTTGATGGCCTCACCTGCAAAGCAGGACAGACTCAATTCCTTCTGGAGGTGAAAGGGCGAGGCGGCCGGATTGTAGATGTCGAAAGGCGGGATGGCCAGCCGGTTGGCAGTGGTGCCGACGGCATCAGCGCCGGCCTCGAAACAGGCCTTCGCCACTTCCGCTATTTTACCTCCCTCGGGTGTGAGCTTGACAAAAACCGGAATGGAGACGCTTTCCTTGACTGCCCTTGTGATGGTGCTGACGGCCTCGGGATCCTGGCCAAGGCTGGCACCGGTTCGTGGACCTGATACTTCTTCCTTGCCTGAAAGCTCGACATTGTATGACATATTGGGACAGCACATATTCAGTTCGATGATGTGGGCCCCGGCCTGTTCACACTGCCTGGCAAAACCGCCCCATCCCGTACGGATATCCTCTTCCCCGGCATAGGTAATGTTTGCCATGATCACCAGGTCGGAGGTTTGCTGCCTGGATTGACGGATCAGTTCGAGGCATTGTTCCGGCAGCAGCCGCTTTTCCGCGGTAAAGGCAAATATCCCCTGATCGGTGAACCAGCCATAACGCGGCTCGCGATTGATATAGGGTTCCGGACTGATGCTCAGTTTTAAACTCACACCGCCCCAGCCGCATTCTTCGGCCCGCTTCACCTGCCGGATCGTCCGTGTGGTCGGTCCGGATGCAATGTAGAGGGGATTCCGGAAGGTGACTCCCTTGATTTCAACTGGTTGAAAAACGAAATTGGCTTGATCATTCATCGTGTCAGCAGGGTCTCAGGAAACCATCAGATCGTCATCGCTGTAAAACCACCATCCACGCGGATAACAGCACCAGTAACAAAGGAGGAGGCTTTCTCCGAAGCCAGCCAGATGGTGGCACCCAACAGCTCCTCCGGGTCACCAAAGCGGTTCATCGGGGTATGCCGGAATATGGAATCAATGCGTTCCTGTGTCAATATCTTTCTGTTCTGTTCAGCGGGGAAGAACCCCGGTGCCAGGGCATTCACCCTGATGTTATGTGGAGCCCAGTCCTTGGCCAGAAACTGGGTGAGGTTGACTACGCCGGCCTTGGAAAGGCTGTAGGTAAACACCCTGGAAAGGGGCGGTCCGGAGGAGACGGATGCAATGTTGATGATGCTACCGCCCCGGCCCTTTTCGATCATTTTCCCACCGAATATCTGGCAGGCCAGGAACATGCTTTTCAGGTTGACGTTCATGATCTTCTCGTATTCTTCCTCACTGATCTCGAGAAAGGGGGTGGCCGAATTGATGCCCGGGGCATTGATCAGGATATCCACCGAGCTAAAAACTGCAACGATCTGAGCCGCTGCCCGCTCCAGGTCGGCCTTATCGGAAGCATCCACCATGATGGCCGAGGTTTTGACTTTGAATTGTTTTAATTCATCAGCCTTTTTCGTGGCATTTTCCAGGTTTAAATCCAAAATGACAATGTCAGCACCTGCCTTGGCCAGTCCTTCTGCCATGCAACCGGCCAGCACACCGCCTCCGCCAATGATGACTGCTGTTTTATGCTCGAGCGAATAAAGTTCTTCTAAATAACTCATCTTATTAATGTTCTTTTTTGCCAGTTTAAATATAGTTTAAGTTTTATAGAAAATCACCCGGATAAAGCAGGATTTCAGGTTTTAATTACTTATGCAAGAAGCAGGAGGCATTTAAAACTAAGTGAGATTTGCACTTAAAGAATACTGCATGTTGGAAATGAAGGATTTTGATTATCTTATGAGTGTTTGTAGAAAGCTTGTCATGAAACATGCCCCTGATCATCT